>CALEYV010000147.1 GCA_937927875.1 uncultured Actinomycetes bacterium | reverse complement strand
AGCGCTTAGCCGACCTGGATCTTGGCGATCGCCGACAGCGCGTTCTTCTGGAACGAGGCCGGGATCGGGGCGTAGTCGACCGCCGCCGCCAGCTTGGTGCTGTTGTCCTCGATGAAGGTGAGGAACGCCTTCACCGCGTTACCGACCGTGGCGTCCGACTGCGTCGAGGCGACGAGCAGGTACGTGGGCGACGTGATCGGGTACCCCGCCTTGTTCTTGGTGTTCAGGGGGTTGTACGTCTCGTCCGGGTTCTGCTGCACGCCGACCAGCGCCTGCGTCGCGCTGGCGAGCGACGGGGCGATGAACTTGCCCGACGCGTTCTTCACCGACGCGAACTTCAGGCCCGCGGCCTTGGCGTCCGAGTAGTCGATGTAGCCGATCGCGCCGTCGGTGTTCTTGACGTTGCTGGCGACGGCGGTGCTGCCATTCCCACCCACCGAGCTCGCCGGCCAGTTGACGGTCGCGGAGCCGCCGGCGGGCGTGAGCGTCCACTTCGTCGACGCCGACGCCAGGTAGCTCGTGAAGTTCTGGGTCGTGCCCGAGCTGTCGGAGCGACGGGCGATCGTGATCGTCGTGCTCGGCAGCTTCGCCTTCGGGTTGTCCTTCTGGATCTCGGGGGCGTTCCACGTCTTGATCTGACCCTGGAAGATCCCGGCGATCGTGTCCGCCGTGAGCTGCAGGTTCTTCAGGCCCGACACGTTGTACGACAGCGTGACCGGCGAGACGATGGTCGGGATGTAGTCGAAGGGCTTGCTCGGCGCGGCACCCGCCGCGTACGGCGCGTCGGTGCCCGCGAACTGCACGACCCCATTCGAGAAGTCGGTGCGGCCCTTGCCGGACCCCCCGCCGCTGTAGTTGACGGTCACGTTGGGCTGGGCGGTCTTGAACTGCGCGATCACCGCCTGCAGGAACGCCGCGGTCAAGGTCGACCCCGAGCCGTTCAGCGTGGCCGCGCCCACCTTTGGCTGTCCCTTCTGCCCCGTGGATGCGCTCGCCAGGCCGACCGAAGCGGTGGCTGCGAGCCCGAGCGCCAGCACCGGCACCATGGCCCGGCGCAGGAGGCGCGTGCGGAGAATCATGATCGGTGAGTCCTCCTCGTGGACGACGTATGACTCGTTGGGGAGGCTACGGAGCACGTCTGGCGAGCCGCCGACGACGACGTGGCGAGCAGGTGAAGCGCTGGTGAACGTGCAGTGACGGGATCCGGGCCCGGAGCCGCGCCCGTTGCTGCTACGCCACAATGTGGCCTGTGAGCACCACCGCGCCGAGCGCCGAGGAGGCCCGGAAGGTCTTCGCCGAGGAGCTCGTCGACCTGCGGGGCAACGTGATCCGCCTCGGCGCCCTGGTCACCGAGGCGGTGGCGGCCGGCACCCAGGCCCTCCTCGACGCCGACCTCGCGGCCGCCGAGCGCGTGGTCGAGCAGGACGCGGTGATCGACGAGCTCGCCTACGCCATCGAGGACCACTGCTTCGTGCTCATCGCCCGCCAGCAGCCGATGGCGGGCGACCTGCGCCTGATGCTGGCGGTGCTGCGGATCGGCCACGAGCTCGAGCGCAGCGGTGACCTCATGAAGAGCGTGGTGAAGGCGACCCGCCAGCTCTACCCCCACAGCATCGACCCCAAGCTGCGGGGGATCATCAGCCGGATGGGCGAGCAGGCCGCCAGCGAGATCCGGCTCGCCATCGACGCCTTCGCGGACAACGACCCGTCCCGGGCGGCGGCGGTCTTCGACATGGACGACGTGATGGACGACCTGACGAAGAGCCTCTTCCGCTACATCATGAGCCGGGAGGGCGCCGTCGACGAGGGGCAGCTGCTCGAGTCGGTGCAGCTGGCGCTGGTCGGCCGTCACTACGAGCGCATCGCCGACCACGCGGTGAACGTGGCGGACCGGGTGGTGTTCGTCGCCACCGGCCTCCACGGCGCCGGCGACTCCGAGGACTTCAGCCCCGGCGCCGACGCCTGACCCCGGCGCTCAGCGCGCCGGCTCCTCCTCGGGGTAGCCGAGGTCCCACTCGATGATGAGGCGCTCGCGCTCGGCGTCCCGGTTGACCCGCTCCCGGTTGCGCCGAAACTGGGGGTCGTGCGGGGGGAGCAGCTGCAGCCGGGCCAGCGCCCGCTGGCGGAACTCGTCGATGACGCGCCCGTCGCCGAAGACGCCGTGCACGTCCCAGTGCGGCGAGACCGGGCCCAGGTACACGAGCTTCACGTGACCCTGGGGCGGGAGCTGCTCGAGCTCGTCCTGGTTGATGGCCATCACACCCACCCTACCGGCGGCCCCGGCCGGCTCAGGCGCCCGCGACGAGCAGCCCGACCGCGAGGAGCGTGATCGCGACCCCGTAGACGCGCTCGATCCGGTGGCCGGCGGTTCGAAGCGCCGTGGCCACGCCGACCTGCGCCAGCGGGATGGACCCGGCCGCGAAGGCGGCGGTCAGCGCCCAGTCGACGTGCCCGAGGGCGGCGTGTACGACGGTGCCCGGGACGGCCAGGGCGCCGGCGACGACGAGCGAGGTGCCGAACGCCTCCTTGATCGGGAGCCGCAGCGCGACCACGAAGAGGGGGGCGAGCAGGAACCCGCCGCTGTTGGCGAGCAGGCCCGAGGCGAGGCCGACCACCAGCGCCACCGCGACGGCCACGACCTCGGGATGCGCGAGCTCGCGGGCCACCTCGTGGGGGTCGTGGGGGTTGAGCAGGACGCGAAGGCCGAGGCCGGCCAGCACGATCTCGGTGACGGTGACGAGCGGCCCGCCGCCGATCCAGTGCGTCGCGACGGCGCCGACCACGGTCGCCGGCGCGCCGACCAGGATGCAGGTGCGCGCCAGCGCCCGGTCGACGAGCCCGGCCCGCCAGTAGGCGGCGCCCGCGAGGAGGGTGGCCGGGATCGTGGCCGGGAGCGGTGACGCCACCGCGACGATGGCGGGGACGCCCACCGCGGCCAGCAGCGGGGTGGCGATGGCCGAGCCGCCCTTGCCGAACAGGCCCCCGAGGAAGCCGACCGCGGCGCCGATCGCCAGCGCGGCGGCGAGCGTTCCGAGGTCCACCCCCTCATGGGAACCCGGATCGATCCAAAGGTCCAACTGGATCTCTGGATGGTTCTGATAGACAGAACCTATGGAGCTGCGGCAGGTGGAGTACGCGGTGGGGATCGTCGACCACGGCGGGTTCGGCCGGGCCGCGGCCGCCCTGCACGTGAGCCAGCCGTCGCTGTCCCAGGGCGTGGCCCGCCTCGAGGCCGAGCTCGGCGTCGCACTGTTCCTGCGGCTCGGGCGACGGGTGGTCCCCACCGAGGCCGGGGAGGCGTTCCTCGGCCCGGCCCGGCGGCTGCTGCGCGAGGCCAGCACGGCCCGGGACGCGGTCGCGGCGGTGGCCGGCCTGCAGGCCGGGACCCTCGACCTCGTCGCGCTCCCGACCCTGGCCGCCGATCCCCTGGCGCCCCTGGTCGGCGACTTCCGGCACCGCTACCCGCAGGTGGCGGTGCGGATTGTCGAGCCCGAGAGCGCCGACGCCGTCGTGGCCCTGGTCCGCGACGGTCGCTGCGAGCTCGGCCTCGCCGAGCTCCCCGTCGAGGGGCCCGACGTGGTGACCGAGCACCTCTTCGACGACGAGCTGTTCGTGATCCTCCCCCCGGGCGCGGGCGCGTCCGGCGACGCGCTCCCCGTCTCCGAGCTCCGCGCGGTGCCGCTGGTGACGAGCCGGCCCGGCACGTCGACCCGTCGGCTCGCCGAACGCGCCCTGCGCGCGGCCGGCGTCGAGCCGCAGATCGTCGTCGAGACGGACCAGCGGGAGGCGATCGTCCCGCTGGTGCTCGCCGGCGCCGGCGCGTCGTTCGTGACCCGGTCGGTCGCCGGCCGCGCCGCGAGCGCGGGCGCCGTGGCGCGGCCGCTCCGTCCCCGGTTGCGCCGCGCGATCGGCCTCGTCCGCCGCCGGAGCGGGGTGTCACCCGCCGCTGAGGCGTTCGCGGCCTTGGCCCGTCAGGCCCGCCGCTGATCCGTCGGCTACCCGGTCGGGTCGGGTCGGGTCGAGAGCCGGGCCGACAGCGTCAGTCGCTGTGAGCCGCGCACCACGACGACCGAGACGGTCTGACCGGGCTGGTGCGAGCGGATCGCGGTCTGCAGGTCGCTGGCGGCCGTGATCGGCGTGTTGTCGAGCTGGACGATCACGTCGTTCTTGCGCACGCCGGCCGTCGCGGCCGGCGTGCCGCTGCTCACCTGGGTGACGACCGCGCCCTGGGTCACGCTGACATTGAGCTGGCTGGCGATCTGGGGCGTGAGGTCCTGGGTGCTGACGCCGAGGAACGCCGGCTTGCGGCCGCTGCGCAGGTCGTCGAACACCGGGATGGCCTTGCTGATCGGGATCGCGAACCCGATGTTCTGGGCCGTGTTCGCGACCGCGGTGTTGATCCCGATCACCCGCCCCTGCGAGTCGAGGAGCGGGCCGCCCGAGTTGCCGGGGTTGATGGCGGCGTCGGTCTGGAGCATGCCGAACAGCACCGCCCCGGTCTGCTCCGGGACCTGCCGGTTCTTGCCGCTGATGATCCCGTTGGTGACGGTCAGGCCACCCTGAAGCGCGAGCGCGTTCCCGATCGCCACCACCGAGTCGCCGATCTGCGCCCCGTCGGAGCTCCCGAGCTGCGCGGCCGGCAGCCCGGTGCCGTCGACCTTGACGACCGCCAGGTCCGTCGAAGGGTCGCGACCCACCAGCCGCGCGTCGACGGTGCGGCCGTTCGTGAACTGGACCTGGATGCGGTTCGCGCCCTCCACCACGTGGTTGTTCGTCGCGACGTAGCCGTCGGGCGAGATGACGAACCCGGTCCCGGCGGCGCCGTTGCTGCTGGTCGGGCCGCCGTTGACCGTGATGGCGACGACCGACGGCTCGGCCTGGTTGACGATCGTCGCGATGTCGTTGCCGGCCAGCTGCGTCGACGGTCGCGCCAGCTGCGTCGCCGGCGGCTGGCTGATCACCTTCGTCACCGTCGACCCGCCCGAGTCGTCGACCGCGGCCACGATGCCGCCGGCCGCGACCGCGCCCACCAGCGCGCCGACGACCGCGCCGAGCAGGAGCGGGCGCAGCGGCCCCCCGGCCGGCTGGTCGTGGGGCGGCGGCCCATCCCCGGCCCCGGGGCCGGGCCCCGGTCCGGCCGGGGCGGGACGGGAGGCAGAGCCGGTCGGGCCGCCCGGGCTAGGTTCCTCGATCATGACGGTGTCCTCCCGGCTCCAGCCCTGCGCCGGGCCGCCGTCCCCGGCCCCGCCGACGCGGATCTTGGGTTCGGCGCCGCCAGCGGCCAAACTATGGGCGGCGAAGCTGGGAACCGACCCGGAACCGGCCCCGTTGCACTGACATGGACGATCTTCCCCGGCCTGATCACCAGACCCCATCTTGGATGTTGCGCGCTCGCTGCCGGGAGGCAGCCCCGGGCGCGTTCTTCCCTTCTGACGGCGTCGGCGTCGAGCGGGCCCGTCGGGTCTGCGCCGAGTGCGGCGTGCGGACCGAATGCCTCGAGTACGCGCTCGAGTTCCGCATCGACCACGGCGTGTGGGGCGGCTGCTCGGAGCGGGAGCGTCGGCGCATCCTGCGCCAGCGTCGCCTCGCCACTCGCTGACCCCGCGCTACCCCGCCGGCTCGTCGCCCACGGCGACTCGGAGCGCAACCAGCGTCACGATCGGCGCCACCAGCGCCCAGAGTCCCCACGCGGTGTCGAGCGCGGAGCCGAGCACCGCGCCGACGACGTACGCGCCGAGCAGCACCGCATGGACCCGCGCCCGGCGCGGGGCCTCGGGGTCCCGGCCCCGGGCCGAGGCCACCACCTCCTCGGCGAGCGACACCGTCATGCCGGTGATGAACGTCGTGTTCACCATGACGCCGGCCGCGTGCCGCAGCGACGCCGTCTGCAGCCCCATCGCCGACACCGCGGTCACGGCCAGGCCGTAGTACGCGGCCGAGCGGGGCGTCAGTGACCCGGCGTCGCGCAGCACCGTGCCGAGGGTGAGGAAGAGCGTCACCAGCAGGGCCTCGGTGACGAGCAGCGGTCCGAGGGCGCGTCGGCCCGTCGTCTTGCACGATTCGGTCCACGCCGCGCCGAGCGCGACGGCGGCGAAGAACACGACCACCGGCACCGCGTAGGTGAGCGCGGTGGCGATCTCGCCCCGTCCCAGCTCGACGCCGAGCCGGGCCGTGTTGCCGCTCAGGTGGGCGGTGAAGAGCCCGAAGAGGGTGAGGAAGCCGACCGCGTCGACGAAGCCGCCGATCCCCGCCAGCACGAACGCCACCTTCGGCTGCGCCGCCACCGCCGGGCGTGCCACGCCGGCACGCTACGCGCCGGCGGTCGACTCAGTCCCAGCCGAAGGGCCCGAGCACGAAGCGCGCGATGTCGTCGCCGACGCTGCTGCCGGCGCCGCCGCCCACCACATCCTGCACCGCGAGCCGGGCCTGGTCGGGCGGGGCGTCCGACACGCAGGTGATCACGACCCCGTGCAGGCCCCACACCACCGCGCTGGTGGTCGGCGTCGGGTAGGCGCGCGTCTCGACGCCGCGCACCCGCTGCTCGTCGCCGGCCGGGAGGGCGTCCCAGTCGACCGTGCCGGGCTGCTCGAACAGCGAGAGCGTGAAGAGCCCGTCGCTGTAGTACAGCTGGACCGACCCGTCGGGCTGCCGGTACGTGCCGAGCAGCTGGTAGCCGCGCCCGATGGTCTCCGGCGCGGGGTCGCCGCTCGGGACCGCGGTCAGCGGTCGGGGCTCGTCGCGGGCCGCGTGCCGGGGCGGCGAGGTCGGCAGCGCGGACCCGACCGGGGCGATGGCCTCGAAGCCGACCTCGCGCAGCAGCTCGCCGTTGGCATCGAGCACGTCGCGGCGGAGCAAGGTGCCGGTCGTGCGGTCGAGATAGAAGCGGGCCCGGGTCGCGCCGGTGGCGGGATCAGCCGCGTCGACCTCCATCGTGGGTTGACCGGCGACCGCGGGCCCGGGCGCGGCCTTCAGGTCCCAGTG
>CALEYV010000146.1 GCA_937927875.1 uncultured Actinomycetes bacterium | reverse complement strand
TGGTGTCGCCGTAGTAGTTCGGGCCCCAGATCCGGTCGATGAGCACGTCGCGGGTGAGGACCCGGCCCGCGTTCAGGAGGAGCAGCTCGAGGAGCTCGAACTCCTTCAGCGGCAGCGGGACCAGGGAGTCGTGCACGAACACCTCGTGGCGGGCGGCGTCGAGCTTCACGTCGCCGACCTCGATGATCTCGACCGCCGGCGTCGGCCCGTCGGCGCTCGGGGCTCGGCGCAGCGCCGCCCGCACCCGCGCCACCAGCTCCCGGAGCCGGAACGGCTTCGTGACGTAGTCGTCGGCGCCGACCTCGAGGCCGACGACGGCGTCGATCTCGGCGTTGCGGGCCGTCACCATGATGATCGGGACCTGGGAGCGCGTCCGCAGCTCCCGGCAGACGTCGACCCCCGACATCTGCGGGAGCATGACGTCGAGGAGGATCAGCGCCGGGCGGGCGGCGTCGAACCGAGCCAGGGCCTCGGTGCCGTCGGCGGCGGTCTCGACCGTGAAGCCCTCGCGCTGCAGCGCCACCGACAGCGCGTCCCGGTAGGACTGCTCGTCGTCGACGACGAGGATCGTGGGCGGCTCGGCCATCAGGATGCCTCCGCAACGTGGCTGGCCGCGTCGGCCAGCGGGATTGTGAGCCGGAACGTCGAGCCCTCACCCTCGGTCGAGTCGACCGTCACGTCACCGCCGTGGGCCTCGGCGACGTGGCGGACGATCGAGAGGCCGAGGCCGGTGCCGCCGGTGGCGCGGCTGCGGGCCTTGTCGACCCGGTAGAAGCGCTCGAAGACTCGCTCGAGATCTTTGGAGGGGATCCCGATGCCGTGATCTCGCACGCAGAGGACGATGTGGCCGTCCTCGGCGGCGACGCTCACCCCGACCTCCTGGCCTTGCTCGGAGTACTTGACCGCGTTGTCGAGCAGGTTCGTGATCGCGCTGACGAGCTGGGTCGGGTCGCAGCTCACGACGAGATCGGGGTCGATCGGCTCGGTGCGCAGCGGGATCCCGCCCGCCAGGGCCAGCGGCCCGAGCCGCTCCACCGCCTCCTCGACGAGCACGTGCACCGGGGTCGGCTCCCGGGTCGGGGCGGCCTGGGCCTCGATGAGGCTGAGATCGAGGAGGTCGTCGACGATGCGGCCGAGCCGGTCCGACTCCCGGACCAGCTGCTCGGCCAGGCGGCGCACGACCTCGACGTCGTCGGCGGAGACGATCGTCTCGGCGAGGAGGCCGAGGGCGCCGATCGGCGTCTTCAGCTCGTGGCTGACGTTGGCGACGAAGTCCCGCCGGACGCTCTCGACGCGACGAGCGTCGGTGACGTCGTGGATGATCGCGACTGCGCCCGCCGCCTCGCTCTCATCGCCGAGCGGCAGCGCTCGCAGCACCAGCACCTCGCGCGGCGGGCCGAACAGCGGCAGCTCCCGCTCCGCCACCTCGCCCCGTCGAGCCCGCTCGATGAGCTGGTCGACGGCGTGCTCGGCGATCGCCTCCGCGTGCCGCGCGTTGCGGAACCGCAGCGCGGCGACGTTGCGGAACTCCTCGTTGCCCGCGGCATCGACCACGATGACACCGTCCGGCACGCTGTCGAGGGCGGTGATGAGGCGCCGGCAGGCGTTGGGATCGGGGAGCACGGGGCCGACCTCCGGGTTGCTGCCCGGCGACGACGATGGGCTCAACCGAACCGGCCCGTGATGTAGCCCTCGGTGCGGGGATCGGAGGGCTGGGTGAAGAGGTGCTCGGTGGCGTCGAACTCGACCAGGTGGCCGACCCGGCGCCCGGCGTCGTCCACCTCGGCCGTGAAGAAGGCGGTGCGGTCCGAGGCCCGGGCCGCCTGCTGCATGTTGTGGGTGACGATCACGAGCGTGTAGTCGGACTTCAGCTCCTGCATGAGGTCCTCGATGCGCGCCGTCGCGATCGGGTCGAGCGCCGAGCACGGCTCGTCCATGAGGACGACGTCCGGCTCGACCGCCAGGGCCCGGGCGATGCAGAGCCGCTGTTGCTGACCGCCCGAGAGCCCGAGGGCGCTCTGGCGCAGCTTGTCCTTCACCTCGTCCCAGAGCGCGGCCCGTTGCAGCGCGTGCTCGACCCGGTCGCCGATGTCGCCGCGCTTGTGGCCGTTGATGCGGGGCCCGTAGGCGACGTTGTCGTGGATCGACTTCGGGAACGGGTTCGGCTTCTGGAACACCATGCCGATCCGGCGCCGGACCTCGGCGACGTCGACCCGGGGGCCGTAGAGGTCCTCGCCGTGGTAGGTGATGCGGCCCCGGACCTCGGCCCCGGGGGTGATGTCGTGCATCCGGTTCAGGGTCCGCAGCACGGTGGTCTTGCCGCACCCGGACGGACCGATGAAGGCGGTGATCTCGCGGGCCGCGATGCGCAGGTCGACGTTCTGCACCGCGGTCACGCCGTGGTAGCGAACCTCGACGTCGGAGAGATCGAAGACGATCTGGCGCTCCCCCAGCTCGGGCGGTAGGACCTCACGCGTACCGTCGTGTTGCTCGGCCGGCGGCCGGGTGAGCACAGGGGCGACTGTAGCGGTGCCGCTGCGAGCCTCGGGCATGGCTGCCTCCCGGTCAGACGGCCGCGGTCGTGCGGCGGGCGTAGACGGTCGTGACCACGCGGGCCAGCGCCGTGAACACGAAGACGAGCAGGATCAGCGTCAACGCGGCGCCGTAGGCGCGGTCCTGGGCGCCGACGAACGGCGAGATGGCGTTCTTGAAGATCTGGGCCGAGAGGGCGGTAGTCGGGCCGTGGAACAGGTTCGAGTTCGTGTCGGTGACGATGCCGATCACAAAGAGCAGGGGGGCGGTCTCCCCCGCGGCCCGGGCCACCGCCAGCAGGGAGCCGCTGATGACGCCGGGGGCGGCGTGCGGCAGCACCACGGTGCGGATGGTCCGCACCTTCCGGCTGCCGAGCGCGTAGCTGCCCTCCCGCAGCTCGTCGGGCACGAGGCGCAGCATCTCCTCCGACGTCCGGATGACGATCGGCAGCATGAGGCAGGCGAGCGCCAGCGAGCCCGCGAACCCGCTGAAGCTCTTGAAGTGCAGCGTCCACAGGATGTAGATGAACAGGCCCATCACGATGGACGGCACGCCGGTCATCACCTCGGAGAGGAAGCGGATGAAGCGGGCCAGCCGGCTCTGCTTCCCGTACTCGTTCAGGTAGACGGCCCCGAGGACGCCGAGCGGGACGGCCATCGCCGTCGCGCCGCCGGTGATGAGGAGCGTGCCGACGACGGCGGCCTTCATCCCGCCGCCCATCTCTCGGTCCAGGATCGGGATGTCGGTGGTGAGGAAGTGCCACCCGAACGCGTGCCCGCCCCGGCCGACGACGAAGATCACCAGGAAGACGAGCGGGACGAGCGTCACCGCCATCGACCCGATGATCAGCCCGGTGGCGAGGTGGTTCCGCAGCCGGCGCCCCCGCGAGGCGGCCCGGGACTGCAGCAGCGACGTGGTCGCTGGCGCGGTGACGGTGCTCACGTGACGGCCGCCAGCCGGCGCTCGGCCCGCCCGAGCACGCTCCGGGCCACGATCCCGATGACGACGGTGAGGAGCAGCAGGACGAGGCCGAGGCCGATCAGGGCCGATCGCCAGGTGCCGGTCGCGTCGCCGAACTCGTTGACGATGATGCTCGCCATCGTGTCGCCGGTGCCGAAGAGGTGCGCGGAGAGCCGCTGGTTCGAGCCGACGACGAGCGCGACCGCGATCGTCTCGCCGACGGCGCGCCCGAACCCGATCATGACCGCGGAGACGACGCCGCTGCGGCTGTGGGGGAAGATCGAGCCCCGGATCATCTCCCAGCGGGTCGCGCCGAGGGCCAGCGCGGCCTCCTTCTGCGAGGCGGGGCAGGTCGCGAACACCTCCCGGGTGATCGCGGTGACGATCGGCGTGATCATGATCCCGACGACGATGCCCGCCGTCATGACGGCCTGCCCCGACCGGCTGGGGCTCCCGAACAGGGTGTCGAGGAGCGGGATGCCCGCGGTGGCGCTCGAGATCGACGAGTACACGTCGGCCAGCGGCTGCAGGAGGACGTGGATGGCCCAGAGGCCGAACACCACGGACGGCACCGCGGCGAGCAGGTCGATCGCGTACACGAAGTAGCGGCGCAGCGGCCGGGGCGCGACTTCGGTGACGAAGAGGGCGAGGCCCACGCTCACCGGCACCGCGATCAGCAGGGCGAGGAACGCCACCTCGAGCGTGCCGACGATCAAGGCCAGGGCGCCGAAGTGGTGGTGGGCGGGGTCCCAGTTCGAGCTGAAGATCGTGCCGAGGCCCTCGGCGCTGAGCCAGGACCGGGCCTGGCCCGCCGTCTCCACGACGATGAGGCCGAGGATGACGAGGACGAGCAGCCCCGCCGCGAGCGTGACCACCCGGAACACCCGGTCGGAGATGCGACCAGGCGGGACGCCGCCCTCGGAGAGGTTCCTCGGGGCTGCGGGAGCGAGGGTCTCGGTTGCCATTGCTCCTGACCGGGATACTGACCCGGGAGAGGCGGGCGGGGGAAAACTAACCCGCCCCTCCCGGGACCAGCGCTTAGCCGACCTGGATCTTGGCGATCGCCGACAGCGCGTTCTTCTGGAACG
>CALEYV010000145.1 GCA_937927875.1 uncultured Actinomycetes bacterium | reverse complement strand
TCTGCCTGTCTCGTGGGCTCGGAGATGTGTATAAGAGACAGGTACCAGGGTGTGCGCGCCGCCAAGACACCCGTGGTCGTCACGCTCGACGCCGACGTGGACCCCTCGCCGCACCTGCTGGCCCGCCTCGACCGCGCGTGGGACCGGTACCGGGGCCTGGTGTCGGTCCAGCCGTATCACGTGATGGAGCGCTGGTGGGAGCGAGCAGCCGCGTTCTTCAACCTGGTCGCGGTCATGGGGGTCGGCATGGCGCTGCCCGGCCCCCCCCGCCGTAGCCGGGCCGCCTTCGGGCCCTGCATGGTGGCCACGCGCGACGCGCTGCTCACCCACCTCGAGTTCCGGTCGGTGCGGCGCTCGGTCGTCGAGGACGTGGCGCTGGCCCGCCGCTTCGTCGCCGCCGACGAGCCCGTGACGTGCTTCGGCGGCGGCGACGTGCTGGCCTTCCGGATGTACGATCGCCCGCCGCGCCTCATCGAGGGGTTCGCCAAGAACTTCGCGGCCGGCGCTGCCTCCACACCGATCGTGCGCCTGCTCGGGATCGTGGTGTGGATCACCGGCTGCCTCCTGGCGGCCGCGGGCGTCGTCGTCGTGGGCGGTGTCGTCGCGCTGTTCGTGTACGCCGCGTTCGCGCTCCAGTGCTACGTGATGCTGCGCCAGCTCGGGAACTTCGGGCTCGTCGCCGCCATCCTGTTCCCCGTGCTGGCGGGCGTCTTCGTCCTCGTCTTCTTCGCCTCGATCGTGCTCGCGGTGCGGGGCCAGGTCCGCTGGAAGGGCCGGACGATCAAGCTGCGGGGCGACGGCGCCGGCTACCGCCGGTGATGGCGCTCGTGGCGTCGACCCGCCACGTCGTGCTGGTGGTCATCGACGCCGCGGTCTGGGCGGCGTGGAGCGCGGCGTGCGGCTACGTCTCGCACCGGCTCCCGGCCTCGACGCTGTCGCGTGAGGGACCGCTGCGGCTCCGGGCCGCCGAGCGCGACGGCGGCGTCTACGAGCGGCTGCTGCGCATCAAGGTGTGGAAGGACGCGCTCCCGGAGGCGGGGTCCCTGTTCCGGGGCGGCTTCTCGAAGCGTCACCTCCGGCGCCACGACCGCGAGTACCTCGAGCAGTTCCGGGTCGAGACCCGCCGGGCCGAGTGGACGCACTGGGCGATCCTGGCCCTGAGCCCGGTCTTCTTCGCCTGGAACCCGTGGTGGCTGGCGCTGGCCATGCTCGGCTACGGCGTCGCAGCGAACGTGCCGTGCCTGCTCGTCCAGCGCTACAACCGGGCCCGGCTCGAGCGGGCGCTGCGCCGACCGCCGGTCGGCGTCCGCGCCGCTGGCCCCTGATCGCTCATAGACCCCTCATCTCCAGTTCATAGAGGCTGGTCAGGGCGGCCCGTATGGTGTCGAGATGCTGCCAGGGCGAGGCGGTTCGACCGGCGCGCGGAGAGGGATCCGGGTCCAGGCCGGTCTCGTCGCGAGCGTGCTCCTGCTCGGCACGCTGCTCGTGTTCGCCGGGCCGGCCGCGCCGGCGGGCGCTGCGACGCCCACGGCCCAGAACCCTCGCCCCGGGCTCTGCGCGCGGGTCCGCAACCAATGGACGCGGCTGGTGGCGACGAACAAGCGCGCCAAGACGGCGTTCCAGAAGGCGTCCGCGCTGCGGGACCGGCTGCTGCGCGGCGGGCGGGCGACCCTGGCCCACCGCCTCGACGTCCGGCTCCAGTACCTGCGCCAGATCCACGTGCTGCTGGTCGACCGGGTCCAGCTCATCGCGGCGCGGGCCAGCGGCGTCTGCTCGGACCGGCCGCCGGTGCTCGACAGCTACTGACGGCGCGGGCGGCTCAGCCGGCGCCGACGGTGGCGGTCGTCGCCTCGTAGGCCTCGGGGTCCTTCGGCTCCTCGAGCGGCGGCCGGTCGGCGCGCCGGAGCTGGTTGGCCTCGGCCGCGTCGGCGGCCGTGAAGGCGCGGGTGGTGCAGCAGCACTCGACCGCGATGCCGTTCGGGTCGTCGATGTAGATCGAGGTGCACCAGCCGTGGTCGACTTGCAGGACGTCGTAGCCGTGGGCGCGCCACCGCTCCCGGGTCGCGGCCAAGGCGTCGAGGTCAGCGGCCGCGAACGCGAGGTGGTTCGTCCAGGTCGGGAGGCCGAGCCCGCGGCTGATGGACGGGTCGAACTGTTGGGGCACGTCGGGGTTGTCGTGGATCTCCCACACCGCCAGGCACTCGCCGTTGCCGGTGTCGTAGAAGAGGTGTCGGGCCCAACCGCCGCCGATGGCGGGGATCGCCTCGACCCGCGCCAGCTTGAAGCCCATGACCTCGCTGTAGAAGGCGTGCGTCGCCTGCGGGTCACGGGTCGTGATCGCTACGTGATGAAACGCCATCGGTCGCTCCTCGCCGTGTCGCCCCATTCGGGCCGAGCGGTCGCCTTGGATCACTACGTTGACACCATGGGGACGGCGGCGCAGGCCCGGCCCGGTACCTGGGTCCGCTGAGCGGCGCGCATGGCCGAGCTGCGGGAGTCCGGCGTCGCGGCCGATCCGATCGAGCAGTTCCGCCGCTGGTTCTCGGGCGCCGAGGCCGAGGGCGTCGCCGCCCCCGACGCCATGGTCGTCGCCACCGCCGACGGGGCCGGAGTGCCGAGCGCCCGGGTCGTCCTCCTGCGCGGGTTCGACGACGACGGCTTCCGCTTCTACACCAGCTACGACAGCGCGAAGGGCGCCGACCTGGCCGCGAACCCGCGGGCGGCGCTGGTGTGGCACTGGCCCGAGCAGGGGCGGCAGGTGCGGGCCGTCGGCCCGGTGACCCGCGTGTCCGCCGACGAGTCGTCGGCGTACTGGCGCAACCGGCCCCGCGCCAGCCGGATCAGCGCCTGGGCGTCGCGCCAGAGCGAGCCGATCGCCGACCGGGCCACCCTCGAAGCCGCGGCGGCCGAGGTGGGGGAGCGCTTCGGCGTCGACGACGTCCCCCTGCCGCCGTTCTGGGGCGGCTACCTCGTCACACCCGACGCGGTCGAGTTCTGGCAGCACCGCGACGACCGGCTCCACGACCGGCTGCGCTACGCACGTGACGGATCGAGCTGGCGCGTCGAGCGCCTGCAGCCGTAGCCGGCGGGCGTTACAGCAGCAGGGGCGCCCGGTCGTCGTGGCGGGCCAGCGCGCGGCGCTGCTCGGCGACCTGGTCGACGGTGACGAGCGCGATCCGGTGGTCGTCGGCGAAGGCAGCCAGATCGGGAACCCGGGCCGGCGCGCCGTCCGCCGCCAGCACTTCGCAGATC
Source organism: uncultured Actinomycetes bacterium (assembly GCA_937927875.1). Taxonomy (GTDB): domain Bacteria; phylum Actinomycetota; class Acidimicrobiia; order IMCC26256; family PALSA-555; genus PALSA-555. The sequence continues at coordinate 30,147 of CALEYV010000145.1, read as the reverse complement.
ACGGCGACCGGCGGGAGGCCGGCGAGCCGGGCCAGGTCGACGGCGGCCTCGGTGTGCCCGCGGCGTTCGAGGGTTCCGCCCGGACGGGCCCGCAGCGGGAACACGTGCCCGGGCCGCTTGAACTCGGTCGCCAGGGCGTCCCGGTCGACGACCCGGCGCATCGTGCGCGCCCGGTCGGCGGCGCCGATCCCGCTGCCGGCCTCGACGTGGTCGATCGACACCGTGAACGCGGTGTCGCAGCCGGCGCACTCGGGGGGGACCATCGGGTCGAGCTGGAGCTCGTCGAGGCGCTCGGGGGCGCACGGCATGCACACGAGCCCGCGGGCCCAGCGCAGCATGAAGTTCACGGCCTCGGGGGTGACCCAGCTGGCCGCCATCGTGAGGTCGCCCTCGTTCTCGCGGTCCTCGTCGTCGATGACCAGCACCATCTCGCCGCGCCGGATTCGGCGCACCGCGCCTTCGATCGATGTCAGCTCCATGGGTTCCTCACACTCGCTCGATGACGGGTTCTGACGGGGCGACCGCCGGGAGGGTCACCACCATGCGGCAACCGCGGGGCGTTCGCCCTTCGGGATGGATGTCGCCGCCGTGCAGGTCGACGATCCAGCGCGCGATGGCGAGACCGAGGCCGGCCCCGCCGTCCAACGACGACCGCGCCGCGTCGGCGCGGTAGAAGCGCTCGAAGACCCGGCCCCGGTCGGCCTCGGGGATGCCGGGACCTTCGTCGAGGACCTCGATCCGGACGCCGCGGGCGCTGCGCCGGGCGCGCACCTCGACCGTCCCCCCGGAAGGGGTGAACCGGACCGCGTTCTCGAGGAGGTTCGCGACGACCTGGTGGACCCGCTCGGGGTCCCCGTCGGCGGTGAGGTCGGCCGGCTCGACGTCGACTGCGACGTCGACCGTGGGCCCGTGGAGGCGCTGCTCCCGCACCGCGTCCTCGAGGAGCGGCTCGACCGGGAAGGCGGCCCGCTCGAGTGGCACCACGCCGGCCTCGAGCCGGGACAGGTCGAGGAGCTGCTGGACGAGGCGGCCCAGCCGCTCGACCTGGGCGAGCATCGTCTCGAACGTCTCGCGGTCGGGCGCCTCGACGCCGTCGACGAGGTTCTCGAGCTTGGCCTGGAGGGCGGTGATCGGCGTCCGCAGCTCGTGCGAGACGTTGGCGACCAGGTCGCGTCGCACCCGGTCGGTCTCGCCCAGCTCGCCCGCCATCTCGTTGAAGGCGCGGGCGAGGGCGCCCACCTCGTCGTGGGAGGTGGCGGTGACCCGGCGGCTGTAGTCGCCCTTCGCCATCGCCTCGGCGGCGGTCGCCATCTCGCGCAGCGGTGACGTCATGCCGCGGGCGAGGAACCACACGATCGCCATGGCGACGATCCCGGCCAGGATGCCGCTGGCCGACGGCCACATCCCGACCTTGATGCCGAGCCAGAACACGAAGATCGTGGCGGCGACGGCGGCCGCGATGACGAAGCCGAGCTTCAGCTTGATCGACGGGAACGCGTCGAGGGGCCGGCGGACGTCGAGGTCTTTGACGTCGATCGGGAGGCGGTGCCGGCTCACGGCGACCCAGCCCCGTACCCGACGCCATGGACCGTCCGCACCGCGTCGGCGCCGAGCTTGCGACGCAGCGCGCGCACGTGCGAGTCGACGGTGCGCGCCCCGCCGCCGTCGCGGTAGCCCCACACGTCGCCGAGGAGCTGGGGGCGGGAGAACACGCGGCCCGGGTGCTTCACCAGGTAGGCGAGCAGGTCGAACTCGGTCGGCGTGAGGTGCACCTCCTCGTCCCCGCGCTGCACCCGGCGACCCTCGAGGTCGACCTCGATGGCGCCGAGCCGCAGCCGGGCGCGAGCGGCGCGCTCGGGGGCCCGCTCGACGCGGCGGAGGAGGGCGTGGACGCGGGCGGTCAGCTCCCGGGCGCTGAACGGCTTGGCCAGATAGTCGTCCGCGCCGACGGCCAGGCCGACGACGAGGTCGGTCTCGGAGCCGCGGGCGGTCAGCATCAGGACCGGGACCGGCCGGTCCCGCTGGATCCGCCGGCACACCTCGAGGCCGTCGAGCCCGGGGAGCATGAGGTCGAGGACGACCAGGTCGGGCTGCAGCCGGTCGCAGACGGCGACGGCGGCGAGGCCGTCGGCGGCGATCTCGACCGCGAAGCCCTCGCTGCGGAGACGGGCCGCGACGGCCTCGGCGATCGAGGCTTCGTCCTCCACGACGAGGACGGTCCGGGTGGTGGTCGGGACCGGCGCCGTCAGGACGTCAGACATCGTCATCCATGCTAGGGAGCGCCTGTCGCGGTGTCCCGCCGGAGATGTGGGGATTTCGTAGAGATCGGCGCCGTTGCTCAGCGCGGGGCGTCGGCGAGGGCGTCGGGGCGGATGGCGAGCAGCGTGCCGGTCCGGACCGTCACTCGGGCCCGCGGTGCCGCGAACTCGTTGCTGACGCCGCGGCTGGTGCCGGGCTCGAGGTCCTCGTCGTCGAGGGGGTAGCGCAGTCCCTCGGTGCGGATCCCGCGGGCGGGCCCGCCGAGCGGGACGAGGCTCAACAGCTCGCCCGGTCGACCCTCGAGGTCGGCCTCGTCGCGCACGACGACGACGGCGGCGTCACCGACCCAGGCGTCGATCGCGGCGCCCGTGTAGCGGGGCGCGGCGAGCAGCGTCAGGTTGGCGGCGAAGTGGTCGAGCCGGCCGCCGTGGCCGCCGACGACCGTGATCCGGCGGAAGCCGCGGGCGAGCGCGGCGTCGAGCGCCAGCTCGAGGTCGGTCTGGTCCTTCTCGCGGGGGTGCGCGTCCACCTCGCTGCCCGCGGCTCGGGCCTCGGCGAGCGCGTCGACGTCGACGCTGTCGAGATCGCCCACGACGAGGTCCACCCGGCGGCCGAGCTCGGCCGCGGCGGCGAGACCGGAATCGGCGGCGATCACGAACGCGGCGCCCGGCAGATGCGCGGCGACCGCGGTCGGGGGCCGATCGCCGCCGGCAAACACGAGGGCGGCGTCGTCGGTGATGTCGCCCCCTTCCGCTCGCCGACCCCCAGAACCGGGGCGCGGTGCTCGGGGCCGGTGCGCTCGGCGGGAGGCGGGTCGCCTACCGTACCGCCGTGCCCCTTCCTTCGCCGCGGCTCTTCGCGCGCGTTGGCGCGCCCGCGTTGCTCGCCGCGCTCGTCGCCGCCGGGTGCGGCGGTGGCGGCGGCTCGAACACCCAGTCGCAGTCGTCGTCGCAGCCGTCGACGGCCCCGACGACCGCCGCCGGCGGCCCGGCGACGCTGCGGATCGGCGCCGCGCCGGTCCGGCTCCCGGCCCCGGTGTCCCGCGAGGTGCTGCTGACCGACGGGCAGAAGCTGGTCGCGCTCGGCGGCCTGGACGCTACGAAGACCTCCACCGCGAGCGTGACCTTGATCGATCCCGGCGCGGGGCGGACCAGCTCGTTTGGGACGCTCGCCTTCCCCGTCCACGACGCCGCGGGCGCGGTCGCGGGCGGGCGGTACCTGGTGCTCGGTGGGGGCGCCTCGTCGCCGCCGCAGCGGACCACCGTGCAGGCCATGCCGGGCGGCGGCGGGACCAGCCAGGCCGTCGGCAACCTCCCGGAGCCGCGAGCCGACCACGTCGCGGCCGTCGTCGGCGGCACCATCTACGTGCTCGGCGGCGGGCAGGAGGCCACCCACCTCTACCCGAACGTCGTCGCCAGCACCGACGGCGCGACCTGGAAGCCGGCTGGTCAGCTGGCCCAGCCGGTGCGGTACCCGGGGGTGGCGGTGGTGGGCAACGCCATCTACCTGTTCGGTGGCGTCAGCACCGCGCAGGGCACCGACACCGCCGTCATCCAGCGCTACGACCCCGCGACCCAGACCACCCAGGTCATCGGGCAGCTCCCGGCACCGCTCTCGCACACGACCGCGGTCGTGCTCGACGGCTCCGTGTACCTGCTCGGCGGCTTCGTGAACAACGTCGTGTCGGGCATCGTCCTGCGCGTCGACCTGCCCGCGGCCACGAGCACAGTTGCCGGGCAGCTCCCGGCGCCGCTGTCCGACGCGGCCGCGGTCGCGCTCGGCGGCACCGGGTACCTCGTCGGCGGGCAGGGCACGACGAGCGCGCCGGTCGACACCATCCTCACGCTCACGACGACTCGTCACTGAACCCGCGCGTGCGGCCCTACGGTGGGCCGGTGGACGTGACCGCGGCGATGAGCGAGCGCGGACACGAGCAGGTCGTGCTCGTCGCCGACCGCGCGTCCGGCCTCCGAGCCGTGATCGCCGTCCACTCGACCGCGCTCGGGCCGTCGCTGGGCGGGATCCGCTTCTGGCGCTACGACGCTGAGGTGGACGCGATCCGCGACGCGCTGGCGCTCAGCGAGGCGATGACCTGGAAGGCCTCCATCGCCGGCCTGCACCAGGGCGGCGGGAAGGCGGTCGTCCTCGTCGACGACCCGGACGTGGCGCGTCCCGAGTCGCTGCTCCGGGCCCTCGGGCGTGCCATCGACGAGCTCGGCGGCCGCTACCTGGCGGCCGAGGACGTGGGCGCGACGACCCGCGACATGGACGTCCTGGCGACGGTCACGCCGTGGGTCACCGGCGTTCGAGAGGACGCGGGCGGGTCCGGCGAACCGTCACCGGTCACCGCCCAGGGGGTCATCTACGCCATGCGGGCCGTGGTCCGCGACCTCGACGGTCCCGGCGCCACGCTGGCGGACCGGCACGTCGCGATCCAAGGCGCGGGGAGCGTCGGCCGTCACCTGGCCGGGCTGGCCGCCCAGGCTGGGATGGCGGTCACGATCGCCGACCTGCACGACGACCGCGCGCGAGCGGTCGCGGCGACGGTCGGCGGCCGCGTCGTCGGCGTCGACGAGATCCTCGCCGTCGAGTCCGACCTCCTCGCGCCCTGCGCGCTCGGCGGCGTCCTGAACGACGACTCGGTGCCGACGCTGGCCTGCCGGGCGGTGTGCGGCGCCGCGAACAACCAGCTGGCCGGGGCCGGCGTCGACGAGCTGCTCGCCCGGCGCGGGATCCTGTTCGTGCCCGACTTCGTCGCCTCGGCGGGCGGGATCATCAACCTGGCCGCCGAGTTCACCGGGTACTCGCGGGAACGGGCGCTCGAGCAGACGGCGCGGATCGAGGCGACGACGGCCGAGGTCCTCGAGCGCTCGCGGCGGGACCGCAGCACGCCGTACCAGGTCGCGCTGGCGATGGCACGCGAGCGCGTCGCCACCGAGGGCGCCGGCCACCGCTGGGAGCCCGGCGACCCCGCCGCCTGGACCGACGGCGAGCCGCTGCGACAGCTCCGCCCGACCAGTACCGTGGCGTGACGTGACGACCACCGTCGCCGACCTCGACACCGCGGTCACCGACGTCGTCCGCCGCCTCGACGAGGACGGCTACGCAATCGTCGAAGGCGTCATCAGCCGGGACGAGGCGAGCGCGATCGGCACCGAGCTGCGCCGGCTGCTCGACGGCGTGCCGACGGGCCGCAACCCGTTCGAGGGCTTCCACACTCGCCGCCTCTACGCCATCTACGCCAAGACGCGCGTCCTCGACGACCTGACGCTGCACCCGCTCGTCCTGGGCGCGCTCGACCAGGTCCTGGGTCCGCACTACCAGCTGAGCGGGCCGACCGGCATCGAGATCGGACCGGGGGAGGCGGAGCAGGTCCTGCACCGTGACGACGACATCTATCCGGTGGCGCGGCCCCACCCGCAGCTGGTCACGAACGTGATGTGGGCCTTCGACGACTTCACGGTCGAGAACGGCGCGACGCGGCTCTACCCGGGCAGCCACCGCAGCATCGAACGGCCCCCCGAATCCGCCCCGATCGTGCACGCCGTCATGCCGACCGGCTCGGTGATGCTGTACGTCGGGTCGATCTGGCACGGCGGCGGCGCCAACCGAACCGAGAAGTCGCGCCTCGGCGTCGCGATCGAGTACTGCGCGAGCTGGCTGCGAGCCCAGGAGACCCAGCTGCTCGCCGTGCCACCCGCGCTGGCGCGCACGCTCCCGCCGCGACTGCGGGAGCTCCTCGGCTACGACATCTACCCGCCGTTCGTCGGCTACGTCGACGGGCGCCACCCGGCCCGGTTGCTGGAGCTCGACGGCGAGGACGACGCCGTCGGCTGACCGCGCCCGGCGCGGCCGCTCACGACGGGATCTGGTCGCTCCCGCGCTTGATCGGACGGCCAGCCCTGGGTCGCGGGCCGCTATTCAAGCGCGGCCGGCTCGGCCCGCTCGTCGGCCAGCCGCCACGACGCCATCAGGCCGGCCGCGGCGCAGGCGGCGGCGAGGCACCCGACGAGGCGCGACCGGCGCGGCAGCCCGGGGGTGACGAGGAGCACGAGCGCGTCGACACCGTCGACGAGCGCGCCCATGCTCACCCACTCCGCGTCCTGGGTTCGCTCGTGCAAGCAGGTGAGGGCGCCGAGGCCGAGCGCGACGTCCCGCCCCCCGGCCAGCCGGAGCGCGGCGTGGCCACCCCGGTCGCGGGCGCCGAGCGCCAGCGCGGCCAGCGGACCTCCGAGCAAGACCATGGCCGCGCCGATCCCGACCCGGGCCCGAGCGATGAGGACCGCCACCCGACGATGCTCGCCCCCCACCGATCAGCCCTCCCGGTCCGGCGCCCGCCACATCGGTGCCATCCTCGCGCCGCGCGGCGCGGCTCGGCCCACCGCCGCTCACCGATCGCGTATGAAGGGGGGATGAGCGCTCACCTCGCGCCCCCGTCGGCCCTCGGTCGATCCCCGTGCCGGGCCCGGTGGCGACCGTGAGCGCGCTGCGGGTCGACGAGGAGGAGCTCGTCACCTGCGTCTCCTGCGGGCTGTGCCTCCCGCACTGCCCCACCTACCGCGTCACCGGCGACGAGAGCGCGTCGCCCCGGGGGCGCATCGCGGCGATGCGGGCGGTGCAGAGCGGCACGGCGGCGCTCGACGCCGAGTTCACCCGCTACATGGACGAGTGCGTCCAGTGCCGGGCGTGCGAGGCGGTGTGCCCCTCAGCGGTCGCATTCGGGCATCTCATGGAGGGCGCCCGCGAGACGCTGGCGTCCGACACCTCGTACGTGCCCTGGTGGCAGCGGCTCGGCTACCGCACGCTGGCGCACCACCGGCTGCTCCTCGCGCTGTCCCGGGGCCTCGCCGGCGCCCAGCGGCTGCGGCTCGTCCCGGCGCGCCTGTCGCTGCCCCGGCTCCCGCTGCGGGCCGCGCCGCTGCGCGCCACCGGCGACGACGTGTGGCTCTTCACCGGCTGCGTCATGGACGCCTGGCAGCGGCCTGTTCACGCGGCCGTGATCCGCGTCCTGACCGCGGCCGGTTCCGGCGTCGCGCTCCCGGATCCCCGACGGGCGGGCTGCTGCGGAGCCCTCCACGGGCACGCCGGGCTCGTCGAACCAGCCCGGCGGCTGGCCGAGCGTGTGATCACCGCGTTCCCGGGCGAGGCACCGATCCTCGTGGACTCGGCCGGGTGCGGTGCCGCGCTGAAGGACTACGCGCACCTCCTCGGGACGGCCGCCGCGCAGCGGTTCGTGGGGCGGGTGCACGACGTGCACGAGTGGCTGGCGCCGCGCCTGGACCGACTGCCCGATCCGGCGCCGCACACGGTCCCGGGCCCGGTGGCCGTGCACGACCCGTGCCACCTCCGCCACGTCCAGCGTGCGCACGGAGCCGTGCGAACCGTGCTGGCCCCGTACTTCGAGCTGCGAGAGCTCGACGACGACGGCCTGTGCTGCGGCGCCGGTGGTGCGTACGCGGCGCTGCACCCCGAGCTGGCGTCCGAGATCCGGGATCGCAAGCTCGCCGCGATCGCCCGCTCGGGGGCGCCGGTCGTTGCGAGCGCCAACCCTGGCTGCACGCTGCACCTGGCGGCGGCCGGCCTCGACGTGCGGCACCCGTTCGAGCTCATCGACGGCGCGCTCCGCCTGGACCAACGGGAGGACCGATGACCGAGATTCGGCTCGATGGGCGAACTGCGCTCGTGACCGGCGCGTCGCGCGGGATCGGCCGTGCCATCGCCGCCGAGTACGCGGCGTCCGGCGCGAACGTCATGCTCTCATCGCGGAAGGTCGACGCCCTCGAGGAGGCTGCGGCCTCCATGACCGGGAACGTCGCCACCTTCGCTGCCAACGCCGGCGAGCCCGAGCAGGCCGAGGCGTGCGTGGAGGCGACGATCGAGCGGTTCGGCGCCGTCGACGTGCTCGTCAACAACGCGGCCGCCAACCCCTACTTCGGACGCAGCATCGACATCGACCTCAGTCGGTACGACAAGACGTTCCGCGTGAACCTCCGCGGCCCGCTGGTGTGGACCCAGGCCGCATGGCGCTCATCGATGCAGGAGCGCGGCGGCGTCGTGCTCAACGTCGCCTCAGTCGGCGGCATCCGAGGCGAGGCCGGCATCGGGATCTACAACGTCACGAAGGCGGCGCTGATCCACCTCACCAAGACCCTGGCTGCCGAGCTGGCGCCTGGCGTCCGGGTGAACGCGCTCGCACCCGGTCTCGTCCGGACCGACTTTGCACGCGCGCTCTGGGAACCGGCCGAGGAGCTGGCGGCGGCGCAGATCCCGCTCGGTCGTATCGGGGAACCGGCCGACATCAGCCATGCGGCACTGTTCCTCGCCAGTGATCTCGCGGCTTGGATCACCGGCCACACGCTCGTGATCGACGGCGGCGCCCTCATCCGGACGACCGCGCCGCGCTGAGGACGCCGCGGGCGTGAAGCGCGACGCTGAGGCGGTCGCGCGGTCGGCCGCGCCCGGGCTCGCGAGCGCGGCGGCCCTGGTGGGTGGGAGCGGCCGGGGGCTCGCTCGTCGCGACGCTCAGCCGCGACGCAAGTGGACCAGCGCGGCTTCGTCGGCGGTCACGAAGCCGAAGCGACGGTAGAACGCCTCCGCGTCGCGGGTCTCCAGCACGACGGACTTGACCGCGGTCACCCACGGATCGCGCAGGGCCCACGCCACCAGCGCCGAGGCGATGCCGCAGCCACGGTATGGCGCGGCGACGAGGACGTCGTAGATCTTCGCCTCGTAGACGCCGTCGCTCCAAAGCCTCAACGTGCCGACGAGCTCGCCCTCGCCTTCGAGCCGGCCGGCGAACAGGCGTGACGACTCGAGGAGGCGGCGCCAGTCCGCCGCCGTTCGACCCACGGCCCAGTAGATCTGCTCGCGGTCGAACAGCTGACCGAGCTCCGCGGGGGAGATCGTGGTCGTCTCGTCGGCGAACCGAACCGTGCCGCTCGGCGTGGCGACCGGCGGGGGAGCGGCGGGTGTCTCCATCGGGCCAGGTTGACATCCGCTGGGCTCGGCCCGGAGGACAAGCGGGCACGTCACGGGCGGCCCGGGCCGGCGTCCATCGCGAGCAGTGGAACCTCTGCATCCGTTCTCCCGATCGTCGTCGGCGCGTGGGCCCCGGGAACTCGTCGGTCGGCGGGCCCTCTGGTGGGCGCTGGTGCTGGTCTTGGCCGCGGACGCGGGCGTCGCGATCGCCGACTTCGTGATCCAGCCGCTCCTCGCCTCCCCACCCGACGCGCAGGCCGCGCTGAAGGGCGCGGTCGTGATCGCGGCGATCGCCGCCGGCGTGGCGAGGCTCTTCCGCGGGCCAGCGCCGGCGGCGCCGTGGTCGGGCACGCCGTCCGATCACCCGGCGCCGCTGACCGAGGCCGAGACGCTCCGCGCGAGTCTCGCCCTGCTCCCGCCCAGCCCTGACGACTCGCCGACGACGCTCGCCGTGCACGTCGGGGCGGCGCTCGTCGAGGTGTTCTGGGACGGCCCGCCACCACCGTCATGTCCTCCCTGGCGGCCGACCGAGACCGGCTGGGTCTGGGAGGCGAACCGCCACGAGCTGGTGCCGTGCGGCGCGCTCGACCGGCGACGATGGGCGCTCCTGCTCCCGGTGGGCGCGACACCAACCGGGACCTTCTGGCTCAACCTCGCCGCGTTCCGTGTGATCGCGCTGGCCGGCGACGCGGACGCGGTCAGTCGGCGGGCGGGGGCGATCGTCCGGGCGCTCCGACGGCGCGCCGATTCCGGCGCGGTGGAGCTCGTGGTCCCCGAAGATTCCAGTCTCGAGCCGGCCGGCCCGCCGGACGACGCGGTCCTCGAGCGGGCGCTCGCGGTGCTGTGGCAGCACACCGCCCGCCGACGCGCCGAAGGCGCCACGGAGCGTCGCGCCCATCGCCGGGCGCGGCCCGCCGATCGGCTGGTCATCGTCGCTCCGGCGGCACCGCCACTCCAGGGACTAGTGGCCCGGGCCCGCGTTGACCCGGCCGCGACCGTCGTCGTGATCGGCGACCACGACGGCGCGGACCTGCGTCTGCTGTGTGCCGGTGGCAACGTCACCGTGCCGTTCCTCGGCGACGTCCCGCTCCGGGTCGAGGATCCCGGGCTGCCCGAGCCGCGAACGACCGAAGCACCCTCGCCTGACGAGGCGGACGAGCGTCCGGGCCGGGCCGCCGAAGATCGCGCCCGCCCGACCGACTCGGCCGCCGGCGTCGAGGTGCGGGTCCTCGGCCCCGTCGACGTGCGAGGCGCGGCCGCCCCGCTGGCGGGCAAGAGCCTCGAGCTCGTCGTCTACCTGGCCTGTCATCCGCGCGGTGCGCCTGACGAGCAGATCCGGGCCGCGCTGTGGCCCGACCGTGCCCCGGCGCCGGCGACGTGGGCCCAGCGGGTCTCGGTCACTCGACGCGCGCTCGGCAAGGATCCGGATGGCAGCCCCCGACTGCTGCGCTTCCGCCGCCACGTCGGCCAGCTCTCGGCATCCGTGAGCACCGACGTCGGCCAGCTCGACGCCGCGCTCGCCCGCTGCCGCGAGGTCGCGGGACCGGTCACCACCGACGCCGTGGGGTCGCTCCTCGACGGGATCCGCGGCCGCCCCTTCGAGGCGCCCCAGCCGTACGGCTGGGCGGACGACGAGGGTCACGTGCGGCACGCCGAGCAGAGCGTGATCGACGCCGCCCACTACCTGGCGGAGCGAGCGTTCGCGGCCGGCGACTGGGAGCGCGCGCTCTGGTCGAGCGAGCGAGGGCTGCGAGCCTGCCCAACCAGCGACGTCCTCCTTGCTGACCGCAGCCAGGCCGCGGCGGCCGGCGGGGTCAGCACCGGCGAGCTCGCGACGCGCGCCTTGCGCGAGGCGCTGCGCGACCTCGATCCGCGACTCGGTCTGACGGGCCCGGACCCGGATCCCGGCGCTTCGCGCGTCACCGTCGTCGACTCCTGAGGTCTCCAGTCACGTTCGGCGCGCGGTCACGACCGACCGCGATCGCAAAGGAGGTTCGATGCACCCACTGGCGGCCGCGGTGGCGCGGCTTCTCGCGGACGGCGTCAACGCCAACCCCAACGCCAACGGGCTGCCGGGCGCGGGCTTCGTCCAACGGCTCATCGACTGGACGGCCCAGGTCGGCCTGTGGGGCAGCCTCGCCGCCATGCTCATCGGCGCCGCGCTGTTCGGGATGTCCCAGCAGGCCGGCAACTATCTCGGCGCGTCCCGCGGCAAGCATCTCGTCATCGGCGGAGCGATCGGCGCCGCCATCACCGGGCTCGCGCCGAACATCGTCAACCTCGTCTTCAACGCGTCGCGCGGCTGACGTGGGCGGCGTCGCGGTGCGGCCACGCACCCTGGCCGCGCTCCTGATCGGCGCCGCGCTCCTGGGCGCCGGTGCCCGGGGCCTGCTGACCGGCGCCAACCCACGGCCGGCGCCGGCGGCGGCCCCGGCGTCGGTCGTCGGGTCGCGCACCGACGACCACGGCCTCGAGGTGGGGTTCGCCCACACCCGGGCCGGCGCGGTCGCCGCCGCCACGAGCGACGTCCGGCAGGGCCAACGGCTCTACGACCTGCCGACCGCACTCCGCGCCTCGGCACTCGAGGGCATGGCCGCCCGGTCGGCCGCCGATGCCTATGTCGCCGACGAGACGCAGCGGCTCACCGAGCTCGACGGCGTCGCCGCCCGCGGTCGCGGTCCACTGACTTGGGACGTCGCCGTCCTGGCGTGGCGCCTCGACGCGTACGCCCCCGACCGGGCCCGGGTGTCGGTTTGGCGGGTGGGCGTGCTGTCGGTCGACGGGCTCACGAATCCGATCGCCGAGTGGACGACGGTGGCCTACGAGCTGGTGTGGGAACGCGGCGACTGGCGCATCTGGTCCGAGACGCAAACCGCGGGGCCCACGCCGACGGTCCATCCCGCCGATTCGCCGTCGACGCCCGAGCAGCTGCGCACCGCCCTGGCCGGCTTCACCCGGTACCCCGGCCCCGACCCGGTCTTCTGAGCATGGGCCTGCTCGACGGGATCCTGAACGGACTGGGCTGGATCTGGGACCAGACCGGCGGCCAGGCGATCAGCTCGGTCTGGGATCAACTCGTGTCCGGACTCGTCCGCTGGGTCACCGACTCGCTGGCCTGGTTCGTCGACGCGCTCCTGACCTTCTTCGAGCGCTCGTCCACGCCGAACCTCGGCGCGGCGTGGTTCGCGGGCGGCCCGATCGGCGCCGGCGCCCACTCGCCGTACGGCGTGGTCGCCAGCCTCGCCCTGACGCTCCTCTTGCTGTGTGTGCTGCTCAGCGTCGTGCACGCGCTCGCGATCGGCGAGGGCGCGGCCCTCCTCGGCCGGCTGGCTCGCGACATCCCGCTCGCGGTGTTCGGGATCGTCGCCACGATCGGCGTCGTCCAGGCACTCCTCGCTGCCGCCGACGAGCTGTCGCTCCAGGTGCTGCAAGGCACCCAGGCCGGCGCGCACGCGACCGACGTCCTCCGCACCCTGAGCCAGACCCGGATCCTCACCGCCCAGCCCTCGTTCGTGGTCTTCCTGCTCGGCCTCGTCGCGGTGCTGGCCGCCTTCCTCCTCTGGGTCGAGCTGCTCGTGCGGGCGTCGCTGCTCTACGTCCTGCTCGCCCTCAGCCCCTTGGCGTACGCCGCCTTCGTCTGGCCCAGCGCCCGTCGGGCGCTCCACCGACTCGCCGAGCTCGTCCTCGCGCTGATCCTGTCGAAGGTCGTCATCGCCATCACACTCGCCGTCGCAGCGTCGGCGCTGGCCAGCAGCGCGCCCGGCGGCGCGCTCGTCCCGAGTGCCGAAGCGCAGCTCGGCACGCTGCTCGTCGGCACGATCATGTTCCTGCTCGCCGTGTTCGCCCCCTTCGTGGTCCTGCGGCTCCTCCCCACCGTCGAGGCGGCCGTGGTGGCGCGCGGCATCTCGCGCGCACCGGCGCGCGCGACCCAGACCGCGCTCCTCACCACGTTGACCGTCTCCCGACTCGCGGGGCTGGCCGGCTCGACCGGCGGCTCACCGCCGGCGGCGGGGGCGGCGACCGCGACCTCGTCCCTGGCCGGCTCGGCTCGCGACCAGTCGCCGACGGCCGGTGACCGCCGGCCGCCCGACCGACGGCGGCTGGACGTGGCGACCGGCCGGCCGGCCCGGCCGGCCGCGCTCGACGCCCGGCGGACGCCGACCGCGCCGCCGGAGCCGACCGACGGTCCCGAGCCCGACGCGACGGAGCCGCACCGCGACCCGCGATGACGGCTGCCGACCCGCCGCGCCGATACCGGTTCGGGCCGCTCGACCGGTCGGGGTGGCTCCTCGGGCTCGGTCCCGTGCCGTGCGCGCTGCTGGGGGCGGGCTTCCTGCTCGCCGGGCTGACGCTGCGCGCGACGAGCTCGGTGCCGGTCGCCACCCTGCCGCTCGTCGGGGCCGGGTTGGTCGCGTTGGGCCGCCATCGGGGCCGCGCCTGGCACGAGTGGGCCGAGCCCGTCGCGGGGTGGGTGGTCCTGCGGTCGCAGCGGCGGGACCGCTGGGCGGCGCGGGTGCCGATGGTTGACGGCCGATCGGCGGCGCCGGATCTGCCGCCGTTCCTCGAAGGGCTCGAGGTCGTCGAGCTGCCGCCCGGGGCCGAGAGCCGCCCTCGCCCCACCGGCGTCGCGGTGGTGCGGGACGGCCGCGGCCAGCAGCTCAGCGGGACGCTTCGCGTGCACGGCGGCGCGTTCGCGCTCCTCGAGCGCGGCGACCAGACCCAGGTCCTTGACGGTTGGGGCTCGGCCTTGGCCGGCTTCTGTCGCGAGCGCAGCGCGGTGTCGCGAGTGGCGTGGTCGGAGTGGGCGGCGCCGGCGTCCCTCGACGAGCACCTGGGCTTCGTTCGCGAGCAGCGCGGCGGCCGAGACGAGCACTGGGACGGGTACCGCGAGCTCGTCGCTAGGGCGGGCCCGCTGACGATCGCGCACGAGACGCTCGTGACCGTCACCGTCGACCGCCGGCGCCTCCCCGGTCCGAGCGACGACGACGCGGTGCTCACGACGCTGCTCGAAGAGCTGCGCTTGTTCGCTCGTCGCCTTGAGCAGGCGAACCTGACTGTCGATCCCCCGCTCGGGCCGGGCGAGCTGGCGCTCGCGGTGCGCCTGCGCGCCGACCCGTCGGCCGCGCCTCGGCTCGCGGCGCGCCGGGAGCGGCTCGCGGAGGCGGCCCGCGTGGTGGCGCCCCACAACCTGGCCCCGGTCGCGGTCGACATGACCTGGAGGTCGGTGCGGCTGGACCAGGCCCTCCACCGGTCGTTCTGGATCGCCGACTGGCCGCGCCTCGAGGTCCAAGCCGACTGGCTCGCCACCCTGCTGCTGCACCCGGGCGGCATTCGGTCGGTCACCGTCGTCCACGAGCCGGTGCCCCCGTCGCGATCGCGCCGGGCGGTGGACCGGGAGGCGACCCGGCTGGCGTCCGACGAGGAGGAGCGGGTCCGACGCGGCTTCCGGGTTCGGGCGCACCACCGACGCGCCGAGTCGGAGGTGCTGAGCCGGGAGTCGGAGCTGGTGGCCGGCTACGCCGAGCTCCGCTACGCCGGGCTGCTCACCGTCACCGCCTTCGATGCCCGGACGCTCGACGAGCAGTGCGCGGAGTGGGAGCAGGTCGCCGCCCAGTGCGGCGTCGAGCTGCGCGCCCTCGACGGGCAGCACGACCTCGCCTTCGCGGCCGCGCTGCCGCTCGGGCGCTTCCCGATCGGGCGGGGCCGGCGCTGATGCGACGGGTCCTGCGCCTGCCGGTCCACCGGGCGACCACCGCCCACCTCTGCAGCCTGTACCCGTTCCAGGCCGAGCGCGGGCTCGGCGCCCGCGGCGTGTACCTGGGCACGAACCTGCTCACGGGCGGGGGCGGCTTCGCGTTCGACCCGTTCGAGGCCTACCGGGCCGGCCTCGTCACGAACCCGAACGTGCTCGTCGCCGGCGAGCCGGGCACCGGCAAGTCGACGTTCGTGAAGACCTTCCTCGCGCGAGTCCGCTCGGTGTTCGGCCCCGCCGGCGCCGGGCGCGGCGGCCGGTGGCTGGCCGTCGTCGACCCGAAGGGCGAGTACGCGCCGCTCGCGGCGCGGCTCGGGCTCCCGGTCGTCCGCTTGTTCCCCGGCGGCCCGACCCGGCTCAACCCGCTCGACGCGGGGCCGCTGGGCGGCGCCGGCAACCGCGACGAGCGGCTCCGACGCCGAACCGACCTCGTGGCCGCGCTCCTCGGCGAGGTGCTGCGACGCGAGCTCGACCCGGTGGAGGACGGCGTGCTCGGGTGGGCGGTGCAGGCGCTCGACGCCCACGCAGGGCGGCCGACGCTGGCCGACCTCGTCCGGCTGCTGCGCGACCCGACGACGGAGCTCGTCGAGCGGGCCCGGCTCGACCCCGTCACCCTGGCCCGGCGGCTCGACGCCACCGTCTACGGGCTCGAGAAGCTGCTCGAGCGCTCGCTGCGCGGGATGTTCGACGGCCCGACCACCGTCGGGATCGACGGCGAGCGCGGCGGTCTGCTGCTCGACCTCTCGGTGGTCCACCACGACGACGAGGCGCTGCGGCTGGTGCTGCTCGCCGCCACCGCGTGGCTGCAGACCCGTCTGGCCCGACGCGACGGGAACCCGTGCATCCAGGTGCTCGACGAGGCCTGGCGGCTCCTCGGCTCCGAGCGCACCACGCGCTACCTGCAGGCGTGCTGGAAGCTCTGCCGCGACTACGGGGTCGCCAACCTCGCGGTGGTGCACCGGCTCTCGGACCTGCGAGGACAGGCCGACGACGGCACCGCGACCGCGAAGGTGTCGATGGGACTGCTCGCCGACACGCAGACGCGCGTGCTGTTCCGCCAGGCCAGCGACCAGCTCGCCGAAGCGCGGACGCTGCTCGGGCTCAACCCCACCGAGTCCGAGGTGCTGGGCCGCCTCGTGCGGGGCCGGGCGCTCTGGAAGGTCGGCAGCCGCACCGCGGTGGTCCAGCACGTCGTCGGCGCCGACGAGGCCGACCTGTGCGACACCGACCAGCGGATGCGGCCGCTTGAAGGCCCGATGGCGCCGAACCCCGAGATGGTGGCGCGCTGAACGAGGCCGCCGGTCCGGCCTCGATCGGTGGCCGCGGCGGGGCGGCGCGGGGGACGTTTCGGCGCCGCCCCGAAGCGGGGACGTACGCGCGCAGTCGACGAGGGCGCCTCGAGCGAGGAGGGAGACGCATGCCCCAACGAGCCTGGAACGCCAAGCGCGAACGGCAGTACGAGCACATCAAGGAGGGCCTCGAGCAGCACGGCCGGAGCGAGTCGCTCGCCGAGGAGATCGCGGCCCGGACCGTCAACAAGGACCGAGCCCGGGCCGGCGAGGCCCGGCAGGCCAGCCGCACCTCCACCCGCGACATCTCGTCCGAGCGGCGAGGCGGCCTGCGGTCCCACCGGGGCCCCGGGGGACGGACCCGGGACCAGCTGTACCAGGAGGCGAAGCGCAAGAAGATCGCGGGCCGCTCGCGGATGACGAAGGCGCAGCTGGCACGCGCGGTCGGTCGCTGAGACCGCCGCGCCGCCTGCCACCACGGCGTTTCGGCGACCGTGGCCCCGGGTACGCGCTTTCGGCGGCCAACCGAAGGAACGGGAGCATGGACCTCGCGGCGCAGACGGTGGAGGTAGGGGAGCAGGGAAAGCGGCTGCTCCACGGCGCGAAGGACCTCGCGCTCGAGAAGGTCGTTCCGGGCTCGATCGACCGGGCCCGTGACCTCGCCGCCCGGCTCCCGAAGCGCCGCTACCTCGAGGAGGTGCAGGCGCTGGAGCGGAACTTCGCGGCGCGCGCGAAGCGGCTCGAGCGGAAGCTGGAGCAGCGCGCCAAGCGGCTGGGCATCGACACCCCGCGGGACCGGCGGCGACGGGCCCGACGGCGCCGCGCCACCGGCGCGGTGGTGCTGGTCGGCCTCGGTGGCGCCGCCGCCTACGTCGTCTGGCGGAGCCAGCATTCGGAGTCGCCGGCGGAGCAGCCCCCGGAGCGGCGCGACGAGGACGCGGCCGGCCCGGGGGCGCCCGCCCGCGACGGGCACTCGCGCGACGACCTGCGGCCGGCGTCCTCCACCCGCTGAGCGAAGACGTCAGCCGGCCGCGGTCGGCGCCAGGACGAGCGGCGAGGACGGCGCGGTGGGCCGGGCCCGGGCGAGGCCCGGGATGCAGGCCAGCCCGACGGCGGCGGGCAGCAGCGTGCTGACGCAGCGGTAGACGAGCACGCCCCCGATGGCAGCCGTCAGCGGGGCGCCGAAGCCGTGCAGCACCAGCGGCACCGCCGTCTCGACCAGTCCGAGGCCCGCCGGCAGGAGCGGGACGAGCGTGGCGAGCACGCCGACCGTGTAGGCGAGGAACACCACGTCGAGCGGGAGGACGACCCCGACCGCGGCCAGGGCGAGGTAGCAGCAGACCACGTCGGCGAGCCACGCGGCGGCGGCGAGCCCGAGCAGCCGGGCCCGGTTGCGGGCCGGGCCGAGCACCTCGGTGGCCTCGGCGTGCCAGGCCGCGCCGGCGGCCCGGCGCTCCTCGAGCGGCGGGCGGGGCCGCCAGAAGCACAGCGCGCCGAGCACGCCGGCCAGCCACGCCGCGGTGCCGGGACGGCGGGCGAACAGCGATGCCGCGCCGACGCCGACCAGGGCCAGCAGCGCGGCGGCGATGAGGGGGAGGCTGCCGCCGCTCGGGAGATCGGAGAGCGACGCCGCGACGAGGACGTTCACCGCCGCGACGGCGACGATCGCGAGCGCGCTGACGAACTCGGCGATCCCGAGCGTGACCGTCACCCGGCGCACCGGCAGGCCCCGCCGATGCAGGTCGGTGCCGGTGATGAGCATCCCTTCGGCCGGTGACGCCGGGGTGATGCACCCGAAGCCGCACAGGATCATGGCCAGCCGGATCGAGGACCGGCGGCCGAGCCGGACCTCGGGCCCGACCAGGCGCCGGAGCTGGGCGGCGAGGAGCAGGTAGGCGATCGCCTCGACGGCGAGGGCGGCGAGGAGCCAGGTCGGCTTGGCGGTGAGGAGCGCCTGGGCGCCCTCGCTGAACCCGTCGACCAGCGACACCGCCACGTACCCGACGAGGCCCACCAGGGCCAGCCCGATGGCCCACCGCAGCAGGCGCTGCCGGCTCGAGGGGCGGGTGGTGACGGTCGCCATGGCCATGAGTCCACGCCGGGTTCGTCAACGCCTTGTTACGCCGCCGAAAGCCGTCGGTGAGCGTCCCCTGAGCCGGACCTCAGCCTGGCTCGGGCCTGGCCGCCCTCGGGCCGGGCCCGGGGCGGGTCAGAGCAGGTTTCGGAGCAGCTCCCGGGTGCGGCGGCGCTCCTCGGAGGACCCGAAGACGTTGGCCACGAAGTCGGTCGCGCCGATCTCGGCCAGGTGCTCGACCCGGCCCCGCACGTGCTCCTCGTCCCCCACGACCGCGACGTCGGCCGGTCCCTCGGCGCCCTCCCGGTCGAGCATGGCGCGGTACGAGGGCAGCCGGCCGTAGATCTCGAAGGTTCGGGCGGCGCGCTCCTTCGCCGCCGCGACGTCGGCCGTGACGCACACCGGCAGGCCGACGCCCACGCGGGGCGCCGGCCTGCCGGCCTGCTCGGCCGCCTTCGTGATCGTCGGGACGATGTGCGCCGCGCACGTCCCCGGCCCGGTCATCCAGGTCAGGGTCCCGTCGGCGACCCGGCCCGCCAGCTCGAGCATCTTGGGCCCCAGCGCCGCGACCAGGACCGGACACGGTGCCGCGCCCTGCACGTCGACCGTGATGTGGGCGTGGACGGTCTCGCCGTCGAAGGACGCCGGCTCGCCGCGCACGAGGGGCACGAGGACCTCGAGGTACTCGCGCATGTGCCGCAGCGGCTTCTCGAACGAGTAGCCGAACATCCCCTCGATGACGAGCTGGTGGGAGAGGCCGATGCCGAGCGCCAGCCGGCCCCCGACCGCGGCCTGGGTCGTGAGCGCCTGCTGAGCGAGCACGGCCGGGTGGCGCGGGTAGGTGGGGATGACGGCGGTGCCGAGCTCGATCTGGGGAACCTCCCGCCCGACGACCGACAACGCGATCAGCGCGTCGACCCCGAAGATCTGGGGCAGCCAGAACGTCGCGAACCCGTCCTCGGCGGCGGCCCGGCCCTCCTCGACGATGCTGTCGATCGGGCCGTTCGCCGTCATCCCACCGAAGATCCCGATCCGCATCGTGTCGCTCCCGTTCCGTCGCCCGCGGCGGAGGCTACGCCGCCGCCCGGCGGCGCGTCTCCGGTGTGCGTGTGGTGGCCGGGCCGGGTCGCGCCCGATCTCGTACGCTCTGGCCACCGGAGACGAGCGGCGACGTCCGCGTCGACGGCATCGGGGGAGCGCAGCCGTGGGGGAACGAGCGAGCGCGTGGGAGCGCGCGCGGTGATCGACCGTCGGGACTTCCTGCGCGGCGCGGCGGTGCTCGGCGCCGGCGTCGCGCTCCGAACCTGGCCCCGCTTGGCGCGAGCCGTGCCCCGGCTTCCCGAGCCGCTCGGCCGACCGGCCGCCCCGACGCCGGCGGCGCTGCGCCAGATCGAGCACGTCGTGATCCTCATGCAGGAGAACCGGTCGTTCGACCACTACTTCGGCGCCTACCACCGGGGGCGCGGCTTCGACGACCATCCGGCCGGCGATGCGGGCGTCTTCGCCCAGCGCGACGGGACTCGCACCACCGGAACGCCGATCGGCCAGCTGCTGCCATGGCACCTCGACACCGCCACCATGAACGCCGCGTGCACCTACGACCCGACGCACGCCTGGTACCCGCAGCACGTCTCGTGGAACCAGGGTGCGATGGACCGTTGGATGTCGGCGCACAACCAGTTCGACGGGCGGCTCGTGGCACCGACCAGCATGGGGTACTACACGCGCGCCGACCTCCCCCTCTATTACGCGCTGGCCGACGCCTTCACCCTCTGCGATCACTACTTCTGCTCCGTCCTCTCGGAGAGCGACCCGAACCGGCTCTACTCGATCTCGGGAACGATCGACCCCGGCGGGCAGGCCGGCGGTCCGGTGTTCAGGAACGCAGAGAACGTCAAGGCCACCCCGCCGTCGAAGGTCGCCACGAACGCGGCCCGGTACACCTGGACCACGATGCCGGAGCGTCTCCAGGCCCAGGGCATCTCGTGGAAGGCGTACCAGGCGCCGGGCAGCCTCGCCGACACCGGGATGACGAACAACTACCTCATCTGGTTCCGCCAGTTCGCGGATCCGAGCACCGCGCTGTACCGCAACGCCTTCCTGCCGAGCTACCCGCACGACTTCGTCGCCGACGTCGAAGCGGGGACGCTGCCGTCGGTGAGCTGGGTGTTCGCACCACCCGGCCAGGACGAGCACCCGCCGGCCGCGTCGAACGTGGGCGCCCGGGTGACCGGCCACGTCGTCCAGACCCTGCTGCGCAACCCGAAGCTGTGGGCGAAGACGGTTCTCTTCGTGACCTACGACGAGAACGGGGGCTTCTTCGACCACGTGGCGCCACCGACCGCGCCGCCGGGGACGCCGGACGAGTACATCGCCGTGAACCCGGGTGCTGCGTTCACCGGCGGCGTCCTCGGACCCATCGGCCTCGGCTTCCGCGTCCCGATGCTCGTCGTCTCGCCGTTCAGCCGGGGTGGGCTCATCAACTCCGATGTTGCCGACCACACGTCGTTGCTGCGCTTCCTCGAGACCCGGTTCGGCGTGGAGGTGCCGAACCTCTCGGCGTGGCGGCGGGCGACCACCTCGGACCTGACCAGCACCCTGCGCCTCGACCAGCCGCCGCGGCTGAAGGTGCCGGCGCTGCCGGTGGCGGGGCTCGACGCCAGCCGGGTGAAGAAGGAGTGCGCCAACATCACGGCCGAGCCGCCGCTGCACCAGCGTCTCCCCGCCCAGCGTTCGTAGTGCGGGCCTCGCAGGGCCGCTGCCGTGGCGTCAGCGGCCGCGCCGGTGCTCACCGAGCCCCGCCCGGCTGGAGCCGCGCGACCTCCCGCTCGCCGACCTCCAGCCCGGCGAGGCGTGGCTGCGGGTCGAGGCCTGCGGGCTGTGCGGCACGGACCACGATGCCGGAGGCAGTCCTCGACGCAACCGGTGACGTTGAGGTTTGGACCTCGTCAACATGGAACGCCCGGCTCCGGTCCGCAGCAACGTCAACACCAAGAACCGATCCGCTAACAACGGACGAGCACGACACCCCCACGCGCTCTGCCCACGCGCCCCAAAACCGAGATCAACCAGCCCTTGACAGGCCGTTCCACATCACCCGGTGAACCGTGGGGCGACGACGATCGGGACGACGCACGGCCCGGCCGCGGGGTCCCAGCGCAGCACGACGGAGCCGTCGCCCGTGTTTCCGGTGCCGAAACTCATGTTCGTTGCGCCCGCGGCGACAAAGCTCGACCCGGCGCCGCCGCCGCCACCGCCGGTAAACCCACCGCCAGAGCCCGTGTTGCCATGGCTGCCACCTCCGCTGCCGCCGACCGCGCCGCCGCCACCACCGCCACCGGCTGCGAAGGTGTGGGGGAGCGTCGTGCCGCCGCCGCCACTAGCGCCGCCGTTCGTGCCGCCGCTCACGGAGCTGTTGGCGTTGGCGCCGCCGGCACCCCCGGTGCCGCCCGCGCCGCCGCCCGACTCGACGCTCGGGCCTCCGACATTGGGAGGGGTCCTCCCACCGCGTCGACGGGAGGTCTCGGACGTGCGTCGGCGTTCCGGCCGCCCGCCAGCTGCCGCGACGGCTGCAAACTCGCTCTTGACGACCCGCGGGAGTGGGCTTACCGTCGCCGTGGAGTCCCGAGGGGGCAAGCGAGGTGGTTCCACCCGGAGCCGCCGAGCGGAACTTCCTCGGGGCTCCGTTTCTTGTGCGCGACGAGCCTGGGCCGGTCCGATGGCGCGCCGCTCAGAGCCGTCGCAAGAGCTCCCAGCTGTAGATCCCGGTGCGGTGCCCGTCGTTCCAGGTGATGCCGAGCCCCCAGCCACCGACCATCTCGGCGTCGACGATGCGCAGCGGCCGCGGCGACGACGGCAACGGCCAGACCTCCCGGCCGCCCTCGCGACGGGTCCGGCACTCCGCGCACGGGCAGCGCTGACGCAGCGGCTCGAGGTCGAGCCGGGTCGTCTCGCCTTCCTCCCACTCGAGCGTGACGCCCGCCGCCCGGTCGACGTCGACCGACCGGGGCGGCGCGCCATCGCTCGCCGAGTCAGCCATCAGCCGCCCGGCGGCCGGTAGACCTCGGCGCCCGACGAGACGAACTCGTCCGCCTTCTCCTGCAAGCCCAGCTCGATGGCCTCCCAGTCGCCAACCCCGTGCTCGGCGGCGTAGGCCCGTACGTCTTGGGTGATCTGCATGGCGCAGAACTTCGGCCCGCACATGGAGCAGAAGTGGGCGGTCTTGGCCGGCTCGGCCGGCAGCGTCTCGTCGTGGAACGCCCGCGCCGAGTCGGGGTCGAGCGCGAGGTCGAACTGGTCCTGCCAGCGGAACTCGAAGCGGGCCTTCGACAGCGCGTCGTCCCACGCCTGCGCGGTGGGATGGCCCTTCGCCAGGTCGGCGGCGTGGGCGGCGATCTTGTAGGCGATCACGCCGTCCTTGACGTCGTCCCGGTCGGGCAGCCCGAGGTGCTCCTTCGGGGTCACGTAGCAGAGCATCGCGGTGCCGTGCATGGCGATCATCGCGGCGCCGATGGCCGACGTGATGTGGTCGTACGCCGGCGCGATGTCGGTCGTCAGCGGCCCGAGTGTGTAGAAGGGCGCCTCGTGGCAGACCTCGGCCTCGCGGTCGACGTTCTCCTTGATCTTGTCCATCGGGACGTGCCCGGGCCCCTCGATCATGACCTGCACGTCCTGCCGCCAGGCCCGCTCCGTGAGCTCACCGAGCGTCTGCAGCTCGGCGAACTGGGCCGCGTCGTTGGCGTCGGCGATGGAGCCCGGCCGGAGCCCGTCACCGAGCGAGAAGGCGACGTCGTAGGCGGCGAAGATCTCGCAGAGCTCGTCGAAGTGGGTGTAGAGGAAGTTCTCCTGGTGGTGGGCCAGGCACCACGCGGCGAGGATCGATCCGCCCCGGCTCACGATGCCGGTCAGCCGCTGGGCGGTGAGCGGCACGTACCGCAGCCGGACGCCGGCGTGGACGGTCATGTAGTCGACGCCCTGCTCGCACTGCTCGACGATCGTGTCGCGGTACACGTCCCACGAGAGCTCGGCGGCCTGGCCGTCGACCTTCTCGAGGGCCTGGTAGATCGGCACCGTCCCGATCGGGACCGGCGAGTTGCGGATGATCCATTCCCGCGTCGTGTGGATGTCGCGACCGGTCGAGAGGTCCATCACCGTGTCGGCCCCCCAGCGGGTCGCCCACGTCATCTTGTCGACCTCCTCCGCGATCGACGACGTGACGGCCGAGTTCCCGATGTTGGCGTTCACCTTCACGAGGAAGGCACGCCCGATGACCATCGGCTCCGACTCGGGATGGTTGACGTTGGCGGGCAGGATCGCCCGGCCCCGCGCCACCTCGTCGCGCACGAGCTCGGGGTCGACGCCCTCGCGCGTGGCGACGAAGGCCATCTCGGGCGTGACGTCCCCGCGCCGCGCGTAGTGCAGCTGGGTGACGCGCCGGCCGGCGCGCGCCCGCAGCGGCGGCCGCCGCTCGCCCGCGAACTGCTCCGAGCCGCCGCCCCGCCGGCCGGCGGCCCGCCCGTCGTCGCGGGGGTCGACGACGCGCCCCTGGTACTCCTCGACGTCGCCGCGGCCGAGGATCCACGGGCGGCGAAGTGGCGGGAGCCCGACCGCCGGGTCCGAGCCGGGGCCGCTGGTGTCGTAGAGGCGGACCGGCGGCTCGTCGCCGGTGAGGGGCACCTCGCAGAACGGGACCCGCAGGCCGTCGCGCTCGACGTAGACCTTGCGACGGGTGCGCTCGGTGGTCGTGGTGGTCATGGGGTCTCCTCCCATCGGAAGTGGTTCAACGGTCCGTGCCCGGCCCCGAGCTGCCAGGAGGCGGCGGCTCGGATGGCGTCGTGTACGTACGACTTGGCCGTGAGCAGCGAGTCGGCGACGCTGCGGCCCGACGCCAGCCCGGCCGCCACCGCGGCGGCGAAGCTGCAGCCGGAGCCGTGGGTGTTGCGGGTCGAGACGCGCGGGGCGCGCAGCTCCTTGAGCCCGGGGACGCCGACGACGACGTCCACCGCGTCTGCGCCGCCATCGTCGCCGCCGGTGACGACGACCACCGGCGAACCGAGGTCCGACAGCCGGCGCGCCGCGTCACGCTGTTCGTCGAGCGTGGCCACGGTGGTGCCGAGGAGCACGCCCGCCTCGACGCGGTTCGGGGTGACGACCTCGGCCCGGGGGAACAGGTCCTCGCGGTAGCGGGCCTCGGCCTCGGGCTCGAGGAGCCGACGTCCGGTGGAGGCCACGAGGACGGGATCGACGACGAGGTGGGGGAGGCGACCCGCCGTCGCCAGCGCCGCCACCGCGCACACGGTGTCGGCCGTCGCCAGGAGGCCGGTCTTCACCGCCGCGACCGGCAGGTCGGCCAGGACCGCCTCGACCTGTGTGGTGACGAACGACGCGTCGACGGGGCGGACCGCGCACACCGCGGCGGTGTTCTGGGCCGTCAACGCGGTCATGGCCGACGTCCCGAAGACGCCCAGGGCGGCGAAGGTCTTCAGGTCCGCCTGCACGCCGGCGCCCCCACCCGAATCGGAGCCCGCGATCGTGAGCGCGACGGGCGGCGTCATCGGGCCACCGCCGCGACGTTGAGCGCGTCGAGCAGCGCCGACACCGTCGCGGCCGGGTCGGGCGCCCGCATGACCTCGCCCATGACCGCGACGCCGTGCGCCCCGGCGGCGACGCACGCAGCCGCGTTCGACCTGGTGACGCCCCCGAGCGCGAACACGGGGAGCGGCGCGCCGCGCAGCGCCTCCGGTCCGAGGGGCGGTCCGTAGCCGGGCTTCGACGCCGACCGGAAGATCGGGGAGAGCGTCGCGTAGGCACAGCCCTCGGCCGCCGCGTCGCGGAGCTCGGCGGCCGAGTGGCAGGACCGGCCGACGACCGGCGGCGCCGGGACGGGGAACGGATCGGCGGCGGCCAGGTGCACGCCGTCGCCGGCGGCGGGGCCCGAGGCCATGAGCAGCGTCCCCTCGACCGGTCGCAGCACCGTGGCCAAGGCCGCGGCCAGCTCGGCCCGGGCGGGCTCGGCGAGGTCCTTCTCCCGCAGCACCACCGCGCGTGCGCCGCCCTCGATCGCGGCCGCCACGACGTCGAGCAGCGGTCGCCCGGCGGTCTGGGTGCGGTCGGTGAGCATGAGCAGCCGGGGCGGCCGACGACTCACCACGGCGGCCGCCCCTCCCACGGCGTCGACGCCTCCGCGTAGAGGCGGCGGGGGATCCGACCGGCGAGATGCGCCAGCCGACCGGCTTCGACGGCGCGCCGCATCGCCTCGGCCATCTGCTCGGGATCACGGGCCCGCGTGACCGCGGACGCCAGCAGCACCGCGTCACACCCGAGCTCCATGGCCAGGGCGGCGTCGGAGGCGGTGCCGATCCCGGCGTCGAGGATGACCGGCACATGCACCTGCTCGCGCAGGATCGCCAGGTTGTACGGGTTGCGGATCCCCATCCCGCTGCCGATCGGCGCGCCGAGCGGCATCACCGCCGCGCAGCCGAGCTCGGCCAGTCGGGTCGCGGTGACGGGGTCGTCGTTCGTGTACGGGAGCACGACGAAGCCGCCGTCGACGAGCTCCTCCGCCGCCGCGAGCAGCTCGACCGGGTCCGGCAGCAGGGTGCGCTCGTCGGCGATCACCTCGAGCTTGATCCAGTCGGTCTCGAACGCGTCGCGCGCCAGCTGGGCCGTGAGCACCGCTTCGCGCGCGGTGAAGCAGCCCGCGGTGTTCGGGAGCGGTCGCACCCCGGTGCGGTCGAGCACGTCGACGATCGAGCCCCGGGCGTGGGGGTCGAGGCGGCGCAGCGCGACCGTCACCACCTCGGCGCCGGCGGCGACGATCGCTCGCTCCAGCGTCGCCAGGCTCGGCGTGCCGCCGGTGCCGAGGATCAGGCGCGACGAGAGGGTGGTGCCGGCGATGACGAGCGGGTCGTCCACTCAGCATCCTCCCTGGGCGGCGCGAAGCACCTCGACGTGGTCGCCCGGCTGCAAGGCGGTCGACGGCCAGACGCTGCGGGGCACGACGGACTCGTTGACCGCTACCGCCACGCCGCGGGAGTCCCGCCCGAGCTGGCCGACCAGGGTCGCCACGGTGACACCGGACTCGACCTCGGTGGCCGACCCGTTGACGACAATGGCGATCATCGGAACCGCGCCGCGCTGAAGGGGGCGATCACCGGGGCCGGCTCGCCGGTCGCGGCGAGCTCGGCGATGGTGTCGGCGGTGATGGGCGTGAGGAGGATCCCGTTGCGGAAGTGGCCGGTGGCGAGCAGCACGTTGTCGAGGCCGGGTGCGGGCCCGAGGATGGGCGCGTTGTCGGGCGTCCCGGGCCGGAGCCCGGCGCGCGCCTCGGCGAGCTCGAGCTCGGCGACCCCGGGCAGCAGCTGGGCCGCGGCGTCGAGGAGCTCTCGGACCGCGCCGGCGGTCACGACGTCGTCGAAGCCGCGTTCCTCGACGGTGGCGCCCAGGACGAGCTCACCGCTGGCTCGCGGGACCAGGTAGATGGAGACGCCCTCGGCGAGACCGCGGATGGTGCGAGTCAGCAGCGCCGCGACGTCGCCCCGCAGGCGCAGGATCTGGCCCTTCACCGGCCGGACGGGGACGTCGATGAGCGCGCGCGACCAGCATCCGGCCGCGACGATGACCACCTCGCTCGTCAGGTCGTTGCCCCCCTCGAGCCGGACCCGCGGCCCCGCGGTGACCGCCGCCACGGGCTGGCGAACGAACTCGACCCCGAGGTCCTCGCAGGCCCGCTGCAACGCTCGGGTCAACGCTCGCGGCTCCACCTGGTGATCGCCGGCGACGAACGCGCCGCCGCGGATCCGCGGCGTCAGCGCGGGCTCCAGCTCCCGGCAGGCCGAGGCGCGGAGGCGCTCGACCGGTAGGCCGAGCTGGGTCTGGAACCGGACGAGGGCGTCGAGGGCGCGCAGGTCGTCGTCGTGCACGGCCGCCGCGAGGGTCCCCTCGCTGCGATACAGGACCGGCATCCCGGCCGCGGCCTCGAGCTCGGCGGCGAACGCGGGCCAGCGGCGGGCCGAGTCGAGGTTGAGGGCCAGCAGCGGCTCCTCCCCGTAGTGCACCTCGGTCACGGGGGCGAGCATCCCGGCCGCGACGTCGGTCGCCCCGTGGCCCGGCTGCGGGTCGACGACGGTGACCCGGGCGTCGCGCTGCGCGAGCCGCCACGCCGTCGCCAGGCCGATAGCGCCGCCGCCGACGACGGTGACGGTGCGGCTCACGCCGCCGCTACCGGGTCGAGGGCGGCCAGGAGGCCGGCCGTCGCCCGGGCCGGGTCGTCGGCGTCGGAGACCGCGCTGATGACGGCGACGCCGTACGCGCCGGCGGCGAGCAGGGCCCCGACGTTCCCGACCGTGATGCCGGCCACCGCGATCACGGGGAGGTCGACCGCGGCCGCGACCCGTCCGACGCCGCCGGGCCCGAGCGGAGCCGGCAGACCGGTCTTGGTCGTCGTCGCGTAGGCGGGGCCGACGCCGAGGTAGGTGGCACCGGCCGCCTGATGGCGTTGGGCGGTCGCGGCGTCGCGCGCCGTCGCACCGACGATGCGGTCGGTCCCGAGCAGCCGACGCGCGACGGCGACCGGGAGGTCGCGCTCGCCGACGTGGACGCCGCCCGCGTCGACCGCCAGCGCGATGTCGGGGCGGTCGTTGACCAGCGGCAGGGCGCCGTGCCGGACGCAGAGCTCGGTGACGCGGGCCGCCAGCTCGTAGAGCTCGGCGTCGGCGAGGCCCTTGCCGCGGACCTGCACCACCGGGGCGCCCGCGTCGAGCGCCGCGGCCACGGTGCGGAGCGGGTCGCGTCCCGGCCTGGTGTCGGTGACCACGTGCAGCCGACCCAGCTCCACGATCCTCCCTTCGCCGGCATGATCCGGATCAGGTTCAGACGGTCGAGGGCTCGTAGCCCTCCTCTCAGCCCGGTGTCACCGGGCTCCCGTGCGTTGCGTCGACCATAACCCGTCGTGGCCGCGACCGTCCGACGAATCCGGGCGTGGGGCCAGCCGTTAGGTCGCCGCTAAGAGAGCGCCGTGACCCGCTAAGCGCCCATCAAGACCGACCCCGCGGGTAGCGGGCAGGGCTAAGAACGGTTCGGGGTCACTCTCTGGAACGGAGCCGGCAGCGATGGCGGATGTCTTGGTGACCGTGTTCCTGGTGGGGTTCTTCGCCTTGTGCTTCCTGTACGTGCGCGCCTGCGACCGAATCATCGGACCCGACCGCGACGTCCTGGTCGGCGACGAGGACGACACGGCGGCGGCGGAGCCCGCGGCTACCGAGCGCACCCGCTGATGGCCGGCGACAACATCGCCGGCCTGGTGCTCGCGGTCCTGCTGGCGGGCTACCTGTTCGCGGCGCTGCTCTTCCCAGAGCGGTTCTGATGACCGCCGCCGGGTGGGTGCAGTTCGTGGCGCTGGTCGTGCTGATCGGCGTCACCGCGCCGCCACTCGGCTTCTACATCGCCCGCGTGTACGAGGGTGGTCCGATGGTCGGCGACCGCGTGTTCACGCCGGTCGAGCGGCTCCTCTACCGGTTCTGTCGGGTGAACCCCGACCGGGAGCAGCACTGGACGGTCTACGCCGTGTCGCTGCTCGCCTTCAGTGTCGTCGGGTTCTTCCTCCTCTACGTGCTCCAGCGCGTCCAGTCGCACCTGCCGTTCAACCCGACGAACGTGGCCGACGTCGCGCCGGCACTGTCGATGAACACGGCGGTCAGCTTCGTGACGAACACGAACTGGCAGGCCTACGGCGGCGAGTCGACGATGAGCCACCTCACCCAGATGGTGGGCCTCACGGTCCAGCAGTTCGTCTCCGCCGCGGCGGGGATGGCGGTGATGGCGGCGCTGCTGCGGGGGCTGGCCCGGGGCGGCGGCCGCACGGTCGGCAACTTCTGGGTCGACGTGATCCGAACCACGATCCGGGTGCTGCTGCCGCTGGCGTTCGTGTTCGCGCTCGTGCTCATCACCCAGGGTGTCATCCAGAACACGCACGGCTTCACCGCCGCGCACACCGTCGCGGGTGTCACCCAGCGGATCCCGGGCGGTCCCAACGCCAGCATGGAGTCGATCAAGCAGATCGGCACCAACGGCGGCGACTTCCTCAACGTCAACTCCGCGCACCCGCTCTCCAACCCAACGAAGCTCAGCGACTTCCTCGAGCTCTACGCCATCCTCATCATCCCGTTCGCGCTGGCGTTCACGTTCGGCCGCATGGTCAAGGACAAGCGCCAGGGCTACGCCGTGTTCGCGGTCATGTTCGTGATCTGGCTCGCGGTCGCGATCGGGACGATGTACGCCGAGACCTCGGGCAACCCGCGGCTCGCGGACCGGGGCGCGACCGAGGTCGCGACGTCCGCCCAGCCGGGCGGGAACATGGAAGGCAAGGAGTCGCGGTTCGGGCCCACCGCATCGGGGCTCTGGGGCGCGTCGACGACCGGGACGTCGAACGGGTCCGTCAACGCGATGCATGACAGCTTCACGCCGACCGGCGGCTTCCTCGTGCTCGCCCACATCAAGCTCGGCGAGGTGAGCCCGGGCGGCGTCGGCGTGGGGCTGAACGGCCTGCTCGTCTTCGCCATCCTCTCGGTGTTCATCGCCGGGCTCATGGTCGGGCGAACGCCCGAGTACCTCGGCAAGAAGATCCAGGCGGCCGAGGTGAAGCTGGTCGCCCTCTACATCCTGGCCATGCCGCTGGTGCTCTTGGCGGGGGTCGCGATCGCGACGTTCGTGGGCTCGGTGAAGAACTCGATCGCCAACCCCGGCGCGCACGGGTTCAGCGAGCTGCTGTACGCGTTCTGTCTCTTATACACATCTGA
>CALEYV010000144.1 GCA_937927875.1 uncultured Actinomycetes bacterium | reverse complement strand
GTGAACGAGAACGACACCGTCGCCGACGACGAGATCCGCTACGGCGACAACGACCGGCTGGCGGCGCTGGTCTCGCACCTCGTCGGCGCCGACGTGCTGGTGCTGCTCACCGACACCCACGGGCTGTTCACCGCCGACCCCCGGCTCGACCACGAGGCATCGCTCATCGAGGAGATCGTCGAGGTCGACGCCGCTCTCGAGGCGGTCGCCGGCGGCGCCGGCAGCGAGCGGGGCAGCGGCGGGATGGCCAGCAAGCTGGCGGCGGCGAAGATCGCGGCCTGGTCCGGCGTCCGGGCCGTCATCGCGGCCGCCGACACCCCCGGCGTCCTCTGTCGCGCCCTCGACGGGCAGCCGGTCGGCACCCGGGTGCGGCCGCGGGAGACCCGGCTGTCGAGCCGCAAGCTCTGGATCGCGTTCGCGCGCGGCGCCGAGGGCCGAATCGTCGTCGACGCCGGCGCCCGGCGGGCCCTCACCGACGACCACCGGTCGCTGCTGCCGGCCGGGGTGCGCGACGTGGTCGGGCACTTCGACGCCGACGACGCGGTCGAGGTCGTCGCCGCCGACGGCGCCGCCTTCGCCAAGGGCCTCGTCCGCTACGACAGCGCGACCCTCCGCCGTGTCGCCGGCCGGCGCACCGGCGACCTCCCCGAGGGCGCCCCCCACGAGGTCATCCACCGCGACGACCTCGTCGTCCTCGCCTGACCGGCCCCAGAAAAACGGGCTCCATGCTCTTGCGCCGGGGCGTGACAGGGGACACACTTCCCCCACTCGTCGTCGGCCGACGGGGGGAGAGCCACCGCCTATTCGGGGGCTCAGGCGGCCGACGCGTGGCGGGAGCAGGCGCGAGGCCCGCGCCGGCGGTTCTCCGTGACGGCGCGGCCTCGCGGCCCTCCCGCGTCACCCGAATGCCCCGAAAGGCGTTCGCGACCCGCCGGTAGACTCGCGTTCCGTGCCCTCCGTCGCCGAGCTGGGGCGCCGCGCGGTGGCGGCATCCCGGCGGCTCCTCACCGCTGACAGCGAGGAGCGCGACGCCGCCCTCCTCGCCGGGGCCGACCTGATCCTCGAGCGGGCCCCCGAGATCCTCCACGCCAACGCCGCCGACGTCGCCGCCGCCGAGGCGGCCGGGCTCGACGCCACGCCGCTCGACCGGCTCCGGCTCACCGAGCGCCGGGTGGCCGGCATGGTCGCCGGGCTGCGCCAGGTGGCCGAGCTGCCCGACGTGGTCGGCGAGGTCATCGACCGATGGGTGGACCCCGTGGGCCTCGAGCACCGCCAGGTTCGGGCGCCGCTCGGCGTCGTTGCCGTCATCTACGAGAACCGCCCCAACGTGACGAGCGACGCGGCCGCCCTCGGCGTGAAGGCCGCCAACGCGGTGCTGCTGCGCGGCTCCGCCAGCGCGCAGCGCTCGAACACCGCCATCGTCGACGTGCTGCGGGACGGCGCGACCAAAGCCGGACTGCCGGCCGACGTCGTCCAGCTCGTCGACGACCCGTCCCACGAGGCCGCGGTCGAGCTCATGCGCCTCACCGACCAGGTCGACCTGCTCGTCCCCCGGGGCGGCCCGGCGCTCATCGCCACCGTCCGGGAGCACGCCACCGTCCCGGTCGTCATCGACGGCGACGGCAACTGCCACGTCTACGTCGACGCAGCCGCCGACCTCGACCAGGCCCTCGCCATCGTCGTGAACGCCAAGACGAACCGCCCCGGGGTCTGCAACGCCGCCGAGACGCTCCTCGTCCACGAGGCCGTCGCCGCGGCCTTCCTGCCCGCCGTCGCCGACGCCCTCGAGGCCAAAGGCGTCACGCTGCTCGGCGACGAGGCCGCCCGCCGCCTGCGGCCCATGGCCGCCGCCAGCGACGCCGACTTCGCGACCGAGTTCCTCGACCTGCGGCTGGCGGTCGGCATCGTGGAATCCCTCGACGCCGCCATCGACCACGTCAACCGCTACGGCACCGGGCACACGGAGGCGATCGTCACCCGCGACGTCGATGCCGCCCGCCGCTTCGCCCACGAGGTCGACACCGGCGTTGTCATCGTCAACGCCTCGACCCGCTTCACCGACGGGGAGCGGTTCGGCTTCGGCGCCGAGATCGGCATCTCGACCCAGAAGCTCCACGCCCGGGGCCCGATGGGGCTGCGCGCGGTGACGACCTACCGCTACGAAGTGTGGGGCGACGGGCAGGTGGTCGACTAGTGGCCACCCGCTTCGAATCCGTCGACGAGGTGATCGCGAGGCTGCGTGACGTCGACTACCTCGCCGACGCCACCATCGGCGGTGTCGTCTACCTGGCCGACCGGCTCGAGAAGCCGGTCCTCGTCGAGGGCCCGGCCGGGGTCGGCAAGACCGAGCTGGCCAAGGCGCTCAGCCGCGCCACCGACGCCCGTCTCATCCGCCTCCAGTGCTACGAGGGCCTCGACGAGGCCAAGGCCCTCTACGAGTGGAACTACAAGAAGCAGCTGCTGCGCATCCAGGCCGACCGCGAGCACGAGACGTCGTGGTCCGACGTCGAGGCCGACATCTTCGCCGAGCCGTTCCTGCTCACCCGCCCCCTCCTCGAGGCCATCCGAGCCGATGACCCGGTGGTGCTGCTGATCGACGAGGTCGACCGGGTCGAGATCGAGACCGAGGCGCTACTGCTCGAGGTGCTGTCCGACTTCCAGGTGTCGATCCCCGAGCTGGGGACCATCGTCGGGAAGCAGCGCCCCCTCGTCGTGCTCACGTCCAACAACACCCGCGAGCTGTCCGAGGCCCTGAAGCGCCGCTGCCTCTACCTGCACGTCGACTACCCCGACCTCGAGCGGGAGAAGGACATCGTGCGGGTGCGCGTCCCCGAGATCGACGACGAGCTGGCCGGGCAGGTGGCGCGCGTCGTGCGGTCGATCCGCGACCTCGAGCTGAAGAAGGCACCCTCGATCTCGGAGACGATCGACTGGGCCCGCACCCTCCTCTACCTCGGCACCAGCGAGATCTCCCCCGAGGTGATCGGCGAGACCCTCCACGTGCTCCTGAAGTACCAGTCCGACATCGCCAAGGCCCGCAAGGAGCTGGTGCCCGCCTCGGACGCCACCTGATGCTCGACGTCCTGCAGGGCTTCGTCCACGAGCTCCGCGGCGCCGGGCTCCCGGTGTCGATGACCGAGAACCTCGACGCGATGCGCGCCGTCGAGCACGTCGACCTCGCCGACCGGGACGTGTTCAAGGCCGCGCTCGGCGCCACGCTCGTCAAGCACCACCGCCACTGGCGGGCCTTCGAGACCGTCTTCGACGTCTACTTCTCGCTGCACAGCCCCGGTGTCGACGCCGACGACCCGAACGCCGAGGAGTGGGCCGAGCTGGCCGGCCAGACCAGCGAGGCGGCCGGGGCCGGCGGCGGCGGCGAGGTGACCCGCGAGGAGCTGGCCGAGATGCTCCTCAACGCGCTCATGACGATGGACCGCGACGAGCTGCGCCGGCTGGCGGCGGCGGCCGTCGGCGCCTTCGCCGGCATGGAGCCCGGCCGCCCGGTCGGCGGCACCTACTACCTGTACCGGACGCTGCGGCAGCTCGACCTCGACGACCTCGCGGCGCGCCTGATCGGCCGGGCCCAGGAGGAAGGCGACGTGCCGGCCGACGCGCTGGCCGCCCGCCTGCAGGGCGAGGAGTACGGCGGCCGGCTCAAGGTGCTGCGCGAGCTCATCGAGGCCGAGATCCGTCGCCGGCTGGTCGCCGACCGCGGCGTCGAGGCCATGGCCCGCACGCTGCGCAAGCCGCTCCCCGAGGACGTCGACTTCATGCACGCATCACGGGAGGAGATGCTCGCCCTTCAGCGGGCCATCTATCCGCTCACCCGCGCCCTCGCGGCCCGGCTCGCGCAGCGGCGGCGGCGGCGCCACCGCGGCCACCTCGACTTCCGCCGCACGGTGCGGGCGTCGCTCTCCTACGGCGGCGTGCCGGCCGAGCCGAAGTTCCGGCACCCGCACCCCTCGCGGCCCGAGATCATGGTCGTGGCCGACATCTCGGGGTCGGTGGCGAGCTTCGCCCGGTTCACGCTCCAGTTCGTGTACGCGATGGCGAGCCAGTTCTCGAAGGTGCGGTCGTGGGTGTTCATCGACGGCATCGACGAGGTCACCCGCTTCTTCACCGAATCCGACGACGTCACCGAGGCCGTGCACCGGGTGAACACCGAGGCCGACGTCGTGTGGGTGGACGGGCACTCCGACTACGGGCACGCGTTCGAGGTGTTCGAGAACCGCCACCATCTCGAGGTGACGAACAAGACGTCGCTGATCTTCCTCGGCGACGCCCGGAACAACTACCACGCGTCCCAGGCCTGGACGCTGCGCGCGCTCGGCGAGCGGGCCCGGCATCTCTACTGGTTGAACCCCGAGCCGCGCGGCTACTGGGACACCGGCGACTCGATCATGGCCGAGTACGCGCCCTACTGCGACGGCGTGTACGAGTGCCGGAACCTGCGCCAGCTGGAGCGGTTCGTCACCACCGTCGCCGAGGGCTGAGCGCTCACCGGCCGAGCAGGGTCCAGGCTCGATCGGCGACGCGGGCCAGCGCCCGCAGCTGGGCCCGCTCCCGGCGACGGAAGGGATGGCCGTCCCGGCCGACCAGCAGCGTCGCGTCGTGGTCGACGAGCGGCGCCACCGCCAGGTCGTCCGGGCCGGTGGTGCCCTCGGCGACCAGCGGCGACGCCGCGGTGCCGGCGGTCAGGGCGTGGAGCAGCTCGTCGGCCGGCCGATCGTCGCCGTCCACCGCGGCCACCCGGCGCGCCTCGACCAGCGCCGCCCACCCGGCGAGGAACTCGCCCCGGAGCTGCTGGACCAGGAGCTGGTGGAGTCCCGCCACCGACGACGCCTCGCACAGGCCGGCCGCCGCGTTCAGCGCGTCGAGGCGAGGGTCGGGGAACGAGCCGACGACCCGCACCTCCTCGACCGAGGCGCCGTCCACCTCTTCGATCTCGCGGATCAGGAGCTCGACGACGTCGAGGCTGCGCAGCGCGACCGCGAACTCGTCGACCGCGACGTCGGTGCCGCGCTCCAGCACGTCGATGCCGACGATGTCACCGCCGACCGAGCCGACCCTCGACGCGACGAGCCCGAGCGCGCCCGGACGGTCGGGGAGCCAGACCCGCACGAGCACGTGCGCGGCGTCAGCCGACGGTGACCCCCGAGCCGCGTCCACGACCTGACCCTACGACCCGCTCTCGACGCGCTTCGGGGTCGGGCGTGTAACAGGCTCGTAAACTGCGGCCGTGGGGGAGCGCATCGGCGTGCTGGGCGGCACGTTCGATCCCGTGCACGTC
>CALEYV010000143.1 GCA_937927875.1 uncultured Actinomycetes bacterium | reverse complement strand
CGAACCACACCCAAATCGCGAACACCGCCCACCTATTTCTTCAACAGCGTCCTAGACGTTGAGCGCGGCGCCGGCCAGCAGGCCGAGCACGAGGAGCCCCCCGGCGCGCCGCGTGTGCACGAAGGCGAGCGCCGCGAACCACAG
Source organism: uncultured Actinomycetes bacterium (assembly GCA_937927875.1). Classification (GTDB taxonomy): domain Bacteria; phylum Actinomycetota; class Acidimicrobiia; order IMCC26256; family PALSA-555; genus PALSA-555. The sequence continues at coordinate 15,940 of CALEYV010000143.1, read as the reverse complement.
CGGCCAGATCGGGAAGCCGTCGGGTGGCGAGTCGGGCTTGGGCCGGCCGAGCGGACCCCACACCTTGGCCAGCCGGACCAGCCCGAGCAGACACACGAGGGAGAGGATGGGCATCGTGCCGAGCGCCACCAGCAGCCCGACCAGCGGGTAGAAGGCGACCATCAGCGCCCGGGTGAGCATGCGGGCCCGGCGCTCGCCGAGCAGGACCGGGAGGGTGGCGGTGCCGTCAGGCTCGTCCCACGGGATCTTGTCGATGTGCTTGCCCATGAGGACGGCGGTGCACAGCAGCGCGTACGGAATCGACGCCAGCAGCACCGTGCCGGGCAGGTGCCCGACCGCGGCGTAGTAGGTGCCGCCGACCATGAGCGGGCCCCAGACCACGAGGACGGTCAGCTCGCCAAGGCCCCGTGTCTTCAGCCGCAGCGGCGGGGCCGTGTAGGCGACGGAGAGGAGGAACCCGCCGAGCGCGAAGGCGAGGATCCATGGGTCGCGGGCCAGCACCAGCGCGACGAGGATGCCGAGGTCGAGGACGTTCACGACCAGCGCCCGCGCGAGCAGGCCGCGGCGGGTCGTGATCCCGGCCAGCACCGGGTGGGGTGCGTAGAGCGCCCGCGGGTACCGGTCGGTGTCGGTGCCGGCGTCGAGGTCCCACAGGTCGTTCATGAGGTTGTTCGCGACGTGGGCGAGCACGATCCCGGCCGCGGCGAGCGCCCAGAGGCCGACGTCGAGGTGCGCGTCGTCGTTCCACCACGCCAGCAGCACCGCGATCAGCGCGGCGGTGACCGTCATCGGCAACACCGACGCGCGGGAGAGCACGAGCCAGCGGGTCACGGGGTCGGTCGGCCCGTCCGGCCCGCTCCCCGTGATCAGCGCGCGCCACCAGCGCCGGAGCACGCCGGTCCTCGGGCGCGCCGTCGAGGTGCGATCTTCGGTTCGAGCCACCGGCTCCGGAGCGTACCGGTCCCCCCGAACGCGAGTCCGACGTGGCAGGATTTGTGGCATTCGCCCACGTGGCCAGCGAGGGAGACGTCATGCCGGCCAAACGCACCACCCGCAAGCGCACGACCCGCAAGCCGGTCAAGCGCTCGAGTGCCAAGCGACCCGCGAAGCGCAAGGCTGCGAAGCGCACCACGAAGCGCACCGCCCGCAAGCCGGCCAAGCGCCGGGCGGCGAAGAAGAAGTCGGCCGCCAAGCGACCGGCGAAGCGCAAGGCGACCAGCAAGCGTCGGTCGGCCAAGAAGCGGGCCCCGGCCAAGAAGCGGGCCTCGAAGGCCAAGCGGGCGGCGGCTCCGGCCGTCCCGGCCCCGAGCTTCTCGCCCCCTGCCGCTCCGCCACCGACGGCGCCCCGCCCAGCCGCCAAGAAGCGGAGCTGGTGGGACAAGCTGACCGGGAGCTGACCGGCCGGACGAGACTCGGCCGCCCCCACGCGGGCGGCCGATGCGGCGACTGAACGCAGCCCCGGAGGGTGTGCTTCAGCCGCCGTAGTTCATGCGGGTGTCCTCCATGCGGAGGATCGGCGCGTCCTCGTCGCGGAGGAACCCCGAGTCGACGACCTCGCCGATGAAGAAGGTGTGGTCGCCGGTCTCGAGCCGCTCCTGGACCTTGCAGTCGACGAACGCCGCCGCCTGGGCGAGGATCGGCGCGCCGGTCACCCGCTCGACGTACGGGAAGCCGTTGAGGGTCTGGGCGTCGACGTCGACCTCGACCGGCTTCGTGAACTTGCGCACGATGGCCCGATCCTCCCGGTCGACGAGCGACAGCGCGAAGCATCCGCCCTGCTCGACGAGCTCGTGGGTGTAAGCAGCGCGCTCCACGCTCACGCCGACCAGCTTCGGGTCGAAGGACAGCTGGGTCGCCCAGTTCAGGGTCATGAGGTTCCTCGACGCGGCCTCGGTGCCGCGGGAGCCGAGGACGTAGAGGCCGGAAGGCATCCGCCAGAGGACGCGCCGTCGCAGCTTGTCGTAGTCGGCCCGCTGCTCGTCGCTGTCGGCGCCCGGCGGATACGGCCCGATCGGTCCGCTCCCGCCCGGTTCGGCCACATCGGCGAGCGTAGCGGCGCGCCGCGTCGAATCCCCCGGTCGGACGCGGGGCGACGCCACCGTCCGCTCCGGAGCACAATGGCGGTGTGACGGACGCCGAGCTCTACCGCGAGGCGAGGGCCATGCTCTGCGCTCTCGCTCGAGAGCAGGTCGAAGCGCTCGATGGTCCGTCGCCCGCGACTCCCGCCTGGCGCGTGCGGGACGTGCTCTCGCATGTCGCCGGCGTCTGCGACGACCTCGTCCACGGCAACGTGGAGGGCGTCGCGACCGATCCGTGGACCGCGGCGCAGGTCGACAAGCGCCGCTCGTGGACGCCCGAGGCGATCCTCGATGACTGGGAGCGCAACGGCGACGCGGCCGACGCGCTCATCGACGCCTTTCCGCCGGGACGCTCGGGGCAGCTCCTCTTCGACACCTGGACCCACGAGCAGGACATCCGCGGCGCGCTCGGCATCCCCGGCGGCCGCGACTCGGCACTGTGCTCTCGGACTTGGGAGTGGACGACGGACGTCATGGACGGACGCGACCGGAGCGAGCAGCGAGCGGCGCTCGGGCTCGTCGCCGACGGTGTCACGCGTGAGGTCGGCGTCGGTCCGGCCGCCTCGTCGGTGCGGGCGGCGCGCTTCGACATGCTGCGCGCCATGAGCGGGCGGCGCAGCGTCGGTCAGATCGCGGGCTGGGCATGGGACGGCCCCGCCGACCCGGACCGCATCCTGCTCGCGCCCTTCTTCCACCCCGCGAGCGTCGACCTGCACGAGTAACGAGGCCTGACCGCGGGGACCGGCCGGTACGGTGCCGGCCCGTGTCCTGGCCTCGCTCCCTCGCCCCGATGCGTCATCGTCGCTACGCGGCGCTGTGGACCGGTGGCTTCGCGTCGAACGTCGGCACGTGGATGGAGACCGTCGGCGTCGGCATCCTCGTCACGTCGCAGACCGGCCAGGCCGGCTGGGCCGGCATCGTTGCCGCGGCCGCGTTCATCCCGAACGCGCTGCTAGGCCCGCTCGGCGGCGCCCTCGCCGACCGGCTGCCCCGCCGCCGGATGCTGCTGGCGACCACGTCGGTCCAGACCGCGCTTGCCTCCACCTTGGCCGCCCTGGCCGCAGTCGGGTCGGCCCGCCCGTGGAACGTCACCCTGATCGTCTTCGGCTCCGGGTGCGCGACGGCCATCGGGCTGCCCGCGCTTCAGGCCCTCCTCCCCGACCTGGTGCCGCGCGAGGATCTCACCGGCGCGGTGGCGCTCAGCTCGGCGCAGTGGAACCTGGGCCGGGTCGTCGGGCCCGCGCTCGCCGGGGTCGTGATCGGCGTTGGCGGCTACGCGCTCGCCTTCGCGATCAACGCCTCGAGCTTCCTCGCCGTCATCTTGGCGGTCGCGCCGCTGCGCCTTCCCGCGCCGACGCCGACGCCCGGTGAGAGCATCCGGACCGCGATCCGCTCCGGGGCCCGATTCGCGTGGCACGAGACCGGGATCCGGGCTGCGATCGTCTACCTGGGGCTGAACTCGTTGCTGGCGGCCCCCTTCATCGCGCTCGTGCCGGCCGTCGCGATCCGCGTCTTTCACGAGGCCGCGTCGGGCACGGCCGCGCTGGTCACCGCGCAGGGTGTCGGCGCCGTCGTCATGGCGCTCGCCCTGAGCGGCCTGGCCCACCGCTTCGGGCAGCGAGCGACCGTGCTCGGCTGCATCGTCACCCTCCCGCTCGCCCTCGTGGCCTATGCATCCGCCCCGACCCTCGGGCTCGCGGCGGCCGCGATCTTCGTGGTCGGCGCGCTCTACCTCGGCTGCCTGTCCAGCTTCACGACCATTGCGCAGCTGCGCGCGCCGGCCGCGCTCCGGGGTCGGGTCCTGAGCGTGCTCTTCGTCCTGCTCGGGCTCCTCTACCCGATCGGCAGCATCACGCAGGGCGCGATCGCCGACACGATCGGGCTGCGCGCCACCACGGCCGGCGCCGCCGCCCTCCTCTTCGCCGCCTTCGTCGTACTGCGCGTCGCGCGCCGCGGGTTCGACCGCGACCTCGGCGACCCGGCGTCCGCCGCCGAGCCCGAGCCGCTCAGCGTCGTGGTGCCCGCCGGGCAGTAGGTTCAGCGGGCGTGGCGATCCTGGAGCGCGAGCGGCGGGGGCGGGTCGAGCTCCTGCGCCTGAACCGGCCCGAGGCCCGCAACGCGATGAGCCCCGAGCTGTCCGCCGCGATCGAGGCCGCCCTCGACGACGTCGAGGGGGACCCGGAGGTGGCGGCGGTCGCGATCACGGGGACCGGCACGGTGTTCTGCGCCGGTGCCGACCTGCGAGTCATCTCGCAGGGTGGCGGCGCCGGGATCATGACCAAGCGGGGCGGGTTCGCCGGCGTCGCCCAGCGCGACTTCCCGAAGCCACTGCTGGCCGCCGTGAACGGCGCCGCGGTGGCGGGAGGCTTCGAGCTCGTGCTGGCGTGCGACCTCGTCGTCGCCGCGACCGACGCCGTGTTCGGGCTGCCCGAGGCGTCCCGCGGCCTACTCGCGGCCGCCGGCGGGCCGATCCGGCTCGCGAAGCGGGTGCCGCTCCCGATCGCGCTCGAGATCGGCATGACCGGCGACCCCATCACCGCCGAGCGCGCGTCCCAGCTCGGGCTTGTGAACCGCCTCGTCCCGAAGGACCAGGTCGTCGAGGAGACGCTGGCGCTGGCCGATCGCATCGCCCGCAACTCGCCCACCGCGGTGCGGGTCACCCGGCGCTTGATCCGCGAGGCGGTCGATGCGTCGGAGGCCGAGGGCTGGCGCAAGACGATGGAGGCCGCCGCCGAGGTGGGGGCGAGCGGCGATGGGATCGAGGGGGCGACCGCCTTCATCGAGAAGCGGGAGCCGGTCTGGCGCCGGCCCGGGTAGCGGGCCGCCCGTTCCAACTCTAGGAGTCGACGCTCCTACAATCGGGGGTGATGGCAGCCACCCCCGAGGAGCTGCGGGTCGAGGAGCTGGCCCGGCGCACCGACACCTCGGTCGACACCATCCGCTTCTACCAAAAGCGCGCCCTGCTGCCGCCGCCCCGCCGCCAGGGCCGGGTGGCCTGGTACGGGACGGATCACCTCGAGCGGCTGCTGCGGATCCGCGAGCTGCAGGGCCAGGGGTTCTCCCTGGCGATGATCCGCCGGCTCCTGGACGGCGAGCTCGACGCCACCGACGAGCCGCTCGCCGCCGCGGTTGCCGCGGCGAGCGACGAGGAGCTGCTGAGCCTCGACGAGCTGGCGGCACGCGCCGCCGTGCCGCCGGCGCTGCTGCAGGCCGTCGTGCGCGAGGGCCTGCTCGTCGCGCGCGTCCAGGACGGTGAGCAGCGCTTCGCGGCGTCCGACGCCGCCATCGTCGCGGCCGGGCTCAAGCTGCTGGAAGCCGGGCTGCCGCTTGCCGAGCTGCTCGCGCTCGCGCAGCGCCACGACGCCGCCACCCGCGCCATCGCCGAGCACGCGGTGACGCTCTTCGACGTCCACGTCCGGGAGCCGCTGCGCGCCTCCGACCTCACGGCCGAGGAGCGAGCCCAGCGGCTCGTCGAGGCGTTCCGCACACTGCTGCCGACCGTCACGACGCTCGTCGAGCACCACTTCCGTGCCGTGCTCCTGCAGGTGGCCCGCGAGCACCTCGAGTCGGTGGGTGAGCCGGCCGAGCTCACGGCCGCGCGCGCCGAGCCAGACTGGGGCAGCAACGTGGGTGAGGCCACCTCGTGAGCCCGGCGCGCACCTCCGCCGAGCCGCGCCTGCCCGAGGGGCCGTCGAAGCAGCGGGCGGTCGAAGCGATGTTCGACCGCATCGCCCCCGGCTACGACCGGATGAACCGGATCATCTCGCTCGGACAGGACGGGCGCTGGCGCCGACGGGCGGTCGCCGCGCTCGGGCTCGAGCCGGGCAGCCGCGTCCTCGACGTCGGGTGCGGCACCGGCGATCTCTGCCGCGAGCTGGCTGGGGCCGGGCTCCTACCGGTTGGCGTCGACCGCTCGGCGGGGATGCTGCGCGGCGCCGGCCCTGACCTGCCGCTCCTGCGCGCCGACGCCGAGCAGCTGCCCCTGCGCGACACCAGCCTCGACGGCGTCATCTCCGGCTTCGTGCTCCGCAACGTGGTCGACCTCGACGCCGTGTTCCGCGCCTGCGCCAACGCCCTGCGACCAGGTGGCCGGTTCGTCGCCCTCGAGACCGCCACCCCCGCCGGTTGGGCTCTGCGGGCCGGCCACGCCCTCTGGGCTGACCACGCGGTGCCGCTGCTCGGTCGGCTGCTCGCCCACGACGCCGACGCCTACCGCTACCTGCCCCAGTCCGCGGCCTACCTCCCGCCGCCCGCCGCGCTCCTCGACCGGCTGGCGCGGGCTGGTTTCGTCGATGTCGACCGCCGGACGATGACCGGCAGCGCGGTGCAGCTCCTCACCGGGACCCGCCGATGACGTCGCTCACCAGCGCCTGGGTCCGCCTCCACGCGGTCTCGCGCGCGATCGCGCCGCCCGACGATCTGCTCGAACACCTCGGACCGAACGGTCAAGCGTGGCTGCGCGACGGAACCGGGTTCGTGACCAGCGGCGTGGCCGCCCGCATCGACGTCGAATGGGCGGAGGCCGCACTCGCCGACATCGAGATCGACGACCCGCTCCGATGGCCGGGCACCGGTCCGCTGGCGATCGGCGCGCTGCCGTTCGACCCCGCCGGGCGCGGCTCGCTGATCATCCCGAGCACGGTGATCGGCCGAACCAACGACGGACGAGGTTGGATCACCGAGATCGACGCACCCACGACGCCTGAGGACGCTCGGCGCGCGCTCGAGGAGCCAACCCGCTGGCAGGTCACGAGCCCGGTCGACCGCGAACGGTGGCGGGCGATGGTGCGGGGGGCGCTCGGGGCCATCGGTCGCGGCGAGCTGGTCAAGGTCGTGCTCGCCCGCCCGGTCGTCATCGACGCCGACGCGCCCTTCTCGGCGCAGCGGACGCTCCGAAATCTCGCCCGCTCCGAGCCGGGCTGCTTCGTCCATCACGCCGACGGCGTGATCGGCGCCAGCCCCGAGCTGCTCGTGCGCCGGATCGGGACGGACCTCGAGTCGCGGCCGCTCGCCGGCACCGCGCCGGCTGCCGAGGGCGCTGCGGTCCGCCTCCAAGCCTCGGAGAAAGACGCTCGGGAGCACGAGCTCGTCATCGACGGCGTGCGCGCCGCGCTCGCACCCTTGTGCCACCGCCTCGACGTGCCGGACTCGCCGGTGCCCGTCAGCTTCTCGTCCGTCGTCCACCTCGCGACGCCGATCCGCGGTGAGCTCCGCCCACCGCCGCCCTCCGCGCTGACGCTGGCCCGTCGCCTGCACCCGACCGCGGCCGTCGCCGGCACGCCGTGCGACGAGGCGCTGCGAGCAATCGCCGCGCTCGAGCCGGCGCCCCGGGGCCGCTACGCCGGGCCGATCGGCTGGGTCGACGCCCGCGGCGACGGCGAGTGGGCGGTCGCGCTTCGCGGGGCGGAGCTCGACGGCGCTCGCGCCGTGCTGCGAGCGGGCGCCGGGATCGTGGACGGCTCCGACCCGGACGCCGAGTGGGCCGAGACCCAAGCCAAGCTCGAGCCGATGCTCCGAGCGCTCGTCACCCCGTAACCGGGACGCTCGCGCACCACCACGCGCGCAGCGGACGGCGGATGTCTGACGTTGACCTGGAAGAATTCGCCCCGGTCACCATTGACGAGGACCGGTGGGTCGGCGGTGGGAGCGTCAACGGCGTGGTCATCGTGTGGCGGAAGCGTGATCGAGAGCTCCGGCGCCGGCTGCGCGCCGGCGTCAACTTCGACGGTGCTGACCTTCGCCGAGCGAAGCTCGTCGACATGGACCTGCGCTCGAAGTCGTTCCGCGGCGCCAACGCCGAGTTCGCCGATCTGACGGAAGCCGACCTGCGCGGCTCGGACCTGCGCGGCGCCAACCTCCGGGGCGCGTACCTGACCGGCGCCATGCTCCAGGGCGCCGATCTGCGGGACGCGGTACTTCGAGACGCATGGCTCCTCGCCACCCACCTCGAGGACACCCAGCTCGCCGACGCCGACGTCACCGGCGCCGTCTACGACCAGGCCACCGTGTGGCCGGCGGGATACTCGCCGCCCCGGCCCTGAGCCGGCCCCCGATCAGACGCCGGGCGCCTCGCCGGCGACGGCGGCGACCGCCGCCCACACGTCCGCATGGCGGGCAACGTTGCTAGCTCGGTCCGTTCGAACGCGGACGACGCGGACGCCGCCCGCGGCCAGCGCTCGTTCCAGCGCCGGGACCAGCGCCGACGCCTTCTCGACCTCCGTCACCGGCACCTCGTGGGCGGCCGCGACGGCTGCCACGTCGACCCCGGGCGGGGTCGCAAGCACCTGCTCGAAGGTCGGAGGCGCGACGACGGACGCGTAGGGCAGGAACGAGAAGATCCCGCCGCCGTCGTTGTCGACCACGACGAGCGTCGCGTCGACGCCGCGGCGCTGGGCGCCGAGGAGCCCGTTGCTGTCGTGCAGGAACGACAGGTCCCCCGTCAGGCCCACCGTCGGCCCGTTGGTGGTCGCGGCGATCCCGAGGGTCGTCGAGACGAAGCCGTCGATGCCGTTGACGCCCCGGTTGGCGAACACTCGGATCCCGGGGCTGGGCTCGGCGAAGGAGTCCAGGTCACGGACCGGCATGCTCGAGGCGACGACGAGGCTGGCGCCGGCGGGCAGCGCGGCGGCGACGTCCCGCGCGATTCGGCCCTCGAACGGCTCCTCCGACCCTTCCAGCTGGGCGTCGATCGCGTGCCGCGCGCGCCGATCGGCGTCGCGCCAGTCGCCGAGCCACGACCCGTCACCGGCGGGCGATCCGACGGCCCGGTGCAGGTCGCCGAGCAGCGGCTCAGGGTCGGCGGGCAGCCGGTCGCTGGCGGTGCGCGCCGGGTCGAGCCAGCGACCGTCGGGGTCGACGAGCCACAGGGCCGGGACGTCGGCCAGCCACCGGCTGGTGGCCGCGCTGGTCGGAGGCGCACCGATGCGCAGCGCGAGGTCGGGGCGATGCGAAGCCGCGAAGCCGGCGTCGCGGAGCAAGGCGTCGTACGCCGCGACCGCGTGGTCACCGCGTCGCAGGCCGGACAGCGGATCCGCCAGGACGGGCCAGCCGACCGCGGCCGCGAACGCGTCGACAACGGTGCCGCTCACGTCGGCCTCCGGGCCGGCGACGAGCACACCGCGCGGCGTGACCCGGATGCGGGCCGCCAGCTCGCGCACCGTCGCGTCGTCGAGTCGGCGCTGCGGCGCGACGGTCACGGTCCACGGCCGGCCATCGACCCGTCCCGGCGCGTCGACGAGCGGCTCGCCGGTCGGCGCGAGCGGATCCCGGAACGCGACGTTCAAGTGGACGGGACCGGCCGGCGGACCGGTCGCGGCGGCGACGGCTCTCGCGGCGACCGAACGCCACCAGGCACCGACGCCCGGCCGGTCGGCGGGGGCGTCGACGTCGCAGGCCCACCGCAGCGCGGCCCCGTACAGGCCGACCTGGTCGATCGTCTGGCCGGCGCCGGTGTCGCGCAGCTCGGGGGGCCGGTCGGCGGTGACCACGATGAGCGGCACGCCGGCGTGGCTGGCCTCGAGGACCGCCGGGTGGAGGTGCGCGGCCGCGGTGCCCGACGTGCAGCACACCACCGCCGGTCGGCCGGAGCCGCGTGCGCAGCCGAGCGCGAAGAACCCCGCCGAGCGCTCGTCGACGTGGACGTGGACGCGCAGGTCCTCGCGCCCGGCGAGGGCGAGGGTCAGCGGCGCGTTGCGGGAGCCCGGGGCGACGCAGACATCGGAGACCCCGGCCCGCCGCCATTCGTCGACGACCGCGGCGGCGAAGGCGGTGTTGGCGTCGCGAGTCATGCGAGGATCCCGGCATGCGTGTGCGGCTCGTGCCGGGCTTCACCCTCACCGCCCGCTCGTGGGAGCCGGTCGAGCGAGCGCTGCCCCGCGACTGGGATATTCAGGCCATCGAGGTGCCGGACGGCCTCGACTTCGTCGCCACCGCCGACACCATCGCCCACCGAGGCGGCCGGGGCATCTGGGTCGGCTACTCGATGGGGGCGCGGCTCTGCGTCCGGCTGGCGCTCGACAACCCGTCCCTCGTGGACGCGCTCGTCCTCGTCAGCGGCTCGGCCGGCATCCGCAACGCCGGGCAGCGGGAGGCCCGGATCGCCGACGACGAGCGGCGGGCCCAGGAGCTCGAGCGGGACGGCATGGACGTCTTCCTGGAGCGCTGGCTCGACCAGCGACTCTTCGAGTCGCTCCCCCGCGACGCCGCGATGCTCGAAGAGCGCAAGCGCGGGAACACAGCGCGGCGACTGTCGCACCAGCTGCGGTCGCTCGGCCAGGGCGCGCAGGAGCCGCTGTGGGACCGCCTCTCGGAGCTCGAGATGCCGGTGCTGCTCGTCGCCGGCAGCTACGACCGCGCCTACTCGAACGTGGCGCGTCAGATGGCCGACGCGATCGGGTCCCAGGCCACGGTCGTGATCATGGAGCGGGCGGGTCACGCCGTCCCCCTTGAGCAGCCGCAGGCACTCGCTCACGAGCTCGCCTCCTGGGCCGACGGGACCGGGGCGGCGTAGCGGGCCAGGAGGGCCCGGTCGGGCTCGACGGCGCGGACGGCGAGCGACCCGTCGACGGGCACGAGGGGATCGAGGGTGACGTCGGTGGTCCGGGCGGCGACGGTGGCCAGCCCGCACGCGAACGGCAGCTCGGGGAGCGCGGCGGCGAGCGCGAGGCCGGCCGCGACGCCGACCGACGTCTCGAGCATCGAGCTCGCGAGCGCCGGGATCCCGGCCGTGTCGGCCAGCTCAAGGGCCGCGCCCACGCCGCCGGCGGGTTGCACCTTCAGGACGAGCACGTCGGCCGCGTCGAGGGCGCGCAGGCGCCGGGCGTCGTCGAGGGTGCGCACCGACTCGTCGGCCGCGATCGGCACCGCGACCCGCCGGCGGAGCCGGGCCAGGTCGTCGAGCGCGGCGACGGGCTGCTCGACGAGCTCCAGGTCGTAGCGGGCGAGCCTCGTGATGGCGCGCTCGGCGTGTTCCAGGTCCCACGCCCCGTTGGCGTCGACCCGCAGCGCCACCGCGGGGCCGACGGCGTCGCGCACCGCGGCCACGAGCTCGACGTCGGACTCGCGGCCGACCTTCACCTTCACGGCCGGGAACGCCGCCAGCGCGGCGGGGTCGAACGTCGGGCCGCTGACGAGGGCGTTGACCGGCACCGTGTCGCGGCGCGCGTCCGGCCAGCCGACCGTCGCCGACTCATGGGCCGCCCGCCACGCCGCGGACGGGTCGCACGGGTAGCCGGGCAGCGGGGAGCACTCGCCCCACCCGGACGGGCCCTCGAGGAGGAGCACCGGGCGGCCGTCGAGCACCAGCCGGTGCTCGCGGACGTCGGTCACGACACCCACAGCCCGGTGGCGACGAGCGCGGCGAGCACGACCTCGAGCCGGACGGTCCCGGCGAGGGCCGGGATGAGCGCCGGGCCGTGTCCGCCGCCGAGCACGGCCCGCAGCGGTCGGACCGCGAGCGGCGCCGCGGCCAGCCCGAGCAGCGCCCAGGGGTGCGCCACCCCGATCGCGGCCACCGCCGCGAACGCGCCCGCCACGCACCCGGCGTAGAGGGCGCGGCCGGGGGCGTCGCCGAGACGGACGGCGATTGTGCGCTTGCCCGCCTGGGCGTCGGTGGCCCGGTCCCGGACGTTGTTCACGAGGAGCAGCGCGCAGGCGAGCAGCCCGACCGCGGCCGACGCCCACCACGCGGCGGCCGGGACGCGGCCGACCTGCACGTAGGCCGAGCCGGCGGTGGCGACGAACCCGAAGAAGACGAGGACCATGAGCTCGCCGAGCCCGAGGTACCCGTAAGGCTTCGGGCCGCCGGTGTAGAGGGCGGCGGCGGCGATGGCCGCCGCGCCGACGAGAAGGAGCCAGGGGTCGGCGATGAGCGAGAGCGCGAGGCCGGCGATCGCGGCGACCGCGAAGGAGCCCAGGGCGGCCCGCCGCACGGCCGCGGCAGGGACGGCCCCGCTCGCGGTGAGGCGCAGCGGCCCGACCCGGGCCGAGTCGGTCCCGCGCACGCCGTCGGAGTAGTCGTTGGCGTAGTTGACGCCGACCTGCAGCGCGAGGGCGACGACGAGGGCGAGCACGGCGCGACCGGGCAGCAGCACGCCCGCGGCCGCGGAACCGGCGGCCGTGCCGACCAGCACCGGCGCCACCGCCGCGCCGAGGGTGCGCGGCCGGGCGCCGAGCAGCCACAGCCGCGCCGGCGCCGGCCCGGCGGCCGTCGTCACGGCCGGCGCGGGAACCGGTCGAAGGCGGGCCGCCGCTTCTCGAGGTAGGCCTGCTTGCCCTCCTGGGCCTCCGCGCTCAGGTAGTACAGGAGCGTCGCGTCGCCGGCCAGCTGCTGGATCCCGGCCAGCCCGTCGTCGGCCGCGTTCAGCGACGCCTTCAGCATCCGCATCGCCAAAGGGCTGTGCTCGAGCATGCGGCGGCACCACGCCACCGTCTGCTCCTCCAGTGCCTCGAGCGGCACGACGGTGTTCACCAGCCCGAGTCGGGCCGCCTCCTCGGCGTCGTACTGGTCGCAGAGGAACCAGATCTCCCGGGCCTTCTTCTGCCCGACCGTGCGGGCGAGCAGCCCCGACCCGTAGCCGCCGTCGAAGGAGCCGACGCGGGGACCGGTCTGGCCGAACCGCGCGTTGTCGGCCGCGATCGTCAGGTCACAGACGAGGTGCAGGACATGCCCGCCGCCGATCGCGTAGCCGGCGACCATAGCGACGACCGGCTTCGGAAGCCGCCGGATCTGCACCTGGAGGTCGAGGACGTTGAGCCGGCCGACGCCGTCGTCGCCGACGTAGCCGTCGTCGCCGCGGATGCGCTGGTCGCCGCCGCTGCAGAACGCCTCCGAGCCCTCGCCGGTGAGGACGACGACGCCGACCGTCGGGTCGTTGCGGGCCCGCTCGAACGCGTCCTGGAGCTCGTAGAGGGTCTGGGGCCGGAAGGCGTTGCGGACCTCGGGGCGACAGATCGTCAGCTTGGCGATCGAGCCCCGCTCGAGGTCGGCCGTCTCGTACCGGATGTCGCCGTAGTCGACGTCGGCGGGCTTCCACTCCGCTCCGGTTCGGATGCTGCGGCGCATCCCGCCTCCGATCCCGCCTCTGTGGGCGCATAGACTCTGGGAGTGCTCACTCCCACGGTAAGGGCGGCGGTGGGGCGCGACCAAATCGGAGGGCGGTGAGCCCGGCCCGGCTGCTGGCGATCCTCCGCCCCCGCCCGGCCGCGGCCCGGGCCGTGCTCGAGGCCTGGGACCGGGGCGACGCGGTGGCGGTCCTCGACCCGGCCGCACCGGCCGCGGTCCTCGAGCAGAGCCTGGCCCGGCTGCGCCCGACCCACCTCCTCGTCGACGAGACCCGGGCCGTGCCCGGCGGCCGGGCGCCCGACCCGGACGTCGGCGCAGTGGTGGTCACGTCCGGGACGACCGGGACGCCGAAGGCGGTCGAGCTGACCTTCGCCGGCCTCGACGCCGTCGGCGCCGGCTGCAACGCCGCGCTCGAGCTCGGCCCCGACGATCGCTGGCTGGTCTGCCTGCCCCTGCACCATGTGGCGGGGCTGGCGATCCTCGCCCGGGCCCGGGTCGGAGGCCAGTCCGTCGACGTCCACCCCGGCTTCGACCTCGACGCGGTCGCCGGCGCGCCCGAGCGACATGGCTCCACGCTGGTGTCCGTGGTGCCGACCATGCTCCACCGGCTGCTCGACGCCGGCGCGCCGCTGCGCGCCTACCGGCGCATCGTCGTCGGCGGGGCGCCGTTGCCGCCCCCGCTACGCGAGCGGGCCGCCGCCGCCGGGACGCCGGTGGTCGACGCCTACGGCCTGAGCGAGACCGCGGGCGGCGTCCTGCTCGATGGTCAGCCGATCCCCGGCGCCGAGGTCGACCTCGCGCCCGACGACGAGATCCGCGTGCGCGGCGCCATGGTGATGCGCCGCTATCGCTTCGAGCCCGACGCCACGCGCGCCGTGCTCGACCCCGACGGCTGGCTCCGCACCGGCGACCTCGGCGCGAAGGACGCGAGCGGCGCGGTGCGCGTCGTCGACCGGCGGCGCGACCTCGTGATCACCGGCGGCGTGAACGTGAGCCCCACCGCCGTCGAGCAGGTGCTCGCCGAGCACCCGAGCGTCGACGATGTCTGCGTCGCCGGCGTCCCGGACGACCAGTGGGGCGAGCGTCTCGTGGCCTTCGTGGTGCCCCGGCCCGGCCGCACGCTGCCGGCCGTCGGCGACCTACGTGACTTCGGGCGGTCCCGCCTGCGACCGGCCGAGCTCCCGCGGCAGGTCGTCGAGGTCTCGACCATCCCGCGCACCCCGGGCGGGAAGGTGCAGCGGCGGTTGCTCCCGACGCCGTCCTGACCCGGCGATACCGTCGTTCGGTGGCTCGGGACTCGCTCGCCTCGTACCGGCAAAAGCGCGACTTCGCCCAGACCCCGGAGCCCGGCCCGAGCCCGGGCGCGCCGGCGGGCGGCGACCGGCCCCGCTTCGTCGTCCAGGAGCATCACGCCCGCGCGCTGCACTGGGACCTGCGCCTCGAGCACGACGGCGTCTTGTGGTCGTGGGCGGTGCCGAAGGGCATCCCGGCCCGCAACAAGCCGAACCATCTCGCCGTCCGCACCGAGGACCACCCGCTCGAGTACCTGACCTTCGAGGGCAAGATCCCGGGCGGCCAGTATGGCGCGGGGACGATGACCGTCTGGGACCGTGGCACCTACGAGCCCGAGAAGGTCGAGGACGACGAGCTGATCATCAGCTTCGACGGGGAGCGGGTGCACGGCAAGTACGCCCTGTTCCGCACCGGCGGCGACCAGTGGATGATCCACCGCATGAGCCCGCCCGAGGACCCGGGGCGGGAGCCGCCGCCGTCGAACCTCCAGCCGATGCTGGCGACGCCGGGCCCGCTGCCGCCCGACGACGGGCGGTGGGCGTACGAGATGAAGTGGGACGGGATGCGGGTGCTGATCGCCGTCGAGGGTGGCCGGATCCGGCTCACGTCCAGGCGGGGCAACGACGTGACCGCCCGCTATCCGGAGCTGCGGGGCATCGGGGAGGCGCTCGGCACGATCGAGGCGGTGCTGGACGGGGAGGTGGTCGCGCTCGACGACGAGGGGCGGCCCAGCTTCGAGAAGCTGCAGTCGCGCATGCATGTCGCGGCGCCGGCCAAGGTTCGCCAGCTCGTCGCCTCGACGCCGGTGGTCGTGATGCTCTTCGACCTGCTGTGGCTCGAGGGGCACTCGACGCTGGAGCTCCCGTACGCCGAGCGCCGGCGACTGCTGGAGCGGCTCGGGCTCACCGGTCCGGCCTGGCAGACGCCGCCGAGCCACGAAGGTGACGGGCCGGGCGTGCTCCGCACCGCGACCGAGCTCGGGCTCGAGGGCGTCGTCGCGAAACGGCTCGACAGCCCCTACCGGCCCGGGGAGCGCGCAGCCGCGTGGCGCAAGGTCAAGGTCGTCAACAGCCAGGAGCTCGTCGTCGGCGGCTGGCTGCCGGGCAAGGGCCGCCTCGCCGACCGGCTCGGCTCGCTGCTCGTCGGCTACTACGACGCCGACGACGGGCTGCGCTACGCGGGGCGGGCCGGCTCGGGCATCGACGAGGCGGCGCGGGAGCAGCTCGAGCGGGCGCTGGACCCTCTCCGCCGGGACACCGCGCCGTTCACGAACCCACCGCGGCTTTCGGACGCGGTCTGGGTGGAGCCCCAGCTCGTCGTCGAGGTCGGCTTCGCGGAGTGGACGTCGGTGGGGTCGCTGCGGGCGCCTCGGTTCCGGGGCCTGCGGGAAGACAAGGATCCGCTGGACGTCGTGCGAGAGACCTGACGCGCCGGCGCGCTACGGCGTGGTGGTGGTGGTCGTCGTGGTCGTCGACGTCGTCGTGGTCGAGGTCGGCGGGGGTGGGGG
>CALEYV010000142.1 GCA_937927875.1 uncultured Actinomycetes bacterium | reverse complement strand
CGGCGGCGGATCGTCGACTGTCGCGGTCGGCGCGCAGATCATCCAGAACGTCTTGAGCGCTCGACCCGCGGCCGGCCAGGTGACGATCACCTACGACCCGAGCACCGACACCTGCCCCGCGCCGACGCTCGTGGTCGCGCCGCGCTTTACCGGGTAGGCCGCCCTCGCGCCTCGCTACTCGTCGCCGAGGTCCGGTGCCCACGCGGCGCCGTTGATGTGGGTGCCCCCATCGACGAAGAGCGTGTTGCCGGTGACGTAGCGGCAGTCGTCGCTGGCGAGGAACACCGCGACCGGGGCGATGTCGCGCTCGGGGTCGCCGAGCCGGCCCATCGGGTGCGCCGCCTCGGCCGACACCCGCAGCTCGGGGTTCTTCTCGAACACGGCCTTCGCCGCTGCCGTCAGCGCGCCCGGGCAGATCACGTTGGCGACGACACCGGTCTGCGCCCACTCCCGCGCCGCGGTTCGGGTGAGCGTCCGCAGCGCCTCCTTGGCCGTGTTGTACTCGACCGTCCCCATGTGCGCGTTCACGCCGTTCAGCGAGCACACGTTGATGATCCGCCCGTAGCCCTGGGCCTTCATGATCGGGAACGCGGCCTGCATGGCCCAGAACGGACCGAGGAACCCGACCCGCAGCCCGTGGTCCATCAGCTCGTCGGTCTTGCGCTCGACGCGTCCGAGCCGCCCGCCGCCGTAGGCGTTGTTCACGAGGATGTCGATCCGCCCCCAGCGGTCGGCCGCGGCTTGCACCATGGCCAGGTTGTCGTCTTTCACGCCGACGTCGGTGCGCACGAACTCGGCGTCGACGCCGAACTCGGACGCCAGTCCCGCCGCCACGTCGGTGCCGGAGCGTGCGTCGCGCTCCGCCACCAGGACGTGGGCACCCTCGGCGGCGAAGCGCCGCGCCACCGCCTTCCCGATGCCGTCGCCGGCGCCGGTGACGATCGCGATCCGGTCGTCGAGCCTCCCCATCCCAGCCCTCCCTAGCGCAGCTCGAGCGGCTGCTCGTGTCCGAGGACCTGTCGGGCGCGAGCCCGGACCTCGTCCTGGCGGGTGTAGACGCCGACCCACACCGGGCCCGGCGGCGCGTCCTCGAAGGTCAGCGACCAGTCCTCGGCGACGCCGACCGAGCGCTCGAAGGCGAGGAACACGCCGAGCGTGGCGCCCGGGAACAGCGCGATCAGCACGCAGATGCCGAACGCGCCCCACGACCACGACACCACGCCGGCGGCCATGAGCGCGCCCGCGATGAGCAGGCCGAACCCGAACCCGGCGCCGGCCCCGAGCGCGAGCCCACCCGCCAGCCTCGGCACCAGGTAGAAGACGAGGCGGAGGTCGGCCCGCTTGGGGTCACGGGGCACGCGGGCGGCGTCGACGGGCCGGCCGAGCAGCTCGATGTCGTTGCCGTCCAGGCCCGCGTGCTCGAGGGCGATCATCGCCCGCCGGGCGTCGGCCAAGGTCGCGAACCGGGCCGCGACGGCCGGGTCGACGCCCGCGCTCCGGCGGTCCGGGCTCATCGGGTGCTCCCCGCGGGTCCTGGCGTCGCCCGTCGCATGACCCGACCATGATCGCCGGGGCGGGGCGGCGGTGGCGAGGAGCACCGCCCCGGTCAGGGGCGACCGGTCAGGACAGGATGTCCTTGCGCCGGAACCACCACCACGCGAAGCCGAGGAACACCAGCACGTACGCGATCGGCAGCAGCGTGCCCCGGAGCATGTCGGCGGTGGGCCCGCTGCCGTTGTGGCGGCCGGACGGGAAGAGCTTCTGCCAGGCGTCGAGGTAGTGGGTCGGCAGCGCGACCCGGAACCAGCTCGGGAGCTGGGTGATGGCGTCGAGGATCGTCGAGACGACGTAGAAGCCGAAGGCGGCGAAGACGGCGCCGGACGCGGAATCGGTGAGGGTCGACACCATGAACCCGATCGCGATCACCGGCGAGAGGCTCCAGAACACGTAGAGGGTGCCGAGCGCGAGGTTGCCGACGATGTTCGGCGCCGACTGGTGGATCGACCCATCGGTGAGCGGGTGCCAGCCGAAGGCGAGGATGCCGCCGATGGTGCCGGTGAGCACGACCAGCGCCGCCGCGATGACGCCGAGCAGGGTGGCGGTGGTGAGCTTGGCCGTGAGCAGCCGCCCGCGCGGGATCGGCCGGACCAGCAGGGCGCGCAGGTTGCCCCAGTTGGCCTCGGACGCGACCGCGGTGCCGGCGAAGATCGCCAGCACGATGACGAGCAGGAACCGGCTCGTGTTCGCCAGCGCCGAGACGCCGAGGAACAGGCCGGTCTTCGTCCCGTAGAAGTTGAAGGCGTCGCCGGCGTCGCGGAACTCCTCGGGGCGCCCGGGTGGGTTGGCCTTCGTGGCGACCACGAAGATGATCGGGATCAGGACGAGCAGCCCGAGGCCGATGAAGGTGAGGGGGCGGCGCCACTGCTTCGCCCAGTCGGTGCGGAAGGCGGCCAGCATCAGCGCTCCTCCTCCTCGAGCAGGCCGAGGAACGCTTCCTCGAGCCGCCAGCGCGAGGTCACCGTCTCAACCCGCACCCCGGCCCGCACCAGCTCCCGCACCACCTCGGCGCGGGACGCGCCGTCGAGGCTCACCGCCAGCCCGGAGTTCTCGGTCGTCACGCCGGTGACGCCGGCGCGCGCGCTGAGCACCTGGCGGGCCCGCTCGGTGTCGTCGACCTCGAGGTAGGCGGAAGCGCCGGCCTGGGTGAGCTCGGCGACCGTCCCGGCCCGGAGGCAGCGACCCTTGTCCATGACGAGCGCGTGGCTGCAGACCTGCTCGATCTCGGCCAGGAGGTGGCTGGACAGCAGGACGGTGACGCCCTGGGTGGGGAGGCGCTGGAGCAGGTCGCGGATCTCGCGCATCTCGCCCGGATCGAGCCCGGTCGTCGGCTCGTCGAGGATGAGGACGTCGGGCCGCCCGAGCAGCGCCCTCGCCACGCCGAGCCGCTGCGCCATCCCCTGGGAGTAGGTCTTGACCTTGCGGTTCACGGCCGCGCCGAGGCCTGCGATCGCCAGCGCCTCCTCGACGTTCGAGTCCTGCAGGTGGCCGCCGCGCGACTCCCAGTAGAGCTCGAGGTTCTTCATGCCGGTGAGGAACGGCACGAACGAGGAGTGCTCGATCATGGCGCCGACGCGCTCGAGGATCGGGGCGCCGGGCCGGACGGGGGTGCCCAGGAGCGTCGCCGACCCCGAGGTCGGCCGCACCAGCCCCAGCAGCATGCGCAGCGACGTGGTCTTCCCGGCCCCGTTGGGCCCGAGCAGCCCCCACACCTGGCCGTGCTCGACGCGCAGGTCGAGGTGGTCGACGGCCAGGACGCTCGACCCGAACCGCTTCGTCAGCCCCTGCAGCTCGATGGCCGGGCCGGCTGCGACCCCGGTCTCGCCGTCCCCTGGCACGCCGCTCATCCCCTCACTTCAACACGTCGGATCTAAGTGCACCGTAACGAGGCACCGGGGGGTCGCCGAGCCGCGGCCGCTGTGGCGCCGGTCACGGTTCGACTCCTTTGCGGTCAACGGGACTCGACGAGCCGGCGGAGCTCGTTCACCGTCCGCCAGTTCCGCACCGTGGCGCTCGTCCCGAGCTGGCGCTCGAGGTAGTCATTGGTGAGCTTGGTGCGCCCCATCCCGTTCGGGCACCGCAGATACACCTGGCGGTCGACGACCGCGAACTCGTCAGGCGGTGAGCGCTCGGGGTCGAGCCGGGCGACCGACGGTCGAGTGGGCCGATCGGCCAGGAACGCCACGTGCAGCTGCGGCTCGGTGGCCCGCGAGATCCGGAACGGGTTGCGCTCGACCACACCGGCGAGCTCCGCCCGGGTGCGGACGATGACGACCACATCCAGGCCGAAGTCGTCCTGGATCGCCCGCTCGAGGCCGCTCCGGACCGACGAGACGGACCTCGACGGGCTCCGGAACACCACGTTGCCGCTCTGGACGTACGTCGACACGTCCTCGTGCCCGAGCGCCTCGAGGGTGGCCCGGAGCTGGGCCATGGCCACCCGGTTCCGGCCCCCGACGTTGACCGCCCGCAACAAGGCGACGTAGCTCGGCACCGGGCGCCTCGCTCAGGAACGCGTCGCCGCGCGGCGCGCTCCCGTCAACGGGGCTTGGCGTAATCGCCCATCCCGGCGAAGTCGAGGGCGACGCAGGGCTCGTCGCCCACCGTCCAGCCGTCGTGCCCAGCCGGGATGTACACGACGTCGCCGGGCCCGACTTCCATCTCGGTGCCGTCGTCCATCCGGACCCGCTGCCGGCCCGAGATCACATACGTGAGGTGCGCGTTCTGGCAGCTCTCGGTGCCGGCGATCGGCTTCACGTGCTCGGACCACCGCCAGCCGGGCTCGAACGTGCCGCGCCCGACGACGCCGCCACCCAGGTTGACGAGCTCGACCTTGCCCTTCTGAGCCTGGAACGGCCGCGTCTCGTCGGGCTGGTCAAAGCGCTTGCTCTCGGGTCTTGGCACGGGGGCGCTCCTGCTCGAGGTCGACCGGCCCCTGTGTTCTACCGGCGCTCGACGGCGTCGGACAAGCGGGACGAGGTGACCGTCGAGCGAGCGCCACCCGGCCGGGTGACCGGCGCGGAGTGCGGCGATCAGCGCCCCGGCGAGGCAACCGCGGGGAGTTCCGGGCGTGCCGCGTGGACGACGGTGAACGTGAACGAGACCATCACGGTGCCGTCGACGCGAGTCGGGACGAACCCCGTCGCCGGCCCACCCTCCAGCTCGGCGTCCAGCGCGGCGGCGACGGCGTCTCGGTCCGCGACCCCGGTGAGCACGTGGTTGATGTCGATCGTCAGCGGCTCGCCGGTCTCGGCGTAAGAGATCGGGCCCACCACCGAGCCCAGGAGCTCGGCCAGCTCGGCTTCGAGCAGCACGCCCGCGTGCGACGGATCGATCAGACGGTGGAGGCTGTCGAACGGCTCCCGCAGCTCGGCGCTCGGCGCCACCATGTCCGCCACGACGACGCGGCCCCCCGGCCGGCAGACCCGTGCCATCTCGGCCACCGCGGGCCGGGGGCTCGCGAAGTGATGCAGCGCGCTGCGGCAGAAGACGAGGTCGAACGACGCATCGAGGAACGGCAGGTCGGCCGCGTTGCCGACCTGGAGGAGCACGTTGGCGATCCCGGCGTCCCGGAGCCGATCGGCCGCGACGTCGAGGAGCGCGGGCGTCAGGTCGACTCCCACGACCTGCCGAACGTGGGGCGCGGCGACCTCCGCCGCGTGGCCGGCCCCGCACGCCACGTCGAGCGCGAGCATGTCGGGCTCGAGCGGCTCGAGCCACGCCAGCGTCGAGGCGGTGCGACGCGCGAACGGCGAGTGCTCGCCGCGGAAGATGGCCACCTGGCCCTCGAACGACCGCCGGACCACCGCGTCGTGCTCGGCTGCGCTCACTGACCCATTAGTACCCTCGGGTCTCGTGACCGTCTCGGCGCGACCGGCCAATGATCGGCCCTGGGCGGCCAACCGGGCGCTGACCGACCTGCGCGACGGCACCGGGGTGCGCGCCGGCACCTTCCCCTACGAAGGCGAGGACCTCACGACCGGCTGGCACGCCCATCCCCAGCACCAGATCGAGTACGCGTTCCAAGGGACCGCCGAGGTCGAGACCGAGACCGCCCACTACCTCCTGCCGCCCCAGCAGGCGGTGTGGATCCCGGCCCGGCTGCCGCACAACACCACCCTGCGACGGGTCCGCAGCGTGTCCGTCTTCTTCGACCCGGACATGGTCCCGTGGGTCGACGATCGGGCCCGGGTGCTGGCGGCGGCGCCCGTGATCCGGGAGATGATCGTCTACGGCGTCCGGTGGCCGATCACGAGGCCGGCGAGTGATCCTGTCGCCGACGCCTTCTTCGAGGCGCTCGCCAAGCTCGCCCTCGACTGGCTCGAGCACGAGACGCCCCTCTGCCTGCCGACCAGTGCCGACCCGGCCACCGCGGCCGTGATGGCGTACACGAACGAGCACCTGGCCGACGTCACCGCCGCCGCTGTCTGCCACGCGGTCGGGATGTCCGAGCGCACGCTGCGACGGCGATTCCCCGCCGAGACCGGCATGACGTGGCGCCAGTACCTGCTCGAGAGTCGGCTGCTCCGTGGCATGGCCCGGCTGGCCGAGCCCGGCCCCACCGTCCTCGACGTGGCCACGGGTGTCGGTTTCGACAGCGTCAGCGCCTTCACGAGGGCATTCC
Organism: uncultured Actinomycetes bacterium; assembly: GCA_937927875.1. Classification (GTDB taxonomy): domain Bacteria; phylum Actinomycetota; class Acidimicrobiia; order IMCC26256; family PALSA-555; genus PALSA-555. The sequence goes on along the minus strand of CALEYV010000142.1, from coordinate 4,251 downwards.
GCCGGTATTGCGGTGAGACGCCGTCGGCCTACCGCCGGCGTGCCACCGCATCGACCGGCGCGAGCTGACCGGCGCCGCGCATCGGCGAGCGGCACACGCGTCAGTCAGAATGATCCGCCGTGCCCGGCGCCAGGCCGTCCGATAGGAACCCGATGACCACCAGCGAGGAGCTCCCGCGCGCCGGGTCCTCCGTCCGTAGCTACGGCGTCGAGATCATGGCGGTGAGCTTCGCCGCGCTGCTGCTCGAGATCAGCTACACGCGCGTGATCTCGTTCAAGCTCTTCTACTACTACACGTACCTCGTCATCGGGCTGGCGCTGCTCGGGATCGGCTCCGGCGGCGTTCTGGTCGCCGTCTCGCGCCGGCTGCAACGCGCCGCGACCGCGACGATCCTCCAGTGGAGCTTCCTCGCCGGCGCGGTGAGCGTGGCGGTCGGCTACATCGTCGTCGCTCGGGTGTCGATCGACACCCTCAGCATCTGGGACTACGGCAACGCCGGCCAGGTCGGCGCGGTGGCCGGCCTGCTCGGGATCTGCGTAGCGATCTTCGCCTCGTTCCTCTCCGTCGGCGTCATCGTCGCCACGCTCTTCTCGCGGCGCTCGGACCAGATCGGCCGCTTGTACTTCGCCGACCTCGTCGGCGCCGGCCTGGCCTGCGCGGTGGTCGTGGCGCTGATCTCCTCGATCGGCCCGCCGGCGACGATCATGCTGGCCGGACTCGTCCTGGCCGCGACCGGCCTGAGCATCGCGACGCGAGCGGGCATCCACGCGGTCGCGATCGGCGCCGTCGTCACGGTGGTGCTCGGGGTGCTCGTCGTCGAACCCGCGCTGCTCCCCGAGGTGGCCGACGACGGGGCCAAGGCCCAGCTCACGTCGTCGAACACCGCGTACTCGTCGTGGAGCCCAATCTTCCGGGTCGACGTCGCCAACAACGTCGGCGTCCGGTTCCTGTACCACGACGGACTGCTCGGCTCCGGCATCTACCAGTACAACGGCAACCCGGCGTCGCTCACCCGGTTCAACACCGATCCTCGCCGGCTGCCCTTCGCGGTCACCGGCGCCGCGCCGGGGCGGGTCCTCATCATCGGGGCCGCGGGCGGCAACGAGGTGCTGACGTCGCTCTACTACCGGGCCCGCCATATCGACGCCGTCGAGCTGAACCCGGTGACGTGGTCGCTCGTCAAGGACAAGTACGCGCGCTACGACGGCCACCTGGCCCAGAACAAACATGTCAACTGGGTCAACGGCGACGGCCGCTCCTACCTGGCCCGGAGCAGCAACCCCTACCAGCTGGTGTGGTTCCCGGCCCCGGACAGCTACGCGGCGGCCAACGCGGCCACCGTCGACGCCAACGTGCTGTCCGAGAGCTACCTGTACACGAGCAACGCGATCGTCGACAGCCTGAAGCACCTGAGCCGCAACGGGGTGCTGGCGGTCCAGTTCGGCGAGCTCGACAAGCCCAACCGCACCCTGCGCTACGTCGCGACCGCCCGTCACGCCCTGGCCCAGCTCGGGATCCACGACCCGCGCCAGCACCTCGTCGTCGCCGGATCCCCCGACATCAACGGCCACCGGTTCAGCACCATCCTCGTGAAGCGCCAGCCGTTCACCACCGCCGACATCAACCGATTCGCGGACGCGCTCCCCCGCGTCCCCGGCGGCACGCTGCGGTACGCACCCGGTCGCCTGGACGACGGCAACTCGGTGAGCCAGCTCATCAACGCCCACGGGGCCCAGCTCGACGCGTTCTACAACTCGTATCCGTTCGACGTCCGGCCGATCTCCGACAACCGACCGTTCTTCTGGCACTTCACGCCGTTCGGTGACGTCATCTCGAACTTCACGAAGCCCATCGACAAGCTCGATTTCGAGCAGGCGGTCGGCGAGCGGGTGCTCCTGCTCTTGCTGGGGATCGCGGTGCTGATGGCGACCGTGTTCCTGCTCCTGCCGTTCCTGCGCATCCGCGAGACGTGGTCCCGGCTCCCCCGCAAGCGCCGGTCGGCCTCCTACTTCGCGCTGCTCGGCCTGGGCTTCATCTTCTTCGAGGTCACCCTCATCCAGCGGCTCACGCTGTTCCTCGGCTACCCCACCTACTCCCTGACCGTGACGCTCATGTCCCTCTTGGTGTTCACCGGCATCGGCGCCTTCCTCAGCGAGCGCATCAAGGCGAACCCCCGCCGCGCCCTGCCCGTCCTCGTGGGGTCGATCACCGCGCTCGCCCTCTTCTACCTGTTCGGGTTGACGCCCCTGACCGACGCCCTGCTCTCGGCGTCGCTGGCGGTCCGCGTCCTGACCGCGCTCGTGGTGCTCGCCCCGCTCGGGCTGTGCCTCGGCATGTTCATGCCGCTCGGCATCGGAGCCGTCGCCGCGCTCACCGAGCACCCGCGCGAGTACGTGGCCTGGGGGTGGGCCGTCAACGGCTTCGCGTCGGTGGTCGGCGCGGTGCTCTCGACCATCCTGGCCATGACGTTCGGTTTCGGCGCCGTCCTCGTGCTCGCGCTCTTCCTCTACCTCGGCGCGCTGGCCACGCTCCCGACCCTGCTCCCGCCGCGCCGCCAGCCGGAGTCGCCGCCCACCGAGCGGGTCCTCGCGGCGACGCCGTCCTGAGACCCGGGCGGTCGCGTTCGGTCGCGCCTCGTCATCCCGGCGTCACGAACGGCTTCCCGGTGCCGGTCGTGCAGAGCAGGCGGAGGCTCTCGAGGTAGTAGCCCCAGTTGAAGTTGTAGATGCCGTAGGCGTCGTCGCTGAGCTCCACCGCGTAGTCCTGCCAGAACCGGAGCCGGGTTCCCACGTCGTGGTCGGCCAGCTCGAACCGGAAGGTGCTGTCCTGCCACGGCTCGTGACCTGACACGCAGCGCCACCCGAGCTCCCGCTCCGGCTCGAGGGTGATGATCTCCATGACCGGGTTGAAGTCGCCGACGAACACCCAGTGCACCATGGCGCCGACGGCAGCCGTCGGTGTGGTGACCTCGGTGCTCCACCAGGCCGCCATCTGGTCGTGCTCCGTGAGCGCGGCCCAGACCTTCGCCTTCGCCGCCGCGACGTCAACGACGTGGTGGATGAGCTTCACGGCTGCTCCTCGCGTCGGGGACGGGCCGGCCTTCACGGTAACCGTGGGCTTCCTGCGCGCCGAGCTGCGCCCGTTCCGAGTCGGGCTGCTGCGAGGCCGGGCTCCGCCCGATCGGCTTGACCGCGCCGCGGTGCCCCCGGACCGGGACATTCACGTGGACGGGCCGGAGGGACGGCCCGCTCAGTCCAGTCGCCGCCCGACGACCGCGACGAGGCCTCTCGGGAGGGCCTCGCTGCCGAAGCTCGAGCGGACCTCCGCCGCGACCCCGGCCGCGGCGAGCAGCGCCGGGAGCTGCGCGGTGGCGAGCAGAACGTTGTCGTGGACCTCTTCGTCGCGGCGCCAGAGCTCCGCGGTCTGGCGAACGAACGTCGTCATGTCTCGGCGGAACGTCCCCCGATCGGGGACCGAGGTGCGGGTGACGAGCAGCCAGTCATCGCCGGACCAGACCTGCGGCCCCTGCTCTCGGCGCGCTTCGCCCCACTCGTAGTCGCAGATGTCGAACGCCAGGACGCCGTCGGGGCGAAGGGCCTCGGCCATGGCGGTCAGCGACGCTCGAACCTGCTCGTCGTCATCCAAGTAGCTCAGCGGGTGCCCGACACTGACGATGGCGTCGGCCGCGGGCACCGCGTCGTCGGGGAGTCGCAGCTGCTCGAGTCCCTCGACTCCCGGCGCGTAGGCACGCGCGAGCTCGAGCATCGCCGGCGACGCGTCGGTCGCGAGCACGCGATGGCCGGCCTCGACGAGGTACCGCGTCAGCAACCCCGACCCGCAGCCGATTTCGACCACCAGCCCCCGGCCGTGCAGCACCGGCTCGAGGAGCTGCAAGATTCCCGGCGCGACGGCATCGGCGTGGAAGCCGAAGCCCTCGTGATGGATCCGGGCCAGATCCGCCCGGTAGTACGGCAACTCCGGCATCGGCTCGCTCTCCGTCAGACCCTGTCAGCGCCGCCGGCCGGCGACGCCCCGATGATTCTGTCGGGACGCCGCCTCGGGCGCGGCCAGGTGTGGTGCGCCGGCCGGGGCGCGCCGAACGCGGCTCGGCGTCCTTACTTGCCCTCGAAGCGGACCTCGGGCTGCCAGGCGCCGTCCGACTGCACAACGGTCCAGAACGTCTCGGCGATTCGATCGGGGCTGAAGGGCGTCCCCGGCGCAACCTGTCCGGCGATCGTGATGCTGGCGACG
>CALEYV010000141.1 GCA_937927875.1 uncultured Actinomycetes bacterium | reverse complement strand
CGCTGGCCTCGATCGGGGCGCCCATCCACAAGCTCTTCAACGTGGCCGGGGTGCCGCAGACCCATCCGCCGGAGCGGGTGTTCGCCGTGAACTTCCTCGGCCTGCGTCACCTCACCGAGCGGGCGGCCACGATGATGCCGGAGGGCGGCGCGATCGCGAGCGTGGCCTCGCTGGCCGGCATGGGCTGGTCCGAGCACCTCCCGGTCATCACCGAGGTGCTCGCGCTCCCCGACTTCGCGGCCGGGCAGGCGTGGGCCGCCGAGCACCTGGCCGACCACGGCGACCCGTACTTCTTCGCCAAGGAGTGCGTGATCGTCTACACGTTCGCCGCCGCGCCTCGCCTCGGGCGAACTCAGGGGATCCGGGTCAACTGCATCAGCCCCGGCCCGGTCGACTCGCCGATGATGGTCGACTTCCGGGCCGCGCTGTCCTCGGCGACGATCGACTGGACGGCCAGCCAGGCCAACGGCCGCCTCGGGCGACCGGAGGAGATGGGGCCGCCGCTGCTGTTCCTGAACAGCGACGAGGCGAGCTACGTGAGCGGGCACAACCTGCTGGTCGACGCCGGGTTCACGGCCGCCATGACGACCGGGCAGGTCGACTTCGCGACGTTGCCGTCCGACTGACGCCGGTCAGCGGGGCCGGCGCCGGTTGGCGCGCGACAGCCCCGGCGGTCGCCACGGGTCGCCGGCGCCGATGTCGGCGCCGGGCGGCACGATCTCGTCGATGGCGTCGAGGGTCGACTCGTCGAGCCGGACGTCGTGGCCGGCGAGCACGTCGTCGAGCTGCTCCATCGTGCGGGGGCCGATGATCGCCGAGGTGACCGCCGGGTGCTCGAGCACGAACGCGTGGGCGAGGTGGGTGAGCGACACGCCGGCCCCGTCCGCGACGCCGCGCAGCGCCTCGACGGCGTCCATGCGCTCCTCGTGCGCGGCCCGCTGGCGCTCGTCCTCGACCCGGTTGGCGCCGAACCCGCGGGCGAGCCGTGACCCCTCGGGCGGCGGCTCGCCCTTCCGATAGCGGCCGGTGAGCAGCCCGCCGGCCAGGGGGCTCCACGGGATGACGCCGATCCGGTACCGGGCGCAGGTGGGCAGCACGCCCCGCTCGATGCTGCGCCGCAGGATCGAGTACGGCGGCTGCTCGCAGACGAACCGCTCCCGCCCCCGCCGCTCGGCGGCCCACTGCGCCTCGACGATGTACTCGGCGGGGAACGTCGAGTGCCCGAGGTACCGGATCTTGCCCTGGTGCACGAGGTCGCTCAGCGCACCGAGCGTCTCGTCGATGTCGGCCTCGTCGTCGGGTCGGTGGATCTGGTACAGGTCGAGGTGGTCGGTGTCGAGCCGCTCGAGGCTCCGCTCGACCTCCTGGAGGATCCAGCGGCGGGAACCGCCGCGCTGGTTCGGGTCGCTGCCCATCGGGGCGAAGAACTTCGTGGCCAGCACGACGTCGTCCCGCCGCCCCTTGATGGCGCGGCCGACGATCTCCTCCGACTCCCCCGCCGAGTACACGTCGGCGGTGTCGATGAAGTTGATGCCCTCGTCGAGGGCCCGGTGGATGATGCGGACGCAGTCGTCGTGGTCGCGGTTGCCCCAGGCGCCGAACATCATGGCGCCGAGGCAGTAGTCGCTGACCTGGACCCCGCTGCGACCGAGGACGCGCCGGTCCATCAGCGCACCGCCTGCTCGGTCCAGTACGGGGCCCGCAGCTTGAACTTCTGCAGCTTCCCGGTCGCGGTCCGGGCCAGCTCGTCGCGGAACTCGACCGAGGTCGGGCACTTGTAGTGCGCGAGGTGGACCCGGCAGTGATCGATGAGCTCCCCCTCGGTGACGGTGGCGCCGTCGGCGAGCACGACCAGCGCCTTCACCGTCTCGCCCCACCGCTCGTCGGGGACGCCGATGACCGCGACCTCCGCCACCGCCGCGTGCGAGAACAGGCAGTCCTCGACCTCGATCGACGACACGTTCTCCCCGCCGCTGATGATGACGTCCTTCTTGCGGTCCGAGATGACGACGTAGTTCTCGTCGTCGATCGTCCCGCCGTCACCGGTGTGGAACCAGCCGCCGTCGAGGGCCCGCGCCGTCTCCTCGGGCTGGGCCCAGTAGCCGTCCATGATCACGTTGCCGCGGGCGAGCACCTCGCCCTCGTCGTCGACGCACACCCGGACGCCGAGCGTGGGCGCGCCGGCCCGGGAGAGCCGCGCTGCCCGCTCCGAGGGCCCCAGGTCGTCGAGCTCGGCCCGGGCCCGGTTCATCGTCAGCAGCGGCGCGGTCTCGGTCAGGCCGTAGATCTGGACGAACTCCCAGCCCAGCTCGGTCTCGATCCGCTCGATCGTCTGGGTTGGCGGCGGCGCCCCGGCGACCGTGACCCGGACCCGGCCCCGGCCCGGGATGTCGCCCGGCCAGTCGCGGGCGGCGTCGAGGACCATGTTGATGACCGTCGGCGCGCCGTTGAGTGCGGTGACGCCGTGCTCGTCGATGCGGCGGAGGATCTCGGCGCCGTCCACCTTCCGGAGCACGATGTGCCGGCCGCCCATGCCCGTCACCGCGTACGGCATGCCCCAGCCGTTGCAGTGGAACATCGGCAGGGTGTGGAGATACACGTCCCGGTCGTTGACGCCGAGCTGCCAGCCGAACACGGCCGCATTCAGCCACACGTTGCGGTGCGTGAGCTGCACGCCCTTCGGCCGGGCCGTCGTGCCGCTCGTGTAGTTGATGGTGGCCGTCGCGTCCTCGTCGGGCTCCCACGGGCGTGGCTCCGCGTCCCTCCGGTAGAGGACCTCGTCGCTGTCGGCTCCCAGCACGAACCGGTGCTGGGCGTCGACGCCCTGCAGGTGCTCGTCGAGCTCCGGGTCGACGAGCAGGGCGGTGGCCCCCGAGTGCTCGACGATGTACGCGATCTCTTCGGCGTTGAGCCGGAAGTTGACCGGCACCAAGATCCGGCCCCACCCGCTCACGCCGAACAGCGCCACCAGCAGCCGGGCCGCGTTCGGCGACACGATCGCGACTCGCTCGCCGAAGCCGACGCCGAGCGCGTCGAGCGCGGCCGCCTGCGCGGCCGCCAGCTTGCCGACGTCGCGGTAGGTGAGCGGACCCAACGGCTGGGCCGGCTGGTCGGGCTCGTCGACGATGCCGCACCGGTCCCCGTACACCAGCGTGGCTCGATCGAGGAAGTCTCGAACCGTGAGCGGCACTCGCACGGTGCACCCCCTGTGCTCCAGCGGCCGAGTCCGCAACGTAGCGCCGGTGGGCGACGGCGCGCGCCGCCGTGCCAGACCGATCACTAGGGTCGATCGCGTCGCGCCGCCCGGCCAGCCGGGCGCGGCAGGGGGAGACGGCATGCGGGCCCGATGGCAGGCGATGGTCCTCGCGGCGGCGCTGCTCGCGATCGGTGTTCCCGGTGTCGCCGTCGCGTCCCCCGCCGTGGCCGCTCGGCCGCCGGCCGTCGTCACCGTGCCGGGCGGCGCGCCGACGATCCAGGCCGCGGTCAACGCCGCCCGGCCCGGCACGCTCATCATGGTGGCGCCCGGCGTCCACCACGAGGCCGTCACCATCGGCCGCGCGCACTCCAACCTCGTGATCCGGGGCGTCGACCGGAACACGAGCATCGTGGACTGCGGGTTCAACGAGGACCCCAGCCACAGCGACGGCTTCAAGGTCCTCGCCGACGGGGTCGCGATCGAGAACCTCACCATCCGCGACTGCACCAGCAACGCGGTGCTGTGGCAGGGCGTCAACGGCTACCGCGGCTCCTACCTCACCGCCGTCCGCACCGGCGACTACGGCCTCTACGCCTTCGACTCGACGCACGGGACGTGGGACCACGACTTCGCGATGGGCAGCCCCGACGCCGGCTTCTACATCGGCCAGTGCGACCCGTGCCACGCCCTCATCACCGACGTCGAGTCGGAGTGGAACGGCCTCGGCTACTCGGGGACCAACTCGGGCGGCGACCTGGTGATCGCCCGCTCCCGCTTCCACGACAACCGGTCCGGCATCGTCCCAAACAGCGGCTCAGAGGAGAAGAACCCACCCGAGCGGGCCACGACGATCGTCGGCAACGCGGTGTACGCCAACCACAACGAGCAGACCGCCGCCATCGACATCGCGGCCACCGCGACCGGGACCGGCATCCTCCTCGCGGGCGGGATCGGGAACCTGGTGGCGCGGAACCTCGTCTACGACCACACGCTGGCCGGGATCGGCGTCGTGCCCCTGCCCGAGCAGCTCATCAGCCCCAGCTCGCACGCCCAGAACTTCGACGCCCGCCAGAACCGGGTGATCGGGAACGTGGTGCGCACCAGCAACTTCGACCTGGTCCTCATCAGCACGATCAACGCCGCGACCGACGCGGGCGGGAACTGCTTCTCGGGCAACCAGCACGGCACCAGCCTCCCGGCCGACCTCGAGCAGGTGGCGCCCTGCACGGGGCCGCCGACCGGCACCTTCCAAGCCGACCTGTCGCGCTTCGCCAGCCTCATCCTGGCCACGCACGCGACGCCCCCCAACTACCAAGCGGTCTCGCTCCCGCCGGTGCCGACGCTGCCCTCGATGCCGGACGCGCGGCACGCCCCGGCTCGACCGGCGACCCACGAGCCGTCGCGGGCGGTCAACGTGGCCCGTGTTGGGGTCCCGGCGCCGCCCACGCCGGGGTAACGACCGCCAAATTCCCACCGGCGCGCGATCCGGCTCTGCCAGAGTCGCGCCGTGCCTGAGAACCATTTCGACGAAGCCGTCGCGGCCGGCTACGACGCGAGCACCTCCGACGAGTTCCGCCCCGACGTCATCGAGCGGACGGTGGCCTTCCTCGCCGAGCTGGCGGGGAGCGGCGCCGCGCTCGAGCTCGGGATCGGCACCGGGCGCATCGCGCTGCCGCTCAGCGAGCGTGGCGTGCGCGTCCACGGGATCGACCTCTCGCCCGCGATGGTCGCCCGGCTGCGGGCCAAACCGGGGGCCGACGCCATCGACGTGACGATCGGCGACTTCGCGACCACCGTGGTGGACGGCTCCTTCGCCCTGGCCTACCTCGTCTACAACACGATCGCGAACCTGACCACCCAGGACGAGCAGGTCGCGTGCTTCCAGAACGCGGCTCGGCACCTCGAGCCGGGGGGCTGCTTCGTCATCGAGGTCACGGTCCCCGAGCTGCAGCGGCTCCCGCCAGGCGAGACGGCGCGGGTGTTCGCGTTCAGCCCGGGCCACGTCGGCGTCGACGAGATCGACGTCGTGACGCAGCGCTCGGCCTCCCACCACTATTGGGTGGGCGACGGTCGCAGCGGCACCTTCTCGACGCCGTTTCGCTACGTCTGGCCGTCCGAGCTGGACCTGATGGCGCGCCTCGCCGGGATGACCTTGCGCGAGCGGTGGGGCGGATGGGATCGGCAGCCGTTCACCGCCGACAGCCGTTCACACGTGTCGGTGTGCGAGAAACCGCGGTAGGCGGAGCGCGGCTCTACACGACGGTGGCGAAGAAGCGCTGGACGTCGTCGACGAAGAGCTCCGGGACCTCCATCGCCGCGAAGTGCCCGCCGCGCGGCTGGTCGGCCCAGTGCGTGACGTTGTACCGGTGCTCGATCCAGCTCCGGGGCGCCCGGGTGACCTCGCCCGGGTAGTTGGCGATGCCGGTCGGCACCGTGACCCGCTCCTGGGGCAGCGCGTCACGGCCCGCCTGTCGCATCTCCCAGTAGAGGCGCGTCGACGAGGTCGCGGTGCCGGTCACCCAGTACAGGGTCACGTTGTCGAGGATCCGGTCGAGGGAGAACGAGCTCGGCAGGTCGCCGTCGGCGTCCGACCAGGCCCGGAACTTCTCGACGATCCAGGCGCAGAGGCCGGCCGGCGAATCCTGGAGCGCATAGCCGAGGGTCTGGGGCTTCGTGCCCTGGATCTCCTGGTAGCCGGCGCCGTGGCGACGCCACTCGGCCATCGCGGCCAGCGCCGCGGCTTCGTCCGGCGTCGGCTCGGGCGCGTCGCGGGGCCGGGGCACGACGACGAAGTTGAGGTGCAGCCCCGCCACGTGCTGCGGCGCGAGGTCGGCCACATTGGCGCTCACGATCGAGCCCCAGTCGCCCCCCTGGGCGCCGTACCGCTCGTACCCGAGGGTGTCCATGAGCTGTACGAACGCGCCCGCGATGCGGCGCGGGTGCCAGCCCCGGTCGGTGGTCGGGCCCGAGAAGCCGTAGCCGGGCAGCGACGGCGCGACGACGTGGAACGACTCGCGCAGGGCCGGCAGCGCGTCGAGGAACTCGACGATCGAGCCCGGCCAGCCGTGGGTGATGAGGAGCGCCATCGCGTCGGGCGCGGTCGAGCGGGCGTGGAGGGCGTGGATCGGCTGCCCGTCGACGGTGACGCGGACGTGCTCGTAGCCGTTGAGCTCGGCCTCGACCCGGCGCCAGTCGTAGGTGTCACGCCAGTGCGGGAGCAGGTCGGCGAGGAAGCCGAGCTCGGTGCCCTGGTCCCACCCGATGCCCGTGATCTGGTTCGGGAGCCGCGTCCGGGCGAGGCGGTCTCGCAGGTCGTCGAGGGTGGCGTCGGGGACCGCGACGCGAAACGGCTCGACGGTCAGCGGCATCAGTCGAACTGGGCGGTTGGCGGCATGCGGCGCTCGAGCAGCGCCTCGTAGCGACCCCGGATGAGGTCGTCGTAGCCGTCGGTGGTGGGGATCCAGAACTGTCCGGCGCGCACGGCGTCGAAGACGATGGCGGCGACCTCGTCGGGGTGGCGGCCGCCGGTGCTGGTCTGGTCGCGCAGGACGCCGGCCACGAAGTGGTGGTCGGGGGCCGTGACCTCGCTCGGCGGCTCGTCGGGGCGGTTGCGGGTCGAGTCGGCGATCCTCGTGTCGACGAGGCCCGGCACGAGGCACGACACGCCGATCGGCGCCTCCTGGGCCCGCAGGTCGTGGGCGAGGCACTCGGTGAGCGCGGCGGCCGCAAACTTCGAGACGACGTACGGGCCGCTGTAGGCGACGCTGATGAGCCCGGCCATCGACGCCGTGTTCACGATGTGGGCGTCGCCGCCCTGCTCGAGGAGCCGGGGGACGAAGGCCCGGATGCCGTGCAGGATCCCCCACACGTTCACCGCGACCACCCAGTCCCAGTCGGCCTGGGTCCGCTGCCAGACCACGCCGGCCTGGAACACGCCCGCGTTGTTGCAGAGGAGGTGCACGGCGCCGAAATGCTCGTAGGCGGCGGCCGCGAGCGCTTGCACGTCGGCCTCCCGGCTCACGTCGGTCCGGACCGCGAGCGTCTCCGCGCCCAGTTGGGCGACCTCGGCCGCCGCCTCGTCGAGCGCCTCCGGCTCGACGTCGGCGAGCACGACGTGCATGCCCTCGCGGGCGGCGTGGCGCGCCAGCCCGCGACCGATGCCGCTGGCGGCGCCGGTCACCACCGCGACCCGACCCGCGAACTCCTCCATCAGCGCAGCGGCCGGAAGCAGGCCCGCACGTCGTCGACGAAGAGGTCGGGCACCTCCATCGCCGCGAAGTGCCCGCCGCGCGGCAGCTCGGCGAAGTGCACGAGGTTGTACTGCGCCTCGGCCCAGCGCCGCGACGTGGTGATGATCTCCTTCGGGTAGCGGGCGTAGCCGGTCGGCACGTCGACCCGGGCCGCGAGCGGAATCGCGCCGGCGCGAAGGGCTCGGTCGAACTCGGCGTAGAAGCGCACCGACGAGGTGGCGGTCCCAGTGACCCAGTAGAGCATCACGTTGTCGAGGAGCTGGTCCTTCGTGAACGAGCGCTCGACGTCACCGTCGCAGTCGGACCAGACCCGGAACTTCTCCACGATCCACGCCAGCAGGCCGGCCGGCGAATCGTCGAGTGCGAAGCCGAGCGTGTGGGGCCGGGTCGACTGGATGCGGAAGTAGCCGCCCTCCTCGTCGGTCATCCGCGCGAACCCGGCCATCGCGGCCTGCTCGTCGGGGGTGTAGGTGGCGGGGTCGGTGGCGCCGGGGTTGGGAAACAGCATGTTGAGGTGGATGCCGGCCACATGGTCGGGGTCGGCGAGCGCGAGCTGGCTGGTGACGAACGCACCCCAGTCGCCGCCTTGCGCGAAGTACCGGTCGTAGCCGAGCCGGGCCATCAGCTCCGCCCACGCCCGCGCGGTCCGGCCCTGGTGCCAGCCCCGGTCGTGGGTGGGGCCCGAGAACGCGTAGCCGGGCAGCGACGGGGCGACGACGTCGAACGCGTCGGCCTCGTCGCCGCCGTGGCGCGCCGGGTCGCGCAGCGGCTCGACGACGTCGAGGAACTCGACGATCGAGCCCGGCCAGCCGTGGGTGAGCACCAGCGGCCGCGCGGTGGGCACCGGCGACGGCCCGTGCAGGCAGTGGATGCGCTCGCCGTCGATCTCGGTGGTGACGTGGTCCCAGCCCTGTCTCTTATACACATCTCCGAGCCCACGAGACAGGCAGA
>CALEYV010000140.1 GCA_937927875.1 uncultured Actinomycetes bacterium | reverse complement strand
GCCGCAGCCCCATCACGACCACGTTGGCGTCGTTCCAGCGGCGGGCGCCCGCCGCGGTGGCGGCGTCGGTGCAGAGCGCGGCGCGAGCCCCGCGGACCTTGTTGGCGGCGATCGAGGCGCCGGTGCCGGTCCAGCAGAACAGGACCGCGGTGTCGCACGAGCCGGAGGCGACCAGCGCTCCCACCTCGTGGCCGACCTCCGCCCATTGCTTGTCCTCGCCGCCCGGCGGACCGACGATCACGAGCTCGTGGCCGCGTCGGCGCAGGTTCTCGACGACGGCGTCGGTCAGCGGGGTCTGCTCGTCGGCACCGACCGCAACTCGCATCGTCGGCAGGCTACGGCAGGAGCGCGGCGTGCACGTCGGCGAGGGTGGCGAAGCGCCGGTGCGGCACCTCCTGCAGCGCGCACCACTGCGCCAGCCGGCCCTTCGCGAACACGATGTCGGCGAGCAGCGCCGCCTTGCGGTCGCTCGTCCCGTCCCCGACCAGCACCGTCGTGCGGCCCGACCGGCCGGCCTCCTTGATCGGTGCCTGCTTGCAGACGCCGCACGTCGAGCACGGGCAGCAGCGGTCTTCGTGCGGGAACTCGAGGCGCCCGGTGCTCCAGTCGACGTGGTTGGTGAGCACGGCGACGCCGGCGTCGGCGCAGACCTCCTCGGCCCGGAACCCGAAGCCGTCCGAGACGACGACCAGTTCCGCGCCCGCCGCTCGCAGCGCGGTCACCAGGGGCTCGAAGCCGGGGTCGAGCGGCACCTCGGCGGCGGCCGCCCGCAGCGTCGTCTCGTCGGGGTCGAGCAGCTCCCAGTGCCCGATCAGGCACTCGCGGCTGCCGATCGTGCCGGCCCGGTACTCGTCCCTGAGCGGCAGCCAGGCGTCGCCGGTGAACCGGTCGAGAAGGTGCTGGTTGACGTCCTGCTCGGTGATCGTCCCGTCGAAGTCCAAGAACACCGACGTGCGCGGCAGGTCGAGCGTCAGGCCGCTCGGCATCGGCTGATGGTAGGGCCGGGGCAAGACGTCGAAGCCGCCCCATAGAGTGCCGGGCGATGGCCTGGCCGCGCCCCCGTCCGAGCCGAGCCGACGAGGCCTCGGGCATGCCCGAGCCGACGACGGTCGCGATCGTCCCGCACACGCACTGGGACCGCGAGTGGTACCAGCCGTTCCAGACGTTCCGGATCCGGCTCGTCTCGCTGCTCGACGAGCTGCTGCCGCTGCTCGAGCGCGACCTCTCGTACGCGCGCTTCCTCCTCGACGGCCAGACCGCGGTGCTCGACGACTACCTCGCCGTGCGCCCCGAGGCCGCGCCCCGGCTCCGCTGGCTCGCCGCCAGCGGCCGGCTCCAGGTCGGGCCGTGGATGATCCTGATGGACGAGTTCATGGTCTCGGGCGAGACGCTGGTGCGCGACCTCCAGCTCGGCATGGCCCGCGCCACCGAGCTCGGGGGCGGCATGCCGGTCGGCTACCTGCCCGACATGTTCGGCCACGTCGCACAGATGCCCCAGCTCCTCGCTCTCGCCGGGCTCGAGCACGCGGTGGTGTGGCGGGGCGTCCCGGCCGCCATCACGAGCAACGCCTTCTGGTGGGAGGCGCCCGACGGCTCGCGCGTGCGCGCCGAGTACCTGTTCGGCTCCTACTCGAACGGCCGCGACCTGCCCGACGACGCCAAGGAGCTCGTGACGCGCGCGCACGGCTATGAGCTCGAGCTCGGCGCCGCCCGTTTGCCCGGGAGCGGGCTGCTGCTCATGAACGGGACCGACCACCAGCTGCCGCAGCCGTGGCTCGGGCGCGTCGTGTCGGAGGCCAACGCGATCCAGGACGACTACCGGTTCGTCGTGACGTCGCTCCCGGAGTACCTGCGGACGCAGCCCCGCCGCGACCTCGGGACGTGGCGCGGCGAGCTCCGCTCCGGCGCGCGCGCCAACGTCCTCATGGGCGTCGCCTCGAATCGGGTCGACGTCCACCGCGCCAGCGCGGTCGCCGAGCGGGCGCTCGAGCGCCGCGCCGAGCCGCTCTCGACGCTCCTGCGGACGCCGGACGACTACCCGGCTTCGCTGCTCGACATCGCGTGGCGACTCCTGGTGCTGAACAGCGCCCACGACTCGTCGTGCGCGTGCAGCCACGACGAGGTGGTCGACGCCGTCCTCGTCCGTTACCGAGAGGCGCGTCAGGTCGGCGACGCGCTCACCCGCGACGCCGTCCGCGCCCTCGCAGGCCGGATCGCGGCGCCGGCCGGGTCGACGCTGGTCGTGAACCCGACCCCGGCGGCGCGGGGCGGCCTCGTCGAGGGCGTCGTCCCCGGCGCGGGCCCGGTGCACCTCGTCGCCGACGACGGCTCGGCCCGCCCCACCCAGGTCATGTGGGAGCGGGGCGGCGAGGGGTTCGCGACCGTCGTCACCGGCCAGAAGGTGCGGTGGGTGCTCGAGCTGCTGCGCGGCCACGAGTTCGCCGCCGCGCCAATCGCCGAGGTGACACCGGTCGAGCTCGGCCCCGACGACTGGGAATACACGTTCCGGGCCGCCGGTCCGGGCGAGGCGACCATCGATCTCGAGTCGACGCGCGAGGAGCTGCTCGGGCTCGGCGAGGCGGGGGCGACGATCCGGTTCAAGCAGATCCTGGCGCCGGCCCGGGGCGTGCTCTTCGCGGCCGACGACGTACCCGGCTTCGGCTGGCGCACCTACGACGCACGAGAGGGCGACGGTCCCGAGACCTCGGTCGGAGCCGAGGACCATCGCCTCGAGAACGAGCACCTCACCGTCATCGTCGACCCCGACGACGCCACCCTGACCGTCGAGACCCGCGACGGGGTTCGGGTGCAGGGGCTCAACCGGCTCGTCGACGGCGGCGACGGCGGCGACACCTACAACTACTCACCCCCCACCGTCGACGTCGTCGTCGACCACCCGCGCACGGTGAGCGTGACCGTGCTCGAGCGGGGCCCGGTGCGGGCGGCGCTCGAGGTCGTCAGCTCCTACGACTGGCCGAAGGCCGCCATCGGCGACATGCGATCGTGCGAACGGCGCGAGCTCGACACGGTGACCTGCCAGGTGCGGACGCGCCTCGAGCTGCGGACCGGCGAGCGGTTCCTGCGGGTGGCGGTCAGCGTCGACAACCAGGCCCGCGACCACCGGCTGCGGGCCCACTTCCCGCTGGCGGCACCGGTCGAGGGCTCGGATGCCGAGTGCGCGTTCGCGGTCGTGCGCCGCGGCCTGACGGCGGAGGGCGGGCCCCACGAGGTCGGGCTCCCCACGTTCGTGTCGCGCCGCTTCGTCGACTGCTCCGACGGGTCGCTCGGCCTCGGCGTCCTCCACGACGGGCTGCTCGAGTACGAGCTCGTGGAGGACGGCGCCGAGCTCGCGCTGACCCTGCTGCGCGCGACCGGCTATCTCTCGCGCGTCGAGCCGTCGCTGCGGCCGAACCCGGCCGGCCCGATGGACCCGCTCGAGGGACCGCAGCTGCAGGGTCGGCACACGGTCGAGTACGCGCTGCTGCCGCACCGAGGCGACTGGCTGACCGCCGACCTCTACGAGGCGGCCGACGAGTTCCTGGTCCCGCTCGAACGGGCCCGGGTGACGGGGTCGGCGGGCGACCAGCCGCCCGCGGGCGCGGCGCTGACCGTCGACGGCGCCCAGGTGTCCGCGGTGACGCGCGAGGCCGGTCTGATCTCGGTTCGGGTGTTCAACCCGGCGCCGGAGCCGTCCGAGGTGACGGTGCAGCTCGCCGGCACCCCGGCCCAGGGTTGGACCGTGGACCTGCTCGGCCAGCCCCAGGAGCACTTCGAGGGCGGGATCGAGCTGCGCCCGCGGGGCATCGCGACCCTGCGGCTCAGCGTCTGAGCGCGGGCCGGGGCGCCGCCGGGGTCGTAGCGGCCGCGCGCCTCGAGCTCGGTGGCGTCCATCACGCGACGCGCGCCGCGAGCAGCGCGTCACCCCGCGGCTCGTCGGTGCTCCAGGTCGGGTCGAGTCCCGGCGCTCGCAGCGTCGTCCCCGCGGGCGCCTCCCACAGGAGCGCGGGTCGGGGCCCGTGCCACCGCACCGCGTACGAGACGGGGCCGCCCCGGGTCGGCGCGTCGTGGACGGTGATCGGCTGGCCGCTCCAGGCCGGGGGCAGCTCACCGAGCAGGGTGAGCACGCCGTCGGCGCCCTCGTGGGCGAGCAACGACCGCGCCGCGAGCAGCAGCGGCGCGGTCCCGTCGCGGTGGGCCGCGACGTCCGACCAGCACGCCGCCGCCTTGGTCCGGCGCCCGGCGACCCGGCGGGCCCCCCATCCGAGCCGCGACCAGGCCGCGCTGGCCTCGTCGTCGAAGCCCCAGTCCTCGAGGGCGGCCACGACGAGGGGATCGACCGGGTCGATGGTCGATTCGAGCAGGGCGGCCGCGCGCGCCGCCCGCAGCGTCCCGGCGAGGCGGGCATCGGGCAGCTCGACCTGCATCCCGCGCCCCAGCTGGGCCGCCCAGCCTCGGCGGGCGTCCTCCGGGCCGCGCAGGCGGGCCGGGTCGACCGGCTCGCCCGCCGAGCCGAGGCGCAGCGCGGCTCGCAGGGTCGCCCGGTGTGCCACCGGATACAGGAACGCGGCCTCGAGCCGCCCGGCGCGTCCATGGTGCGGAGGGACCGGGCCTGACACCGCTCGCCCGCCCCGCACCACCGCCTCCGTCGTCCCGACCTCGCCGATCGCCCACCGGGACGGCGGGGCGTGCGTCACGAGGGTCGGGCGGCTGTCCACGCTGACGGTGGCACCGTCGACCACGAGGTCGCGAGCGCCGCGCACGACGAGCGCGAGCACGAACGGCGACGGCGATTCGTTCGCCACGTCGACGACGGCGATGTCACCGCCCACCGCGTAGGCGTGCTGCACGGCGTCGCCCCCGGGGACCCGGACCGCGGTGCGGACCACGGGCACCGAATCAACGAGCGACTGGCGCGCCGAGGGCTCGTCGGCGGGCCGGTGCCAGCGGTCGTCGCCCCCGATCCACCAGTCGAGCGACCAACGGGCGTCGGCCGGCGTCACGAGGCCGTGAGCGTCGACGCGCGCCAGCCTCGCCGATCCGACGGTCCCGATGGTCGTGCCCGTCACCGGATGCCGTGGAGCTCGGCCTTCGCCTCGCGCAGCATGAGGGCGGGGACCAGGTCGGCGGGCCGGTGGCCCTCGTACAGGACCGCGCCCACCATGGCCGCGATCGGCATGTCGACACCGTGCTTTGCCGCCAGCTCGAGCACCCCGGCCGTGCTCTTCACGCCCTCGGCGACCATCTGGGTCTCCGACACGATGTCGTCGAGGGAACGACCGCGACCGAGCTCGACGCCGACGTGGCGGTTGCGGCTCTTCGGGCTGGTGCAGGTCGCGACGAGGTCGCCCATGCCGGCGAGCCCCGAGAAGGTGAGCGACTCGCCGCCCAGCGCCACCCCGAGCCGCGCCAGCTCGGCGAGCCCTCGCGTGATGAGGGCCGCCTTCGTGTTGTCGCCGTACCCGAGCCCGTCCGCGATCCCGGCCGCGATCGCGATCACGTTCTTGAGCGCGCCCGCGATCTCGCAGCCGACCACGTCCGGGTTCGTGTACATCCGGAAGGTCGTGGTCATGAACAGCTGCTGCAGCAATCCCGCGGCCTCCGCGTCCCCCATCGCGACGACCGACGCCGTCGGCTGTCCCTCGGCGACCTCTCGGGCCAGGTTCGGGCCGGTGAGGACGCCGATGCGATCCGGACGGTGATCGGGCAGCGTCTGGGCCGCGACCTGGGTCATGCGCAGCAGCGTCCCCTGCTCGACGCCCTTCACCAGGCTCACGACCGGCGCGTCATGGTCCACGGTGGGACACGCGTCGGCCAGCACCGCGCGCAGGCCGTGCGACGGGACCGCGAGCACGAGCACGTCCCCGTGCTCGCACGCCCGGGCCAGGTCGCCGACCGCTCGCAGCTGTTCGGGCAGCGTGATGCCGGGGAGGTAACGGGGGTTCTCGTGCTGGCGGTCGATCTGCTCGGCGAGCGACGGGTCCCGCGCCCACAGGACGACGTCGGCCTTCGGCGCCAGCAGCGCCGCGACCGCCGTGCCCCACGAGCCGGCTCCGATGACGGCGACCCGGTCGCTCACGACGACTCCGACGTCACGAGCCGGCGCGCCACCGCCGTCTGCGGTCCGCGGACCCACCAGTCGCCCTCGCCGCGGCTCGGCCGCTGCGGGTACCGGGCCCGAGCCCGCGCCACGCAGGCCGCGATCGCCTCCATGATGCGGTCGGTGGCCCCCCGGACGTCGTCGTCGGGCCCGACCCGGACCGGGTCCCCGACCACGACCGTCTCGGCCACCCCCCAGCGCCACCGGGGCTTGCGGCCCTTGAAGAGGATCCGCTGCGCCCCCCACAGCCCGACCGGCGTGACCGGGACCCCGGTCGCGGCGGCCAGCCGGGCGGTGCCGGTCTTGCCGACCATCGGCTCGAGGTCGAGCGAGATCGTGCCCTCGGGGAAGACGCAGACGCACTCCCCCGCCCCGAGGGCGGTGACAGCCGCGTCGAGGGAGCCAGCCGCGGTCGCCGAGTCGCGCGCGACCGGGATCTGGTGGGCGGCCCGCAGCACCGCGCCCATGAGGCGGTGGTCGAACAGCTCGCGCTTGGCGAGGAACCGCAGCCGTCGGTGCCGGCGGTCGGCGACGTAGCCGAGCACGAGCGGATCGAGGTACGAGACGTGGTTGCTCGCGAGGATCACCGGACCGCGCACGGGGATCCGGTGCGCGCCGTCGATTGTCCAGCGCAGCGCCAGTCGGACCGGCACCACCAGCGTGTTGCGCAAGGCGCCGTAGACCGGCTCCACGGCCGGTAGCATAGGCAGCCCCATGCACCGGAACTCTGGCCGCGGGCCACGCGCCGGTGTCGTGCTCCCGATCCGCTCCTTCCTGCTTGGCAAGGCGCGCCTCGCTTCCGACCTCGATGACGCGGCGCGCGCCGACCTCGGCCGTCGGCTCGCCGACCGGGTCGCGGACGCGGCCGCGCCCTATCCGATGGTCGTGGTGACGAGCGCGCCCGAGGTGCGGACCTGGGCCGGCGAACGCCACTGCGCGGTGCTCGACGACCCCGGGTCACTCGATGCGGCCGCCCAGCTCGGCTACGAGCGCCTCGGCGCGTCGGGCGTGGAGCGAGTCCTCATCGTGCACGCCGACCTGGCGCGCGCCCGGTCGCTCGAGCGACTGGCCGACGACGGCGCCCGGCCGGTCGCCGCCCTGGTGCCCTGTCACCGCGACGACGGCACGAACGTGCTGGCGCTCCCCGCCGGCACCGGGTTCCAGTTCGCGTACGGGCCGGGCTCCTTCCGTCGCCACGCCGCGGAGGCCCGTCGGCTCGGGCTCGGCCTCCGTGTCGTCCGAGACCCGGACCTCGCCTTCGACATCGACGTGCCGGAGGACCTCGCCGCGCTCGACGCCCCGACTCGAGCGTGAGCGATTTCGCTCCTCGACGGGTGCTCGCCGTCGGCGCGCACCCCGACGACATCGAGTTCGGCTGCGGAGCGACGATCGCCCGCTGGGCCGCGGGCGGGGCAGATGTGCACGTGGTCGTGCTGACCGACGGCTCGAAGGGCAGCTGGGACGTCGACGCGGACGTGGACGACCTCGCCGTCGAGCGCCGCTACGAGCAGCAGGACGCCGCCGCCGCGCTCGGCGCCGCCGGCGTCGAGTTCCTCGATCTGGTCGACGGCGAGCTGCAGGCCGGCCGACCGGAGCGGGCCGCGCTCTGCGCCGTGATCCGGCGACTGCAGCCCGACACCCTCCTCGGCCACGATCCGTGGAAGCGCTACCGCCTGCATCCCGACCATCGCGAGGCCGGCACGCTGCTCCTGGATGCCGTCGTCGCGGCGCGCGACCCGCACTTCTTCCCGGAGCAAGGCGCCCCGCACCGGCCGGACCGGATCCTGCTCTTCGAGGCCGAGGTCGTCGACCACGTCGAGGACGCCGGCCCCGGCTTCGACGCCAAGCTGGCCGCGCTCTTGGCCCACCGGACCCAGTGGCGCTCGACGATGGGCATCGAGGCCAACGGCCCGCACGAGGCGGATCAGCGGCAGGCGTTCGAAGCCCGGATCCGAGGCGAAGCCTCGGCGCTGGCGGCGGGCTGGGGCCTGGAGCTCGCCGAGGGCTTCAAGCGGCTCGAGCCGCTCTGACCCCAGACGCGCCGAGGGGGCCCCGAAGGGCCCCCTCGGATGAGCGGGTGGATGGGGTTAGCGGGAAACCCGACGACGCCGACGCCGCTTGGCGGGCGCTGCGTTCGTCGTGGCCTTCCGGCGCCGGCGCTTGGCCGGAGCCTTCTTGGCCGCCGCCTTCTTCGTCGACTTCCGGCGCCGGCGCTTGGCCGGAGCCTTCTTGGCGGTCGACTTGCGGCGACGCCGCTTGGCCGGAGCCTTCTTCGCCGCCGCCTTCCGCCGACGCCGCTTGGCCGGAGCCTTCTTCGCCGCCGCCTTCCGCCGACGCCGCTTGGCCGGAGCCTTCTTGGCGGTCGACTTCCGGCGACGCCGCTTCGCGGGCGCAGCCTTCTTGGCCGTCGACTTGCGGCGACGACGAGTCGTCTTGCGCGCCGCCGGCTTACGGGCGGCCCGCTTCTTGGTCCGACGCTTCGCGGGCTTGCGAGCGGCGGCCTTCTTCGTGGTCTTACGTGTGCGTCTCTTGGCCGGAGGCACGGTCACCTACCTCTCTCTGATGGTTTCTGGCTCCGAGG
>CALEYV010000139.1 GCA_937927875.1 uncultured Actinomycetes bacterium | reverse complement strand
CCTCCCCGATCCGCCCCTGGACTCGTCGCGCCGGGAGCGCGACGGTGGTGCCGGCGCCGGCCATCGTCGGTCCGGCGCGGCCGGGCGGCTCCGGCGCCCCGCTCGAGGCCGGTGTTCCGCCGCCGATGAGGCCCCTGTTGCTGATGTGGCTGTTGATTCCCTAATGTTCTCGCTCGTGGCGCCCCGAGGTCCGATCCGCTGGGTCGTCGCGCTCCTCGCCGGGCTGGCCGTGGTGGCCGCCCTCCCGAGCGGCGGGTCGGCCCAGACCCAGGACCCGGTCGTGGCCCAGGCGCTGGCGACGCTTCAGCAGACCCAGTCCGACGCCCACGCGGCCGCCAACAAGGTGGCCGACACCCAGGCCCGGCTGGCGGGCGTCCAGGCCAAGCTGGCCGACAACCAGAACCGCATCGCGCAGCTGCAGGCGGTGATCCCGGCCCTGAAGGCCCAGGAGGACCAGCTCCGCGCCGTGCTGCGGCAGCGGGCGGCGGCGCTGTACGCGTCGAACGGACCGCTCGGCAGCTACGACAAGCTCATCCCCGACCCGTCGCTCGACCAGGTCCGCCGGCAGGTGCTCGCCGAGGACGCGGCGAAGCGCGACCACCAGAACGCGGACCAGCTCGCGCAGGTGCAGGTCCAGCTGGCGCAGGTGCAGTCGCAGCTGGAGAAGGAGCAGGGGACCCTGCAGGCCGAGCAGGTGCAGCTGAACCAGCTCGCGGCCCAGGCCCAGGCCGAGCAGGTCCTGATGAACCAGCGGGTCTCGGACGCCAACGCCGCGCTCGAGCGGGCGAAGGAGCTCGGCGCGCTCCGTGCCGCGGGACGCGAGCCGATCCAGGGGCCGACCGTGCTCACCGCGGCGCAGATGGCGGGGTGGATCCGCTCCCAGGGCTATCACCCGCACATCTCGACGACGATCGACGACCTCGCGCAGATCTACGTGCAGGAGGGCACCGACGAGGGCGTCCGCGGTGACTTCGCGTTCGCGCAGGCGGTCGTCGAGACGGGCGGTTTCGAGGCCGCGCCGGCGAACAACTACGCCGGCATGGGCTGGTGCGACAGCTGCTCCAACGGCCGGGGGTTCCCGACGCCGCGCGACGGGGTCCGGGCCCAGATCCAGCACCTGCTGAACTACGCCGACTCCAGCTCCCGGGCCGCCAAGCTGCACCACCCGCCGTCGCCGTACTGGTACGGGTCGGACCCGGCGACGGCGGCGAACAACTTCGACACCTTCTTCGCCAAGGGCTGGGCCCCGACGTGGAAGGACATGGGGCACGGCAACTGGGCGACCGACCCCGGCTACGCCGACAAGGTCATCCACATCTTCAACGAGATGGTGGCGTTCGCACAGAGCGGCGGATAAGGGGCAGGACCGTGGTCCCGACCTGCCCCCGGGTCGGGACCACGGCGCGCCGGCGCCGGACGGCCCGGCGTCCGAAACGGGGACGCCCTCTATCATCCGGGTCGCTCGGCCGACTCACGACGGACGCGACCCGGAGAGCGAGGACGACGATGGCGATGCTCGGGCTCCGCTTCGACCTGCGCGTTCCCGACTTCGCGGCGACGACCCACGCCCGGCAGTACGCGACCGCGCTCGACATGGCGGAGTGGGCGGACCACACCGGCCTCGACATGGTCATCCTCTCCGAGCACCACGGCGCGCCCGACGGCTACCTCCCGGCGCCGCTCACGCTCGCCGGCGCGATCCTCGGCCGGACGCCCCGGATCGGCGTCAACGTGGCGGCGGTGCTGGCGCCGCTGCACGACCCGGTCCGGCTGGCCGAGCAGCTGGCGGTGCTCGACCTCGCCGCGCCCGGTCGCATCAGCCTCGTGGCGGGCGCGGGCTACCGCAGCGCCGAGTTCCAGATGGCGGGCGTCGAGCGGTCCGAGCGCGGCCGGCTCCTCGAGGAGACGGTCGAGGTCCTGCGCCAGGCGTGGACCGGAGCGCCGTTCACCTGGCGGGGCCGGGAGGTCGTCGTGACCCCGAAGCCGGCGACGCCGGGCGGCCCGATGATCATGATCGGCGGGTCGACCGAGGTCGCGGCGCGGCGGGCGGCGCGCCTGCACTGCGGGTTCTTCCCCGCGGTCGGTGATCCGCGCCTGTCGCAGATCTACGACGAGGAGTCGGCGGCGGTCGGCTTCAAGTCGGGGTTCTGCGCCCTGCCGAGCGGACCCGGGTTCGTCTTCGTGGCCGAGGACCCCGACGCGGCGTGGGAGCAGATCGGACCGAACGCGCTGTTCGACGCCCAGACGTACGAGTCGTGGCAGGAGGGACCGCAGCGATCGGCCGTCGACGTGCCGGGCGCGAAGACCTGGCAGGACGTGCGGGCGAGCGGCGTGTACCAGGTTCTCACCCCCGACGAATGCGTCGCGCTCGCGGCCGACGAGTCCGGGTCGGTGCTCCTGCATCCCCTCATGGGCGGCATCCCGCCCGAGCTGGGCTGGGAGTCGCTCCGGCTCTTCGAGCGCGCCGTCCTGCCGCGCCTCCGCCCCGCGGCATGACCACCGCGCTCACGTTCCGCCCGGTCGACTTCCACCGCTTCCACGAGGAGGAGCTGCCGGCGCGCATCGCGGCCGGCAACGGCGCCCTCGCCGCCGGGGACCTCCAAGGGGTCGCGCCACTGGCGTTCCGGGTCGCCGATTCGGCGTGGACGTACGCGCCGCGCGCCGACACGGTGGATCTCGTGCCGGGCGAGCACGACGCCGCCACCGTCGCCGAGCTCGACGCCGCCGCCTGGTCCGACTTCGCCAACGAGCTGCGAACCTGCTTCGGCCTGCTCTACGCGGGCCAGGTCTCCTTCCGGCGGGGCGGCTTCGAGGACCTGGTCCGCTGGGAGCCGGCGCTCCGGGCGCTCTTCCACGGTCGCCCGATCTACGACCCCGGCCGCGCCGACGTCCCGCCCGACCTCACCCAGTCGTTCACGCTGGCCGACGACGGATGGCGCGACTTCTTCGCCCGCTGCGGGTTCGTGCACCTCCGGGGTGTCTTCCCGCCCGCGGAGATCGCCGCCCTGGCTGACGAGACCGAGCGTCTCTTCGAGGCGGCGCGGCCGGGCGACGGCCGGTCCTGGTGGGCGACGCGCGCCGACGGCGAGGAGGTGTGCTGCCGGGTGACGTACACGACGCTGGCGTCGAAGCCGGTGGCGGCGATGGCCGAGGACGCGCGGATCCGCCTGCTGGCCGACCTCGGGCCGCCCGGGCTCGTGCCCACCCTGGACTGCCTCGACGGGTTCGCGCTGGTGGTGAAGCAGCCCGGCGCGGTCGAGGGCCTCGCCGACCTGCCATGGCACCAGGACTGCGGACTCGGCGGTCACCCCGTCATCTGTCCTGGGATCCAGATCGGCGTGCAGCTCGACGCCGCCACCGCCGAGACCGGGCAGCTCCACGTCCTGGCGGGGTCGCAAGGGACCTCCTGCCATCAGCTGGCGGCCCACGAGGAGCAGCACCTGCCGGTCGCGGTGCTCGACACCGAGCCCGGCGACGTCACCGTCCACGACCCGCACACCCTTCACGCCGCGCCGCCCCCGAGCGGATCGGGCTCCGGTCGCCGCGCTCTGTACGCGAGCTTCGTGCGACCGGAGACGGTCGCCTACGTCGGCTCGGGGCGGGCGTACAACGACGTCCTGTTCGAGCGCGACGCCCGCGTCCGCTCCGTCGACGAGGTCCGCGCCGGGCGGTGACCGAGCGTCCGGCGTACCGCGACCTCCCCGACGGCTGCGCCTGGGATCTGCTCGACCCCGACCTCGGCTCGCTGGCGCTCCTCACCCCCGACCGGGTTCGGGACGCAGCCCGCCTCGTCCGCCGGGGCGTCCGGTTCCCGCTCGACCTGCCGCTGAACCTGCCCGACCCGCCGTTCTTCTCTCGCCAGGCGATGCGCCACGAGGTCTTCAACCTGGCCGAGTTCGTGCTCGACGACCGGCTCGACAACTTCTTCCCCCAGGCGTCGACGCAGTGGGACGGCTTCGGTCACTTCGGGCACCACCGCGGCTTCTTCGGGGACCGCACCGCCGAGCAGGCGCGCGCCGCGCCCGGCGTGCAGGCCTGGGGCGAGCAGGGGATCGTCGGGCGCGGGGTCCTCCTCGACGTCGCCCGCGTGGTCACGATCCCCGGCGACGAGCCGTTCGTCGTGCGGCCCGACCTGCTCGACCAGACCGCGGCCGCCGAGGGCGTCGAGCTGCGGCCGGGCGACATCTGCTGCGTGCGCGTCGGCTGGCTCTCCTGGTACCGGACGCTCGACGCCGCCGGCCGCCAGGCGGTCTCGGCCGCCAGCCGCTCGTACCCCGACCTGCGCACGCCCGGCGTCGGGCCCGGCTCGGAGATCGCGGCGTGGCTCTGGGACCACGGCGTCGCCGCGCTCGCGGTGGACAACCCGGGCGTCGAGCCGTTCCCGGTCACCGCCGCGCTGCCGGAGGGAGGCGGCGCCGACGACACCGTGCACGCCCGCGTCCTCGCCCTGCTCGGCATCCCGCTCGGCGAGTTCTTCGACCTTGACGCGCTGGCCGAGGACTGCGCGCGGACGGGCGTCTACGAGTTCTGCTTCACGAGCGCGCCGATGCAGCTCCCGGGCGGGATCGGCTCCCCGCCCAACGCGATCGCGATCGTCTGACGGCTAACCCCACCAGGGCGGGTGCAGGCCCCGCTCCTTCGCGAACCGCTGGGCCGTGATGGTCTGGCCCGACAGCGCCGCCGCCTCGGGGTCGGTCGCGAGCCAGGCGATGACGCTCGCCGGCACCGAGGGCGGGGCGCCCGGGTACAGGCCCTCGAGGCCGAGCGCCTTGGCGTTGACCTCCATCCGCTCGGTCACCACGTAGCCCGGCTCCACGTTGTGGAACTGCAGCTGCGGGTACTCGACGGCGAGGATCCCCGCCAGGCGATGAAACGCGCCCTTCGACATCGCGTACGCGGCGCCCCAACCGCCCTCGCCGGCCGGCGCGGGCGGGTCGGTGATGGCCACCGCCGACGTGACGTTGACGATCGACCCCGTGCCGCGGGCGGTGAGGTGGGGGAGCACCGCCTTGACCAGCACGACCTGGCTCACGACGTTGGCGGCCAGCTTCGTCTCGATCATCTCGATCGTGGTGTCGTCGAAGCGCAGCATGCTGCCCGGCCCGGTGTGCACGGCGTTGTTCACGAGGACGTCGATCCCGCCCAGCCGGTCCAGCACCGTGTCGACGGCGCCGGTCAGCGACGACCGGTCGAGCAGGTCCATCGGCACCGAGAGGGCGCGGGCCCCGCGCTCCTCGATGAGGGCGGCGGTCGTCTCGAGGCTGCCCGGCATGACGCGGCCGGCGGTGTCGGAGTCGTCGACGCCCTCGCCCTCGCGCTGGGTGCGGGCCGTGATCGCGACGTCGAAGCCCCGGTCGGCCAGCGCCAGCGCGGTCGCCTTCCCGATGCCCCGGCTGGCCCCGGTCACCATGGCCACGCGTCGATCCACGAGCCGCACCCTATTGGCACCGGGTCACCGCGCCGACCCGGCGGTTAGAGTCCCGCGCCGCGCCGAGACACGGGAGGGCGATCCAGGCATGCCGGGGATGCTGGACGGGAAGGTCGCGATCGTCACCGGGGCCGGGCGCGGGCTCGGCCGGTCCCACGCGCTGACGCTCGCCGGCGAGGGGGCGCGGGTGGTCGTCAACGACTACGCGCCGCCGGGCGCGGCGAACCCGGCCGACGAGGTCGTGGGGGAGATCGAAGCCGCCGGTGGCGAGGCGGTCGCGCACGCCGGCGACGTCTCGAGCTGGGACGACAGCGCCGCGATGGTCCAGGGCGCGATCGACCGGTGGGGGAGCCTCGACATTCTCATCAACAACGCCGGGATCCTGCGGGACCGGATGGTCTTCAACATGTCCGAGGAGGAGTGGGACGCCGTCATCCGGGTCCACCTCAAGGGCCACTTCTGCCCGACCCGGCACGCGGTCGAGCACTGGCGGAACCAGTCCAAGGCGACGGGGGCGCCGGTGTACGGCCGCATCGTCAACACCAGCTCGGAGGCCGGGCTGCTCGGCTCGCCAGGACAGCCCAACTACGCGACGGCCAAGGGCGGGATCATCCAGCTGACGCTCAGCACTGCGCAGGGCATGGCGCGCTATGGCGTCACCGCCAACGCCATCGCCCCCCGCGCGCTCACGAAGATGACCGAATCGCTCGGCGGCTTCGACACCAAGGAGGGCGACTTCGAGGTGTTCGCCCCCGAGAACGTCTCGCCGCTCGTCGCGTTCCTCGGCTCCCCGGACGCCGCCAACGTGTCGGGGCAGGTGTTCATCGTGTGGGGCCGCCAGATCAGCGTCCTCGCCGGCCCGCGCGTCGACCGCGAGTTCACCGTCGACGCCCAGTGGACGCCGCAGGCGGTCGACGCCGCGCTGCGGCCGTTCTACGCGGAGCGCAAGCCGATCCGCGACGGCTTCCTGCTGCGGCACTGATGGCGGGCGTCGAGGCGTTCCGGGTCGAGATCCCCGACCCCGTCCTCGACGACCTCGAACGGCGCTTGGCCGCCACCCGCTACCCGGCGCCGCTGCCCGGTGCGGGTTGGGACTACGGCACCGACCAGGACTACCTGCGGGAGCTCGTCGCCTACTGGCAGGACCTGTCTCTTATACACATCTCCGAGCCCACGAGACAGGCAGAAATC
>CALEYV010000138.1 GCA_937927875.1 uncultured Actinomycetes bacterium | reverse complement strand
CCCAGTTATCCACAGGTTGGGGATGAACCTGGGGAGGAATGACAGCCTTGTGATTCCTACCGGAGCTGGGTCGACAGCACGAAGCCGCCGACGAGCAGCCCGAGTCCCAGGAAGAGGTAGCCGTTGCGGACGGCCCCGCCCGGGAGCAGCTGGAGGTAGTTCCCGAGAATCACGACCATGCCGGCGCCCAGGGCGGTGAACATCGTCGTCGGAACCCACAGGGGGCTGCGCTTGGCGGTCTTGGGCTTCGGCGGCGTGTAGCGGGACGGCTTCGCCGGCGCGGGCTTGCGGCGCTTCGTCTTCGGCACGGCCCGAAACTAGTCGTCGGGTCAAACCCCGCCCCCTACAGTCGCCGCATGCCGGGCCGCGTCGTCGTCATCGACAACTACGACTCGTTCGTCTACAACCTCGTCCAGTACCTCGGTGAGCTCGGCGGCGATCCCGTCGTCTACCGGCACGACGCCATCGACCTGCCCGGCCTGCACCGGCTCGAGCCCGACGCGGTCCTCGTGTCCCCCGGACCGGGACGGCCCGAGGACGCGGGGATCTCCAACGACGTCATCGGCGACTGCGCGCGGCGGGGCACACCGCTGCTCGGGGTCTGCCTCGGCCACCAGTGCCTCGGGCGCGTCTTCGGGGCTCGGGTGGGCCGCGCCCCGCAGGTCATGCACGGGAAGACCTCGGTGATCAGCCACGACGGCGAGGGCGTGTTCGCCGGGCTCCCGAACCCGTTGCAGGCGACGCGCTATCACTCGCTGATCGTCGAGCGCGACTCGATCCCGGCCGACCTCGTGGTGAGCGCCGAGAGCGAGGACGGCTTGGTGATGGGCCTCCGCCACCGCTCGCTGCCGCTCGAGGGCGTCCAGTTCCATCCCGAGTCGATCCTCACCGAGTCGGGGCACGCGCTGCTCCGCAACTTCCTCGACCGCGCCGGGCTCGCCGCACCCGCCTGACGCGGTCGGCGCCCTAGGGAAGCCGCGCCGTCGCGCCGTCGACGACGGCGAGGCCGTCACGGCGCAGCGACGCCAGCGCCTCGGCGTCCAGCAGCGCGGCCGGCGTCGGGCCGGCGCGCAGCCGGGCGAGCACCGCCCCCCGTCGCTGTCGGAAGGAGCCCTCGTACGGGCTCTGCGTCGCCCGCGTCTCGTCCGGCAGCGGGCCCCGGGTCGCGCACCGCCGCTGCAACGGGCACGCCGGGCACCGCGGCGACGCCGGCTTGCAGACGATCGCCCCGACGTCCATGAGCGCCAGCAGCCGATCCCGTCCCCGCAGCGGCCGGCCGACGCGGACCATCTCCGCTTCGGCCTCCGTCATGGTGAGTCGCCGGCCGGCGACGCGCTCCACGACCCGCCGCACGTTCACCTCGACCGCGGGCACATCGGCGTCGTCGGCCTGGGCCAGGATTGCGGCCGCCGTGTAGCGACCGACGCCCGGCAGGGTCCGGAGATCCTCGGGCCAGCCGTCGGCGGCGATCCGGCGGCCCGCCTCCCACAGTCGACGCGCGCGGCGCGGGTAGCCGAGGCGGCCCCAGGCGCGGATGACGTCGCCCGGCGTGGCGGCAGCCATCGCGGCCGGCGTCGGGAACTCGGCCAGGAACGCCGGGTACGCCGCTTCGACGCGGGGCGCCTGGGTCTGGTGGAGCATGACCTCGGAGACGAGCACCGCCCAGCGGTCGCGGGTCTTGCGCCACGGCAGCCGATGCCGACCGTGCTCCTCGTACCACGCGGCGAGGACGGGTCGCCGGGCCGTCACCTACATCACGCAGGAGATGGCGACCTGCGAGCCGGGCTGCACCATCGAGCCCCCCGGCGGGTTCTGGGAGACGACGGGGCTGTTGCCCGAGCAGGTCGCCGACACGCTCAGCCCCATGCCGGTGAGCGCGGCGATGGCGGTGTCGCGCGGCTGACCGATCACGCTCGGCACGGTGACGGTCTGCGGTCCAGTCGACACGAACAGCATGACGGCCGAGCCCTTGGCGACCATCGTGCCGGCCGCGGGGCTCGTGTTGATCACCTTCCCCGCCGGGACGGTGGTGCTCGACTGCGGAACGATCTGGGGCTGCAGCCCGGCGGCCTGGATCGTCTGGGACGCCGCCACCTGGTCCTGGCCCATCACGGCGGGCACGGCCACCGTCGGCGCCTTGGCGACGGTGAGCGTCACCGAGCTGCCGCGCGCGACGGTCGTCCCCGAGACCGGGCTCATGCTCAGCACGGTGCCCGGCGGCTGGTCGGAGGCCATGTCGACAGGTGCCGCGACGAGGCCCAGCCCCTGCAGCGTCGCGGTCGCCTGCTGGATCGTCTGGCCGACGAAGCTCGGCAGCAGGACCATGTTGTTGGCGACGTTCAGCTTGACGGTCTTGCCCTTGGGCAAGAGCTGGCCGGCGGGCGGCGACTGCTTCACGACCCGGCCCGGCTCGATGCCGTTGGCGACCACATCGACCCGCTTGACCTTGAAGCCCTTGCTCACCAGCGCTGCCCGCGCGTCCGTAAAGGCGGGGTTGCCCGTCGTCACGTCGGGCACCTCGATCCGTGGGCCCGAGCTGGTCGACGTGCCGAGGACCTGATCTCGCAGCGACGGGACCAAGAGCACGATGAGCGCGGCGGCCAGGATGCCGAGGCCGGCCGCGACGGCGATGATGCCGCCCCACCGCCGCTTCTTGGGCTGCCACATCTGGGTCGGGTCCCCGGCCGGCGCGGCGGCGGTGACGTCCCCGAACGGCGAGTACGCGGCGGTGACGGGCCGGCCCCGCTCGAACCGGATGAGGTCCTCGCGCATCGCCTCGGCCGACTGGTAGCGGGCGTTCACGCTCTTCGCCATCGCGGCGAGGATGATCCGCTCCAGGTCCATCGGCAGGTCCGGCACCAGATTGGAAGGCGGCACCGGCAGCTCGCGCACGTGCTTCATCGCGACCGCGACCGGGCTCTCCGCCTGGAAGGGAGCCTCGCCGGTGACCATCTCGTAGAGGACGACGCCCAGGGCGTAGACGTCGGTGCGGCCGTCGACCGCGAAGCCCTGGGCCTGCTCGGGCGAGAAGTAGGTGGCGGTCCCCATGACGGCGCCGGTCTGGGTCAGCCCGGCGCCGGCGTCGGTCGGGTTGGCGGCGATGCCGAAGTCGGTGACCTTCACCTGACCCTGGGGCGTGATGAGCACGTTGCCAGGCTTGATGTCGCGGTGCACGACCCCGTGCCGGTGCGCGAAGGCGAGCGCGTCGGCGATCTCGGCCGCGATGCCAGCCGCCTGCAGGGGCGGGATCCGGCCTTGGGTGCGCAGGATCTCACGCAGCGAGCGGCCCTCGACGTACTCCATGACGATGAAGTACGTGCCGTGCTCCTGGCCCCAGTCGTAGACGCTCACGATGTGGGGGTGCGTGAGCGACCCGGCGTTCTGGGCCTCGCGCCGGAACCGCTCGACGAAGCTCGGGTCGCGCGCGAACTCCTGGAACAGCACCTTGATGGCGACCGCGCGGTCGAGCACCCGGTCGTGGCCGAGGTACACGTCCGCCATGCCGCCCCGGGCGATGGGCCGCTCGATCGCGTACCGGCCCGCGAAGACAGCCTCGCCCTGGCTCATCGGCGGCTCAGGCTACTGGCCGAGATCGGGCGAGCCGCGGCGCGTGCTCGTCGACGTGCACGCGCGCGACGCCCGCGCGATCGGGTCGACCGTCGTCGTCGTTCATCAACGGATCCCGAGAGCCAGCTTCAGCATCTGGGCCGCGATCGGCGCCGCGACGCGACCGCCGGTGGCGTCGTTTCCGGCGTTCCCGCCGTGCTCGACCAGCACCGCGACCGCGAAGCGCGGCGCCTCGGCGGGCGCGAAGGCGACGAACCACGCGTGCGGGTTTGCGCCCTGCACCGTCTGCGCGGTCCCGGTCTTGCCGGCCACGGTCACGCCCGGGATCTGCGCGCCGGTCCCGGTCCCGCGCTGCACCACGCTGACCATCATCTGCGTTACGGCGGCCGCCACCTGCGGGGTCGTCGCGGTCATCCACGGGGTCGGGCTGAAGCGCTGCACGAGCTTGTCGTTCGAGTCGCGGATCTCCTGCACCACGCGGGGCTGCATGATCACGCCGCCGTTCGCGATGCCGTCGGCGACGAGCGCCATCTGCAACGGCGTCACCGCATCGTCGCCCTGGCCGATGCCGGCGAGGGCGAAGAGGGGCTGGTTCTGCTGGAACGAGCCCGCGGGTGGGCCGAGGCTCGGCACCGCGCCCGGGCTGACGTCGAGCGGCGGCGCGGACCCGATCCCGAACTTCGCCATCGCGGGCACGAACTGGTCGCCCAGCTGGAGGCCGAGCCGGCCGAAGGTGGTGTTGCACGAGAACGTGAAGCTGTCGACGAGCGAGCCGCCGCAGGACTCGCCGCCGAAGTTCTTCAGCGTGCTCGTGGTCTGCGGCAGCGTGAGCTGGGTGAGGGTGGGGAAGTTGGTCTGGGGCGTCGCGACCCCGGTCTCGAGCGCGGCCGACGCGGTGATCGTCTTGAAGCTCGACCCCGGTGGGTACCGCTCCCGGTAGGCGCGGGGGAGCGACGGCCGGTCCGGGTTCTGGTTCAAGGCGGTGAAGGCGGCCTGGGCCAGCGTGTTGCTGTGCACGGCGAGCGGGTTCGGGTCGTAGGACGGCGTCGAGTACATGGCGAGGATCTGGCCCGACTTCACGTCGAGGAGAACGACCGAGCCCCGCTGGAACCCGAGCGCCTGCTGCGCGGCCCGCTGCAGGTCGGCGCGCATCGACAGCACCGCGGTGCCGGTGATCTGGTTGCCCGACAGGAGCCCACCCACGTTGTTGAGCTGGAGCTGCAGGCTCTGGCCGGTGAGGTCGCGGTTGTAGGTGCGCTCGACCCCGGTCGAGCCGAAGAGGAACGACTGGTACCCGACGACCTGGGAGAACAGCTCCTTCGTCGGGTACTGGCGCAGGTACTTGAAGACCGTGCCATCGGACACCTTCACCGAGTGCGCGACGACGACGCCGTCGGCGGTGACGATGTCACCCCGCGGCCGGTTGGCGTTCTGGAGCAGGGCCCGGGTGTTGTGCGGGTTGTGGTTGAGGCTGTTGGCGTCGACGAGCTGCAGGTACGTCAGCTGCCCGACCAGCAGGAGGAGCAGGACGATGAGCGCGACGCCCACCCGTCGGATGGCGGGGTTCACGGCGCCCGGGCGGCCACGGTCGAGCGCCGATTCGGCGCGCCGCGGGCGTTGTCGTCCGACATCCGCAGGAGCAGGGCCAGGATCACCCAGTTCGCGACGAGGGACGAGCCGCCGTAGGAGATGAACGGCAGCGTCACGCCGGTCAGCGGGATGGTGCGGGTGACGCCGCCGATGATCACGAAGCTCTGCAGGGCGATGATGGCGGTGAGCCCGGTGGCGAAGAGCTTCGGGAACGGGCGCTCGGCCCGGGTCGCGATCCGCAGCCCGGCCCCCACGATCAGCAGCAGGGCGATGAGGACCGCGACCGCGCCGAGGAGGCCGAGCTCCTCACCGACGGCGGCGAACACGAAGTCGGTCGCCGCGTTCGGGATCTGCTTCGGGTTCCCGAGCCCGAGCCCGGTGCCGGCGAAGCCGCCCGCCGCGAAGCCGAACAGCCCCTGCACCAGCTGGTAGCCCTTGTTGTTGGCGTAGCGGAACGGGTCGATCCAGGTCTGGACGCGCGTCTGCACGTGGCCGAACGCCGAGTAGGCGACGACGGAGGCGCCCACGAACAGGACGACCGCGGCGAGGACGTAGGCGATGCGGTCGGTGGCGACGTACAGCATCAGGCCGCAGAGCGCGAACAGCAGCATCGCCTGCCCGAGGTCGGTCTCCCGGACCATCACGAGGATGGAGATGCCCCAGGCCAGGAGCAGCGGGCCGAGGTGGCGCAGCTCGGGGATCCGCAGACCGCCGATCCGTCGGGTGCCGCGCGCGAGCAGCTCGCGCTTGTCGACGAGGTAGGCGGCGAAGAAGAGCACGAGCATCACCTTCGCCGCCTCGCCGGGCTGGAAGTTCACCGGGCCGATCCCGACCCACAGCCGGGCCCCGTTGATCGTCTTGCCGAGCCCGGGCGCCAGGGGAAGCAGGAGCGCGACCATGCCGACGAAGAGGAACGTGTACCGGTAGCGCTCGAGGGTGCGGATCCGCCGCACGAAGAGCAGGGTCAGCACGAAGGCGGCGACACTCACCGCCGTCCACACGGCCTGGATCCGGCCCAGGCCAGGGTCAATGCGGGCGACGGTCACGAAGCCGAGCCCGTTGAGCAGCGCGGCCAGCGGCAGCAGCACGGGGTCGGAGTCGGGCGCGAGCCGCCGCACCGCGACGTGCGCGCCGATGAAGAGCGCGAGGACGCTGGCGAGGATCACCCACAGGTCGGGCGGCACGTCGGGCTTCTGGGCCAGCTGGACGAGCAGGTAGCCGAACGCGGCGACGATGACGGCGAGGATCCCGAGCCCGAGCTCGGACGCGCGCCGCCGCGGCAGGGTCGCGCTCACGTCGTCGGCGGCGTGGCGGTGCTCGGCGGGGTCGGCGTCACCGGATGCACCACCCGCGCCCGGAGCCGGTTCGCGTACGCGCGGGCGTCCCCGACCGACGAGAACTGCCCGTGCCCGGCCCGGACCTGGGCCCGCTCCGCGGGCGGCAGGTCGCGGACGAGGATGTTGGTGCGCTGCTCCAGGGTCGGGTTCCAGATCAGGACCCCGCCCGGCCGACCCCGGAAGATCGCCACGTTCCCGAGGTTGGTTCCGACGTAGTAGGTGTCGCGCGCGTAGTAGTAGACGGCGCCGATCGCGACCGCGAGCACGATGAGCAGCGGGAGCGCCCAGCGCAGGGCGCGCCACCAGCGTCGCCGCCGCAGCGGCGTCCGCGGCGCCGCCGGTTCGGCCGCGCTCGGGACGGCCTCGGGCTCGGCGGCGGGCGGCTCGACCGTCGGCACCGCCGCGGTCGCCTCCTCGTCGTCCACCACGTCGACCACGAGCACGGTGATGTTGTCCATCCCACCGCCGGCATTGGCGGCGTCTATGAGCCGGCGCGCCGCCGCGGTCGGGTCGGCCTCGCTCTTCAGGATCTCCCCGATCTCGTCCTCGTCGACCATGCCGGTCAGGCCGTCGGAGCAGAGCAGGAGCCGGTCGCCGCTCGCGACCTGGATCGGGTAGAGGTCGACGTCCACCGCCGGCTCGATCCCGATGGAGCGGGTGATCATCGAGCGGCGGGGGTCCCCCTCGGCCTCGGACTCGGTCAGCTCCCCGGCCTGGATGAGCTCCTCGACGAGGCTGTGGTCGGTGGTGAGCCGCCGGAACTGGCCGTCGTGCAGCTCGTAGGCGCGGGAGTCGCCGACGTGGGCCAGCAGGACGGTGCCGCCGGCCGCGAGCGTGCCGGCGGTGAGGGTCGTGCCCATCCCGCGGAGGCGCTCGTCGGTCGTCGACTTCTCGTAGACGGCCTCGTTGGCGGCCGTGACTGCGTCGCGCACGCCCGCGCCGGAGCCGACCGACGCCCGCAGGGCCTCGAGCGCGGTGGCGCTGGCGACCTCGCCGGCCTGGTGGCCGCCCATCCCGTCGGCGATCGCGACGAGGCCCAGCTGGTCGTCGACCAGGTAGGCGTCCTCGTTGTGGTCGCGCACCCGGCCCACGTCGGTGGCGGCGCCGACGACCAGGCGCAGCGTCACCGCACGACCTCCGCGACGGTCTGCCCGAACTGCACCCGGTCGCCCCGGCGCAGGCGGGTCGCCGTGCTCACGGGGTCGCCGTTGAGGAAGGTGCCGTTCCGCGACCCGAGGTCCTCGACGAACACCTCGTTGCCCCGCCGGAAGAGCCGGGCGTGCACGGTCGAGACGAAGCTGTCGTCGGGGAGGACGATCCCGCACCCGCCGCCTCGTCCGACCGTGATCTCCTCCCCGAGCGGGTAGAGCTCGCCCTCGTGCGACTCCGGCTCGAGGATCCGGAGCCGGACGTCACGGCGGCCGCGCCGGTCCCGCCGGCCGTCGCCGGCCTCGTCGGAGGCTGGGGCACGCAGCTCTCGGATCACGACCTGCACCACCCGGAACAAGAAGAGGTAGACGAGGGCCAGGAAGCAGTACTTGAGGACGGTCAGGACCGACTCGGGCACAGCACCCCCGAGGCCAGCGCCGGCGCGGCCCGGCGCGGCCCGTTCACGACTCCTCGAACCGCAGTGTGGTCGAGCCGATCCGCAGCTCGTCCCCGTCTTGGAGGACGTGCTCGCGCACGGTGGCGCCGTTCACGACCGTCCCGTTCATCGAGCCCAGGTCGGCGACCATGAACCCGTTCCCGGAGGGCCGGATCTCGGCGTGGCGCCGCGACGCCCGCGGGTCGGCGATGACCACCGTCGAGTCGGGGGAGCGGCCGATCAGCGACGGCTCCTCGCCCAGCGGGATCCGCCGCCCGTCCGGCAGGACGAGCGACCCCACCCGGCCGCCCTCGTGGATCTCGGCGGCCACGTCGCACTCGCCGGCGCGGAGCTCGTCGTCGGCGACCAGCGTCACGGTGACCGGGCCGACGAAGTGGTACCCCTCGGCCCGCGCGTGCTCGCGGGCGACCTCGGCCAGCTCGCGCGCCAGCGTGTCGGCGAAGTCGTGGAAGGCGTCGAAGTCCTGGGCCGCCAGGTACACACCCAGGTTGTTGGGCGCGATCGGCACCCCGTCCACCCCGACCGTCCGCTCGGCGTCGAGGGTCCGGGTGACCTTCCGTCCGATTTCGACCGGCTGGAGCCCGCTCGGGAAGGCCTTCCCGAACGTGCCCTCGACCAGCTGCTCGAGGCGGCGCTCAAACCCCTGGAGTCCCACGGCCAGCGAGTGTACGGCGGCGCCGCCCCGAGAACGCTGCCAGACTCGCCGCCCCCGAGCCCGCCGGGCCGGGCGTTCGGGCAGGTGGGAGGCCCAGATGCGCCCCGTTGCCGACCTCTTCGACCTCCGGGGGCGGGTCGCGGTCGTCACCGGGGCGACCAAGGGGATCGGCCGGGCCGTCGTCGAGGGCCTGGCCGGCGCCGGCGCCTCGGTCGTGGTGTCGAGCCGCAAGCAGGAGCTGTGCGACGCCGTCGCGGCCGAGGTCACGGCCGCCACCGGCCAGGAGGCGGTCGGCCTCGCCTGCCACGTCGGCGAGTGGGACGCCATCCCCGCCTTCGTCGAGCGGGTCGGCGAGCGCTTTGGCGGGGTGGACGTGCTCGTCAACAACGCCGGCATCAACCCCGCCCCGACGCCCCTCGCCGACCTGACGTTCGAGTATTGGCGCAAGCTCCAGTCCGTGAACCTCGAGGGGCCGCTGCGGCTCAGCACCCTCCTCGCGCCCGGGATGCGCGACCGGGGCGGCGGGAGCATCATCAACGTGTCGTCGATGGGCGCGTACATCGGCGGCTGGGGCAACGGTGCGTACGCGGCCAGCAAGGCGGGGCTGATCGTGCTCACGAAGGTCATGGCGACCGAGTGGGCGGACTGGAAGGTGCGGGTGAACGCGATCTCGCCGGGGCCGTTCGTGTCGGAGATGATGCTCGGCGCGGAACGCGTGCGACCGGGCATGCTCGACCGGTCGGCCGCCGCGACGATGCTGGGACGCGTTGCCGACCCGGGCGAGATCGTCGGCGCCGCGGTGTACCTCGCCAGCGACGCGTCGTCGTTCGTCACCGGCGAGGACCACGTCGTGTCCGGGGGGATGCTGCGAGGGTGACTGGTACGATCGCTCGTCCTGCGGGCGAGTGGCGGAATTGGCAGACGCGCAGGATTCAGGTTCCTGTGTCCGCAAGGACATGGGGGTTCAAGTCCCCCCTCGCCCACGAA
>CALEYV010000137.1 GCA_937927875.1 uncultured Actinomycetes bacterium | reverse complement strand
ATACACAATTGCACCTCACGGCCTACCGGCCATGAGGTGCCGCGAGGTGGTAGCCGCTCTGGTAGGTGGTAGCGCTGCTCGCCGCACCTGATAGGCCCTCATCTCTTTACCTGGTAGGTCAATAGGTAGGTACCAGGTTCAGTCTCCTCGGACACGCCCGCACGGTGCGGACGTCAGGATCGCCTACCGAGGAGGTTCGGATTGTGGAAGTCGGTAACGGAGGGCCCGTCGTGGAGCGGGCGAAGCCCCAGCGCCTGACCTACAGCGTCGACGAGGTCGCAGAGGTTCTCGGCATCTCACGCTCGAAGACCTACGAGCTCGTGGCCCGCGGTGAGATCCCGGCGCTCCAGCTATCCGGGCGAAGGAAGCTGATCGCCCGGAAGACCGTTGAGCAGCTTGTAAGCATCTCCGACGCCGCTCAACCCGCGCCACGGGGGTCCGCCGTCGACTCGCTCTGATCCTCGAGCATGGCCGCCAGCGCCTCGGCTGCCGATCGGTCTCCACTGTCCGTGAAATGGGCGTAGACGTTCAGGGTGGTCGCGCTCCGGGCGTGCCCCAGGCGCCCCGACACGATGTTCACCGGTACCCCAGCGCCGAGCAGCGCTGTCGCTGCGAAATGGCGAAGGTCATGGAGTCGGACCCCTGACATGCCGGCTCGGCGCCGCAGCTTGGACCAGCGATGGGTGACGTAATCGGGTCGCCAAGGGTGCCGTCCATCGACGTCTCCGGAGAAGACGAAGCCGTCGTCCGGGAACTCGGTACCCGCAGCCTCAGCGAGCCTCTCGGCCTCCCGGCGCCGAGCCCCTAGGTCGGCAATCGACTCGTCGTCGAGAACGACCCGATAGGCGCGGTGGTTCTTCGTGCTCTTGACGGCTACGCCGTCGGGGCCGTCGACGACACCCCGTCGGAACAGCACCGACCGGCCGGCGAGGTCCACGTCGCGCCACTGGAGACCGAGGAGCTGCGAGCGCCGGGCGCCAGTGACGATCGCCATTCTCAGGAAGGTGCGGAGCGCAGTGTCCTTGGCGTCGACGAGTGCCAGTATGCGCCGCAGGTCGTCGATGGCGGGCGGCTGGATGTCTGGTGGCACGACGCGAGGTGGCGTCGCCCGGTCAGCAGGGTTCGCTAGCAGCCAGCCCCACTTGACTCCCTGCGCCAGCGCCGCACGCAGCACCCCGTGTATGCGTCGCACGGTGGCGGGCGCCAGGTTCCGGGAGGGGCCTCGCAGCGCGGCATAGAACCCGTCGATCTCGGCCGGAAGGACGCGATCGAGCGCGAGGTCACCGAAGCGTGGCAGGAGGTAGCGGTCGAGGATGTACCGGTGATGGACCACCGTGCGAGGTGACCAGTCCGGAGCCATCTGCTCGAACCAGCGCTCCAGCAACGTCGCCACCGAGGCCCCTGTGCCGCCGTCCTGGTCCCCGGCGGTGCGAACCATCGCCGCGAGCTCCCGTTCGGCCTGCCGGCGGGTGCCGCGAACGGTGCGGGTGACCCAGCGCTTGTGGCCGGTGACCGCGTCCCGCCCCGTGTAGACGCGGAGCTGCCAGGCGGCGCCTCGGCGCCGCAGGGATCCCTGCATGTCCTCCTCCGTCTCCTCCCGGCGGCGCCGGGATGGACAGTGGATGGACACGACCGGCCCGAGAATGCGACAGGCCTCCGATACGGAGGCCTGACCAGCACTTCTTGGAGCGGACGACGGGACTCGAACCCGCGACCCTCACCTTGGCAAGGTGATGCTCTACCAACTGAGCCACGTCCGCGCGGCAACGAGGATAACGCGGTCGCCCCTTCCCCTCTCTCGGGGACGGCCGACGGGTTAGGTCCCGGCGAGGCGCTCGACGACTGGGGCAAACGCCTCGAAGGTGTCGTGCCCCAAGACCACGTACGAGACGCCCCACTCCTCGCGCCGCTCGACGAGCGAATCGCAGACCGAATCGACGGTCCCGACGAGCGCAACCGCAGAGGCCAGCGCCTCGTCGGCGGTGGTCCCGGCCGCACCGGCGACCGCGTCGGCGACGCCTCGGGCGTCGTTGGTGATGGCCGCAATGAAGTACCGGACCTGGAGCTCGAGGTCGTCGAAGCGCGCTCCCGCGCCCTCCCGGATCCATCCCACCTTCTTGCGCGTCTCGGCCGCCAGAGAGCTCTGGAGCGCGTCGCCGGTGATCTCCCCGGCGCGGAGATTGGGGTTGATGCCCACGATGTCGGCCTCTCGGCCGGCGAGACGCAATAGGCGGGGGCCTCCCCCACCCACGACGATCGGCGGCCGCGGCTGTTGGACCGGCTTGGGCGTCCCGTTGTACGAGCGGATCGTGTAGTGCTTCCCGTCGTGGTCGAACGGTTCGGGACCCCACGCCCCCTTGATGATGTGCAGCGCCTCGGCCAGCCGGTCGATGCGCACCCCCGCCGAGTCGTAGGTGAGACCGAGGGCGTCGTAGTCGGCCTGCATCCAACCGGCGCCGATCCCGAACTCGAGGCGGCCCTCGGACAGCAGGTCCACGGTGGCGGCTTCCTTCGCCGTGACCGCGGGGTGCTTGTAGTCGTTCCCGAGGACGAGCATGCCGACCCGGAGCCGCTCGGTCGCCGCGGCCGCGAACGAGATGCCGACCATCGGGGCCAGCTCGGTGTCGACGAAGTGGTCTGGCATGTAGAGCGTCGAGTAGCCGAGGTCCTCGATCTTTCGGGCCACCGTCGACCAGCCGGCGCCGTCATACGGGCCGTCGACCTGAACAGCGAAGCGGAACTTGCGATCGTGGGCCACGGCTGCTCCTTCTAGGTCCCGGTGAGCCGGGACACGATCGGCGAGAACTGCTCGGCGACGGCGTCGTCGACCACGATGTAGCTCATCTGCCAGCGCTCGCGGCGGGCGAGCAGATCGTCGACCATCTGCTCGCTCGTGCCGACGATCGCGATCGGCGTCTCGAGGGCCATCTCCGGGCTCACCCCGAACGACGGCGCCATCGCCTCCGCCAGCGATTGGCGATCGTCGGTGAACATGACGAACCCCGCGTACTGCTGGATCTCGAGGTCGTCGAAGCGCGGGCCGGCGGCGTCCCGCACCCAGGCGAGCTTCTGGTCCGTCGCCTCCCCGCTGAGCGACCGCGCCGTGTCCGGGTGCTCGGCGGTCCCCCGCTGCAGGTTGGCGTTGATGCCGACGATGTCGGCCTCGCGGGCCGCCAGTGACAGCACCCGTCGCCCGCCGCCGCCGATGATGATCGGCGGGTGGGGCTGCTGGACCGGCGCCGGACCGCCGTCGAGGTCGGTGATCTGGTAGTGCTTGCCGGCGAACGTCGTCGAGCCGCCCGCGAAGAGCGCCTTCAGCACCGCCACCGACTCCGCGAGCCGGTCGACGCGCACGCCGGGCCGGTCGAGGGGCAGCCCGGCCTTCTCGTAGTCCGCGGTCATCCAGCCGGCGCCGATGCCGAGCTCGAGCCGACCGTCGGAGAGCAGGTCAAGGGTCGCCGCTTCCCGGGCGAGCACGACCGGGTGCTTGTAGTCGTTGCCGAGGACGAGCGACCCGACCCGCAGGTGCTTCGTGGCCTCGGCGACCATCGCCATCGCGGGGATGGGTGCGAGCGGGTGGTCGACGAAGTGGTCGGGCACGAACAGCGTCGAGTAGCCGAGGTCCTCCCACTTGCGGGCGGCGTCGCGGTACTGCGTCGCCGACTCGGCGCGGGGGGCCATGACGCCGAAGCGGAACTTGCGATCGTGAGGCACCGGGGCACGCTAACGGCCGGTCGCGCCGCCGGTCCATCGGGCGCGCGGCCGGCGCGTCAGCGGCCGGTCGAGCCGAAGCCGAACGTGTCGCGCGTCGTGCCGTCCAGCGTGGCGACCTCGACCCAGTCGACGGCGGCGACGGCGGTGATGACGAGCTGCGCGATCCGGTCGCCGGGGTGCACCGTGTAGGCCACTTGAGGGTCGGTGTTCACGAGCAGGACCTTCAGCTCCCCGCGGTACTGCGAGTCGATGAGCCCGGGCGTGTTCAGGCAGGTGACGCCGTGGCGGAGCGCCAGCCCGGAGCGCGGCAGCACCAGGCCGGCATGGCCGGGCGGGATGGCGATCGCCAGCCCGGTGGGGACCAGCGCCCGGCCGCCGCCGGCCTCGAGGACGACCTCGACCCGGGCCGCCAGGTCGTAGCCGGCGTCGTGCTCGTGGGCCTGGACCGGCAGCGGCGCCGAAGGGTCGAGCCGAGCGACGCGAATCTCAAGGCTCAAGCGGCGAAGTCCCCGACCAGCTCGTCGCGCTGCTCGGCGGTCAGCGTCGTGGCGGCCTCGTACTCCGGGTGGTCGATCAGGACCCGGACCGGCCCGTCCCCGAACGCCTGCTGCTGCTGGGGCGTCAACGCGAACTTGAGGTAGTGGACGGTGGTTGTCGTGTCCGGCCGGGTGAGCCGCTCGACGTCCTCGGGCCGGCCGGTCACGACCTCGTCGCCGACCGCGATGTGCACGTGGTCCTGGATGTCGACCAGCCGGGGCAGCCAGTAGTTCAGCGACTCGTCGTCGTCGATCTCGATGAAGAG
This sequence comes from uncultured Actinomycetes bacterium, assembly GCA_937927875.1. Taxonomy (GTDB): domain Bacteria; phylum Actinomycetota; class Acidimicrobiia; order IMCC26256; family PALSA-555; genus PALSA-555. The sequence continues at coordinate 18,039 of CALEYV010000137.1, read as the reverse complement.
CGTCCCCGAGAGCTCGCCGTCGCCCGGGATCAGCTCGTTGTAGGTCTCGACCTCATGGGCGATCTGCTCGTCGCGCAGCATCCGCTCGGCCCGGGCCATCTCCTGGATCTGGAACCGCATAGTGGCCGCGTTCTCGAACACGATCGTCGTGAGGTCGCCGATCGGGATCCGGCGTCGCTTCTTGGTGGCGATGATCTCGGCTAAGAACTCGTCGCGCTCGCGCTCGTACTCCCGGAGGTCCTTGATGTCGGCCATCGTGAGCTTGCGCACCGGGTTACTCCTCGTCGAGCGCGTAGGCGCGGGCCAGGACCTGGATCGGATGGAGCGGGACCATCGCGGTCGCCTCCTCGATCGCGGCGTTGGCGAGGTGGCAGTCGCCGGCGACGAGGTCGGTGGGGGTCTCCTGCAGCTTCTCCATCAGCGGCTTGGCGATGCGGCGCGACAGGGCGACGTTCTCGGCCCGCAGCCCCCACGTGCCGTCGATGGCGCTGCAGCGCTCGACGACGGTGACGCTGGCCCCGGTCAGCGCCATCAGGTCGCGGCTCTTCGGTCCGATCTGCTGGGCGCGGTAGTGGCAGGCGGCGTGCCACGTGATGGTCTCGTAGGTGGGCCCGTCGAACTCGGTGTCGAGGGGCTGCTCCCGGTGCCGCGCCATCAGGTACTCGTCGACGTCGTAGGTGTGCTCGCCCACGAGCCGAGCATCGTCGGTGCCGAGGAAGTCGGGCACCTCGTTCTTCAGCACGTACGCGCAGGTCGGCTGGGGCACGACGACGTCCCGGCCGCGCCGCACCGCGTCGGCGAGGACCTCGACGTTGCGGCGGGCGAGGGCCTCGAACCGCTCCACGTCGCCGGGGTCGAGCCACGGCATCCCACAGCACACCTGGCCCTCGGGCACCTCGCAGGCGAGCCCGTTGCGCTCGTAGACGCCGACCACGGCCTTCCCGATCTCGGTCGCCTGGTACTCGACCATGCACGTCGGGAAGAGCGCCACCGTTCCCCGCCGCGCCGGCGCCGGCGAGCGGCGGCGGAACCACTTCGAGAACCGCACCCGGGGGTAGCTGGGCAGCAGGCGGTCACGGGCGATCCCGGTGGTCTTCTCGAGCACGAACCGGGCCGGTCGGACCCGGCCCATGGCGTTCACGAGCGGCGCCAGCTTCGTCGCCGCCTTCCCCTGCAGGTCGGTGCGGGCCAGCAGCCGGGCGCTCCGCGGCGCGCCCTCCGCCCGGGTGTTGATGGCGGCCGTCCGGAGCATCAGCCGCGGGAAGTCGACCTTCCACTCCTGGTGCTGGTCGGGCGTGTACGGGCAGACGACGGCGCAGAGCTTGCACTGGTAGCACTCGTCGACGACGACCCGGTGCTGACCGTCGAGCAGGAACGTGACGTCGTGGGCACCGTCCTCGCGCTCGTCGATCATCCGGAACAGGCTCTTGAACGAAGGGCAGAGCTTGACGCAGATGCGGCAGTCCGAGCAGATCTGGAAGGTCCGGTCGCGCTCGGCCCGCGCCGCCTCGTCGTCGTAGTAGCTGGCGTCGAGCGGGTCGTAGAGGTGCGTCGTCGTCACTGGGCACCTTTCGGGCGACGGCCCCGGGGCACGCCCCGGGGCCGTCCACGCGGAAGGGGGTTGCCGCGTGCTACTTGACCGACTCGAGCCCGCTCGTGAACCGGCCGGCGTGGCTCTTCTCGGCCCGGGCCAGCGTCTCGAGCCACTCCGAGATCTCGTCGAAGCCCTCGTCGCGGGCGGTCTTCGCGAAGCCGGGGTACATCTCGGTGTACTCGTAGGTCTCGCCCTCGATGGCCGACCTCAGGTTGTCCGGGGTCGGGCCGACGGACACGCCGGTGACCGGGTCGCCGACCTCGGCGAGGAAGTCGAAGTGCCCGAACGCGTGGCCGGTCTCGCCCTCGGCGACGGACCGGAAGAGGGCCGAGATGTCCGGGTAGCCCTCGACGTCCGCCTTCTGGGCGAAGTAGAGGTAGCGGCGGTTGGCCTGGCTCTCGCCGGCGAACGCCGCCTTCAGGTTGTCGTGGGTCTTGGTTCCGTCGAGCTTGGGCATGGTGGGGCTCCTTTGCCTCTTATCGATTTCAGGACACGGTGCTCGGGGCGCACTCCTCGCACACGCCGCGGAAGTGGACCTCCACGTCGGACACGGTGAAGCCGCGCCGGTCGCGCGCCGGCAGGCGGAGGTCGCGCACGTCGACCAGGACGTCGCGAACCCTGCCACACACGGTGCAGATGAGGTGGTGGTGGGCGGACTCCACGTTCGGATCCACGCGGACGCTGCCGGTGCCGAGGTGGATGAGCTCGACCTCGCCCATCGACTCGAGATCGTGCACGGTCTGGTACACGGTCTTCAGCGAGATGGTGGGCATGTCGGTGCGGGCTCGCTCGTAGAGGGTCTCCACCGTCGGGTGGGTGACGTCGCCCTGCAGCAGCCGGAAGATCGCCTGCCGCTGGGGCGTGACGCGCAGCCCCCTCGCTCGGAACCCCTCGGTGAGGTCGTCCACCGTCCTCATGACAAGGCGAGTTTATCGACAATCGTTGTCGATTGCCAGCTCGGGCCGGAGGCGGCCCGGCCCCGGGCCCCTACGCTCCGGGCTCGATGGGGCTGCTGGTCGGCGACGTCATCCGGCACGCGGCACGAGTCGTTCCTCGCCGCCTCGCCGCCACGCTCGGCGCCGACGAGCTGACCTTCGGCGAGCTCGAGGTGAGCTCGAACCGGGTGGCGCAGGCCCTGGCCGCCCGCGGCGTGAAGCCGGGCGCCCGGGTGGCGTGGTGGGGCGAGACGAGCCTCGCCGCGATGCCGATCTTCGGCGCCCTGGCCAAGCTCGGTGCCCCGTTCATGCCGGTGAACGCCCGCCTCAGCCCGGACGAGGCGAGTGAGGTCATCGGCTACGCGCGGCCGGCCCTGACCATCGTCGACGAGGCGCACGCCGACCCGCCGTTCGAGGCCCTCGGCCAGGACGAGCTGTTCGCGGAGGCGTCGGCCCACGACGGGTCGGACGTCGCCGAGGACCTCGACGAGCGACAGCCGCACGTCATCTTCTTCACGAGCGGCAGCACCGGCCGCTCGAAGGGCGTGGTCCTCTCGCACCGGGTGAGCTACCTGCGCAGCTTCCCGAACCTCCTCACCGACTGGGGCGGCGGCACCGTCTGCATGTTCCCCCTCTTCCACATGTCGGGCTGGTCGATGACGCTGAACGCGTGGCAGATGCGCCTCCCCGTTCATTTCGCCCCGCCCGACGCCGCCGCGCTCCTCGAGACCGCACAGCGCCGCGCCGCCAGCCGCCTCTACTGCCTCCCCGCGGTGTGGAGCCGGGTGCTCGACCACGACCGGCGCGGCTACGACCTCGGCAGCGTGCGCGAGTGCGACACCGGCACGTCCGCGACGCCGCCCGAGCTGCTCGCCGCGATCAAGGATGCGTTCCCGGGCACGGTCACCCGCGTCTACTACGGCTCGACCGAGGCCGGCCCCGCGACGCTGCTCGCCGATGCCGACCTGGCGCGCAAGCCGGGCTCGGTGGGGCTGCCCGTCGCGGGCGTCGACGTCCGGCTGGCCGACGACGGCGAGGTGTGCGTCCGCAGCGAGCTGCTGATGGACGGCTACTTCGAGCAGTCGGACGCGACCGCGGCTGCGCTCCGCGACGGCTGGTACCACACGGGTGACCTCGGCGCGCTCGACGACGAGGGCTACCTGTCCATCGTCGGCCGCGCCCGCGACGTCCTCCGCACCGGGGGCGAGACGGTGGCGCCCGGCGAGGTGGAGACGGTGCTCGCGGCCCACCCCGCGGTCGCCGAGGTGGCGGTGGTGGGCGTCCCCGACGTCCGCTGGGGCGAGGTCATCTGCGCGGTCGTGGTCCCGGCCGCCGGACGCCGGGACGAACTGAGCGTCGAGCGGCTCCGCAGCCACTGCGAGGGGCGACTGGCCGCGTTCAAGCACCCGCGCCGGCTCGAGCTCGTCGAGGAGCTGCCGCGCACGCCGGCGACGGGCCAGATCCAGCGCGGGCTCATCGTCGAGCGCCTCGCCGCGGCGCGGCCCTGAGCGCAGGCTCGGTCGCCGGTGCGATACTGCGCCCATCGCTGACGCCGGTGTCAGGCCGGCCTGGCGGAGGGGGGAACGGATGCTGGTTCGACGGGTCGCGCTCGCCGTCACGCTCGTGGTCGCGCTGGGCGCGACAGGCCTGGTCGGGACGGCCGCCGCGGCCGGCTCCGGCGGGAGCAGCGGGTCCGGCGGCTCGGGGCAGTTCAAGAACCTGAAGCCGGTCAAGCCACCGAGCCCGTGCACGAACGATCCGGGCGTGAGCGCCACCGAGATCAAGGTCGGCGCCATCCTCCCCAAGACCGGCCCCAGCGCACCGTCGTTCGCGAGCTCCGAGGACGGCATGCGCGCCCGCTTCGACCTCGCCAACTCGACCAACGAGCTCGGCCCCCGCAAGATCACGTTCACGTCGGTCGACGACGTCGGCGACCCGGCCCGCAACGTGACCGCCGCCCAGCAGCTCAACGAGCAGAACGGCGTGTTCGGCATCGTCGAGAACAGCCTGTCCGCCGACGCGAGCGCCAAGTACCTGCACCAGCAGGGGGTCCCGGTCACCGGCTGGCACCTCGGGCTGGCGTCGTTCGGGACCTACCCGAACATGTTCGGCTGGAAGAACAGCTTCCCGCCCGACGCCGGGGTGAACACCTTCACGACCCTCAACCTCGACTTCCTGAAGACCAAGGGCGTCACGAAGGTGGCGCTGGTCGGCGCCAACTCGGGCAACAGCTCGATCTTCGTCGACCAGATCGCCAAGCAGATCCAGCTGCTGGGCGGAAAGACGATGAAGGTCGTGTACCACACCGACTCGGTGACGCTCGATCAGCGTGACTTCACCGCCGAGGCGCAGAAGATCAAGGACTCGGGCGCCGACGCGGTCGCGACCGGGATGGACTTCCTGCAGGACACCGCGCTGGCCTCGGCGCTCGACCAGGACAACTACAAGGTGAAGGTGCTGCTGTTCCCGGCCGCCGAGGACACGCGGATCCTGCACCTACCTGGTATCGAGGGCGCGTACTTCGGCATCGAGGCGGCCCCGTTCGAGCAGAACCCGCCCGCGTTCGTCACCTACAAGGCCCAGATGGACAAGGCCGGGAAGTTCGCCGAGAGCGAGGTCTCCTACATCGGGTGGCTCTCGGCCGACACCTTCCTCGAGGGGATCAAGGCGGCCGGCGTCAGCTGCCCGACCCGCAAGGGCTTCATCACGAACCTGCGCCTCGAGAAGGGCTGGACCGCACACGGGGCTTTCAACCCGCCGGTCGACTTCAGTGACATCTTCGGGCGTCCGTTCCGGTGCGTCTACTTCATGCAGGTCATGAACGCGACCTTCGTGCCGCAGTTCGACGGCAAGCCGTTCTGTGCCACCGCCGAGATCCACGGGAAGAAGGTCACGAAGTTCACGCCCGCGGAGCAAGCGAAGGGGTAGCAGCCAACCGTCCGGTGCCGGGCCGGCTCGGGGAGCCGGCCCGGTCGTGACCGCGGAGGACCTTTGCCCGGGTACGTCCTGGCGGGCCTGGTGCTCGGGAGCATCTACGCCGTCTCGGCGCTCGGCCTCGTGCTCACCTACTCGTCGTCGCGGGTCGTCAACTTCGCCCACGGCGTCACCGCGTACGCGGTGGCCGTCTTCTACCACTGGCTGAACCACGAGCAGGGCTGGTCGATCCTGCCCTCGGCCGCGGTGAGCCTGCTCGTGTTCGCGCCCGCGCTGGGGCTGTTCCTCTGGGCGGTCCTGTTCCGCCGCCTGACGCACGCGCCGCCGACGACCCGCTTCCTTGCCACCGTCGGTCTCTGGGTCGCACTGCCGGCCGCGGTGCGCCTGGTGTTCCCGTTCAGCCAGGGTGAGATCAACGCGCCCCAGGGGCTCGCCAAGCTGCCGGCCTCGGTCTTCCACCTCAGCGCGCTCGACGTCTCGATCAACGCCAACCAGATCGCGGTGCTCGCCGGCGCGGTCGTCGTCGTGGTCGGCATGACCGCGCTGCTGCGGGCGACGCCGATCGGGCTGGCGACCCGGGCCAGCGTCGACTCGCCCCGGTCGGCCGAGGTGTCCGGGATCAACACGACGCTCGTCACCGCGGGTTCGTGGATGGTGGGCACCGCGCTCGCCGGCCTGGCCGGGATCCTCCTCACCCCGATCCTCGGGCTCGCCGACCTCGAGTTCACGCTCCTGCTCGTGGTGTCGCTGGCGGCGGCGGTGGTCGGGCGCCTCACGAGCCTGCCGCTCACGTTCGCCGGCGCCCTGGTGATCGGCCTGATCCTGGGCATCTCGGTGGACTTCCTGCCCGCGCACGGGGTGCTGACCACCGGGTTCCGGCCCAGCGTGCCGTTCGTCGTGATGCTGTTGTGCCTCCTCCTCTATCAAGGGCTCGGACGCGAGCGCTTCGAGGTCGACCTGCGGGCCGGCCCGGTCGAGCGCGAGGTACCGGCGCCGCCACCACCCCGCGGCTGGCGGGCCGCGGTCGGCCCGGGGATCGTCGCGGTCGCCCTGTTCTCGGTGCCGCTCTGGCTCAACGGCTTCTGGATCGGGGTGGTGAGCCAGGGCGTGGCGCTGGCCGTCCTCTTCCTGACCTTCACGATCGTCACCGGCGAGGGCGGGATGCTCTCCCTCGTCCAGGCCACGCTGGCCGGCATCGGCGGTCTCATCACCGCCGCGCTCGCGACGCACTCGAGCATCTTCGGGTGGCAGGTCCCGAACCCGTTCTCGTCGAGCGTCGGCTGGCCGCTCGGCCCGGCGATCCTCGCCGGCGCGCTCGTCGCGGTCCCGGTCGGGCTGCTCGTCGCCTCGCTCAGCCTGCGGCTCGGGGACGTCTACCTGGCGCTCGCGACGCTGGCCTTCGCGCTCCTCGTCGAGCAGCTCGTCTTCGCCCGCCACGAGTTCGACCAGTTCGGCGCCGGGATCCAGCTCGGCCGGCCGATGCTGCTCGGCATCGACTTCAACGACCGCACCAGCTTCTTCCTGCTGCTGGCGGCCGTGTTCTGCGTCGTCGCGCTCGTGGCCGTCAACCTGCGGCGGGCGACGACCGGGCTCGTGCTCGCCGCGATGCGCTCCAGCGAGCAGGCCGCGGCGACCACCGGCGTCAGCGTCGTGCGGGCCAAGCTCCTCGCCTTCGCCGCGAGCTCGTTCGTCGCCGGGCTCGGGGGCGCGCTCTTCGCCATCACCATCGGGCGGGCGTCGCCGAACAGCTTCAACGTCCTGATCGGCATCGTGTGGCTCGCCATCGTCGCCACCTGGGGCGTCCGCTCGGTGGTCGGGGCGCTCGTCGCGGGCCTGCTCTTCGCGGTCGTGCCGCAGCTCGTCGCCGAGCACCTCCCCGCCAGCTGGGCCGACGTGCCGACCCTGCTGTTCGGGCTCGGCGCGATCGGGCTGGCCCGCGAGCCGCGCGGGATCATCTTCACGGTCGTGAACGCGACCCGGCGAGCACGCGGCGGCCGCGGCACGCTGGCGCTCACCCAGCCGCCCGTCCGATGACGGACCCGCTGCTCGCCGCCGACGACGTCTCGGTCCGCTTCGGCGGCATCGTCGCCCTCGACGCGGTCGACCTGGCGGTTCCCGAGCGGTCGATCGTCGGGCTCGTCGGTCCGAACGGGGCCGGGAAGACGACCCTGTTCGGGGTCCTGTCCGGGCTCCAGCACCCGGGTCGGGGCCGGGTCCGGCTGGCCGGGATCGACGTCACGCGCGCCACCCCGCAACGCCGGGCCCGCCTCGGGCTGGCGCGCACGTTCCAGCGTCTCGAGCTGTTCACCGAGCTGACCGTGCGCCAGCACCTCGTGGTGGCGCGACGGGTGCGGGAGGGCCGGGACCGCAGCCTGCTCCGCGACGCGGCCGGGCTCGGTCGACGCCCGTCGCCGGGGGAGGACGCCGCAGTCGACGGCCTCCTGGAGCTGCTCGAGCTGCGCGACGTGGCGTCCCTGCCGGTCTCGATGATCCCGCTCGGAACGGGCCGGATCGTCGAGCTGGCCCGGGCGCTCGCCACCGAGCCCCGGGTGGTGCTGCTCGACGAGCCCACGTCGGGACTCGACGTCCACGAGACTCGGCAGGTCGGCGCGGCGCTGCGCACCGCGCGGTCCGAGCGGGGCGTCGCGTTCGTGCTCGTCGAGCACGACGTTGAGCTGGTGCTCGAGCTCTGCGACGACGTCACCGTCCTCGACTTCGGCCGGGTCATCGCCCACGGCCCGCCGGCGTCGATCCGGGCCGACGCGGCCGTGCAGGCCGCCTACCTCGGCACCCCGACGGACGGCGCGGTGACCCGATGACGGAGCCGCTGCTCTCGGTCGACGGGCTCGACGTCCGCTACGGCGAGGCGCAGGCGCTGTTCGGCGTCAGCGTCGAGGTGCCGCCCGGCGGCGCGGTGGCGGTCCTCGGCCCCAACGGGGCCGGGAAGAGCTCGCTGGCGGCCGCCATCGGCGGGCGGGCGCGGCCGGCTGGCGGCACCATCCGCTTCGACGGTCGGGACGTGACCGGCTGGGCCGCGCACCGGCTGACCCGGCTCGGCCTCGCGTACGTCCCCGAAGGCCGGGCGATCTTCCCCCACCTGAGCGTCCTCGAGAACCTCCGGGTGCGGCTCCGGTACCCGGTGCCGCGTCGCGAGCGCGCCGCCGCGCTCGACCGCGCCTTCGACGCCTTCCCGATCCTCGCCGAGCGTCGGACCCAGCCCGCGGGCACGCTGTCGGGGGGCGAGCAGCAGATGCTGAGCCTCGCCCGCGTGCTGGCGGCACCGCCCCGGCTGCTCATCGCCGACGAGATGTCGCTCGGCTTGGCGCCGATCGTCGTCGAGCTGGTCTTCGACGGCCTGGCCCGGGCCCGTCGGGAGGGAGTGGCCGTGCTGCTCATCGAGCAGTACGTCGAGCGGGCCCTCGCGTTCGCGGAGACGGCGATCATCCTCCGCCGCGGGCGGCGGGTGTGGGGTGGCCCGGCGAAGGAGGCCGCCACCGAGCTCGTGGCCGGCTACCTCGGCGACGAGCGGTCGGGCTGAGTCACGCCGAGGCGGCTTCGCGCCGGAGCCGCTCGCGCAGCACGTACTTCTGGACCTTGCCGGACGCGGTGCGGGGGAAGTCCTCGACGCCACGGATCTCCTCCGGCCACTTCTGGCGGGCCAGCCCGACCTGCTCCAGGTGCGCGCGCACCGCCTCCAGCGACGGCGGCGTCGCGCCGGGCTGCATCCGGACGAACGCGGCCGCGTGCTCGCCGAGTCGAGTGTCGGGGGCGGCGACGACCGCCGCCTCGGCGACGGCCGGCAGGTGGAGGAGCTGCTCCTCGACCTCGAGGGCGCTGATGTTCTCGCCGCCCCGGATGATGATGTCCTTCTTGCGGTCGACGATCGACAGGTAGCCGTCGGCGTCGAGCACGCCGACGTCGCCGGTGCCGAACCAGCCGTCGCCGTCGAAGGCGGCCGCGGTCAGGGCGGAGTCGGTGTAGCCCACGAAGCAGTCGGGGCCCTTGCTCCAGATCTCCCCCGGCTCGCCGAGGCCGACGGCCTGGCCGCCCTCGTCGCGCAGCTCGATCTCGACGCCCGGGAGCGGACGCCCGTCGGTGTGGATCTTCTTGGCCAGCGGCGTGTCCTGGTGCTTCATCCCGGTGATCGACGGGTGCTCGGTCGACCCGAAGCTGCGCACGGTCGAGATCCCCATCGCCGCGCAGCGCTCCCCCACCGCGGCCGGGACCGCGGACCCGCCGAGGCCGATGTAGGTCATCAGCGCGCGGTGCTCTTCGCTGAAGTCGGGATGGTCGAGGAGGCTGATCAGGAAGTAGGTGGCCCCGTTCCCGCTCGTGATCTGCTGGTCGAGCATCGTCGCCAGCACCCGGCCCGGGTCCCAGACGTCGATGAGGTGGATGGGATCGCGCCGCCACACCGGGATCAGCAGCGCGGACAGCATCCCGATGCCGTGGCCGACCGGCGCGCCGACGAGCGCGGGCCGGCCGCGACTGGCCTGCATGGCGGCGAGCTGGCGGATCTCGAACCCGATGGTGCGGTGCGAGTGCACGACGCCCTTCGGATCGGCGGTCGTCCCCGACGTGTAGGCGATGAGCGCGGGCGCGGCGGGGTCGGTGGGGACGGGGCCCTCGACCGGATCCGCCGCGGTCAGCACCGAGAACGGCTGGGCGGGGCTCGGCGCGTCGCCGCCGACGACGTAGACGTGCTCGAGCGCGGCGAGCGTCGGCCGGAGCGTCTCGAGGTTGGCGAGGAAGTCGAGGTGGCCGAAGCGGTCGGCGGTGACGAGGACGCGGGCGCCCGACTGCTCGAGGATGAACCCGACCTCCTTCGGGCCGTAGAAGTGGACGATCGGGACCGGGACCGCGCCGAGCAGGGCGATGGCCCAGAACGTCGCCGCGGCCTCCATCCAGTTCGGGAGCTGGAACGCGACCGGGTCACCGGGCCCGACGCCCGCGGCTCGCAGCCCGGCGGCGACGCGGCGGGCGAGATCGAAGCCGTCGCCGAACGTGCCGCGCCAGGGTCGGGTCTGGGAGTAGACGGCGAGGGTGGTGTCGGGGGCGTCGGTCAGCCCGGTGGCGAGGATCGACCCGAGGGTGTCGTCGGTCCAGGACCCGTCGGCGACGTAGCGGCGGGCCCGGTCGTCCGCGACCCCGCGCAGGTCGAGCTCGAGTGCCATGCGGTCCCCCTCGGCTCCGCACGGTACCGGCACCGGCTCGACCGGGTTGCCCCGTCCCCAAAGGCTGGAATAGGGTTCTGACAGTGCAGAACGTCGTTCCGGTCGAGCGGGCGGTGGCGGCCCGGACCCTCGAGGAGCGGGCGGCGGCCTACGCCGACGAGGTCCGCCGGCTCGTCGACGCCGCCTACGCGGTGATGCGCCGGACCGAGTCGCTGGACCCCCGGGTCAGCGATATCGTCCAGGCCGCCGGCCTCTCGAACCAGGCGTTCTACCGCCACTTCCGCACCAAGGACGAGCTGCTGGTCGCGGTCCTCGACGACGGTCGGCGGCGGCTCGTGGAGACGCTCGAGCGCCGCATGACGAAGGCGAGCCCCGGTGCCGACGCGGTGCGGGCCTGGGTGGAGGGGCTGCTGGAGCAGGCCCGCAACGCCGAGGCGGCCGCCAACACGCGGCCGTTCGCGGTGAACGGCGCCCGGCTGGCGGCCCGGTACCCGGAGGCGACCGCGAGCCAGCGCGAGCAGGTCATCGCGCCGCTGCGGGCCGCGGTCGCCGACGCCGGTGGCGATCCCGGGCGGGATGCGGACGCCATCTACCACCTGGCCATGGCCGCGACCGAAGACGCGATCGTGCGCCGCCAGCCCCCCACCCGCGACGACGTCGCCCACCTCGTCGCGTTCGCGCTGCGCGGCATCGGAGCGTCGCGCCCGTGACCGAGCGCGAGGTCCTCCTCACCGGCATCGGCGGTCAGGGCGTCCAGCTGGCGGCGCAGGTCCTCGCCCGGGCCGCCGTCCTCGAGGACCGGCACGTCCTGCTCTTCGGCGTCTACGGCGGCGCGATGCGGGGGATGAACACCGACGCCACCGTGGTCGTGGGCGACGCGCCCATCCAGGCCCCGCCGCTGGTGTCACGAGCCTGGTCGGCGATCGCCATGCACGACCGCTACTGGTCGCCGGTCGCGCCCAAGGTGGTGGACGGCGCCCTGGTGGTCGTGAACGACGCCACCTTCGCCGCCCCCCTCGACGAGCGCTTCACGGTGCGCCGGATCCCGGCCGGCGAGCTCGCCGCCGCGGCCGGCAACGAGCTGGCGGCGTCGATGGTGATCCTCGGCGCCTACGTCGGGCTGACCGGCGTGGTCGGCGTCGACGCGCTGCTCGGCGGGATGCGCGAGTCCGTCCCCGCCTATCGACGCCAGCACCTCGAGGTGAACGAGCGGGCGCTGCGCGCCGGGCTCGACCGCGTCGAGCCGCTGGCGGTCCCGGCCTGGCAGCGCGAGGCGGCATCGGCGTGACGACGATCACGAGCCGGGGCACGGTGCGGATCGACACCGAGGCCTGCAAGGGCTGCGAGCTCTGCATCACCGCCTGCCCGCCCCGGGTCCTCACCATGGGCAGCGACCTGAACCGGGCTGGGTTCCACTCCCCCCTCCTCGAGCCGGGCTGCACGGGGTGCGCGGCCTGCCTGTTCGTGTGCCCCGACTTCTGCTTCGAGGTCTACCGGTACGACCAGCCGGTGGTGACGGAGGTGGCGTCGTGACGACGATCGCGGTCCGCGGCGCCGAGCGGCGCCTCATGGAGGGCAGCGAGGCCATCGCGCTGGCCTCGATCGCGGCCGGCTGCCGGTTCTTCGCCGGCTACCCGATGACGCCGTTCACCGAGGTGCTGGAGCACTTCGCCCGGTACCTGCCCGAGGTGGGGGGCACCTGCATCAACGCCGAGAGCGAGCTCGAGGCGGTCGGGATGGCGTGGGGGGCGCTCGCCACCGGCGCCCGCGCCGCCACCGGGTCGACCGGCCAGGGGCTGTCGCTCATGCAGGAGTCGTTCGCCGAGATCACGCTGGCCGAGCTGCCGCTCGTGATCTTCAACCTGGCCCGCGGCCAGGGCGACTACTTCCAGGCCACCCGGGGCGGCGGGCACGGCGACTACCGGCACCTGGTGCTGGCGCCCGTCGACATCACCGAGGCGGTGGAGCTGACCCAGCTCGCCTTCCACCTCGCCGACCGGTGGCGCAACCCGGTGCTCGTGTACGGCGACTACCTGACCGCCCACGTCGAGGAATCGGTGTCGGTGGACCCGATCGACTTCGGGCCGGTCCCCGACAAGGACTGGGCCGTCGACGGCGCGACCACCGGCACCGGCCACGCCAAGCTGCTCTCGCCGCTCGGGCTGGCCAAGTTCGGCGCCGAGCCGATCGGGATCGAGGCCCACCTGCGCCGCATCGTCGCCAAGCAGCACGAGATCGAGCGCACCGAGGCCCGGGCCGAGACCGGCTACCTCGACGACGCCGAGACGGTCGTCGTCGCCTTCGGCAGCCCGGCCCGGTTCGTGCGGTCGGTGGTGCGCGACCTGCGGGAGGCGGGCGAGCGGGTCGGCTTCGTGCGGCCGATCACGCTGTGGCCCTTCCCGGCCGACGCGGTGGCGGCCGCCGCGGGGGCGCGCACGGTGGCGGTGTTCGAGCTGAGCGCGGGCCAGCTGATCGACGACGTGCGCCTGGCCGTCCTCGGCCGGGCGCCGGTGGTGGGGATCGGGGGGATCTCGACCGACGGCTCCGGCTTCGGGGTCGGGCGGCTCCTCGACGTCGAGACCATCCGGGACCGGGTGCTGGCGGTCCACCGGGGCGGCGCGGACGCGGCGCTGCCGCCGCTGCCCGACAACGAGCGAACGCTCTGGTAGGGAGACGCCCGATGCCCACCCTCGACACCTCCACCGAGCCGAGCGGGGCCCGGCGGGTCGGTGACCTCACGCCCGACCTGCTGCTCACCGGTGAGCACCATCTCTGCCCCGGCTGCGGCGAGCCGCTGGCCCTGCGCTGCCTGCTCGACACGATCACCGACCTCGAGGTGACGACCCAGACCATCGGCGTGGTCGGCATCGGCTGCTACACCGCGTTCACGACCAGCATCGACGTCGACCTCGTCCAGGCGCTCCACGGCCGGGCGCCGTCGGTCGCGACCGGGATCAAGCGCATGCGCCCCGACGCGGTCGTGTTCACGCTCCAGGGCGACGGCGACATGGTGAACGAGGGCCTCCAGGAGGTGCTGCACACTGCGGCCCGGGGTGAGGCGGTCACGTGCGTGCTGCTGAACAACGGGGTGTTCGGCGAGACCGGCGGCCACATGACCGCGACGACCGTCCTCGGGCAGCGCACCAAGAACACCATCGACGGCCGGGAGGCCGAGTACCACGGCTACCCGATCCTGATCGGGGACCTCATCAGCCGCCTCGAGGGCGCCAGCTACGTCGCCCGGGGCTCGGTGCACAACGCCGGCGCGGTCGCGCGCACGAAGAAGATGGTGCGCCGCGCCCTCGAGTCGCAGCGGCGGGGGGACGGCTTCTCGTTCGTCGAGGTGCTGACCATGTGCCCGACCGGCTGGTTCATCCCCACCGGGGAGAGCCCCGAGTACCTGCACGAGACGCTCGGTGCGGTGCACGTGATGGGCGAGCTGAAGGTCGACGGCCGGGTGAAGACCACCGACGAGCTGCACACCGAGAACGTCGCTCGCCAGCGCGAGGTCGAGGCGCGACTCGCCGCCGGCGGCCTCGACGGCTGAGCCTTGGACTTCACGTATCCGCCCGAGGCGCAGGCGTTCCGCGCCGAGCTGCGGGCCTGGCTCGACGAGCACGCCACCGACCAGGTCCGAGCGCTCGGCACCGCCACCGGCCTGGACCCCGGCTCGGAGCGCTTCGAGCGGCTGCGGGCCTGGAACCGCGAGCTCGCCGACGCCGGCTATGCCGTCGTCGCCTGGCCGACCGAGTACGGGGGACGCGGGGCCGGTGTCCTCGAGCAGCTGGTCTGGAGCGAGGAGCTGCACCGAGCCGGCGTGCCGGGGCCGATCAACGTCATCGGGATCCCGAACATCGCGCCCGCCCTCATGGCCCACGGCTCCCCGGCCCAGCGGACGGAGCTGCTCCCCCGGATGCGGCGCGGCGACGACGTGTGGTGCCAGGGGTTCTCGGAGCCCGACGCCGGGTCGGACCTGGCGTCGCTGCGCACCCGGGCGGTGCGGGACGGCGACGACTGGGTCGTGACGGGCCAGAAGATCTGGACCACGCTCGCCCACGTCGCCGACTGGTGCGAGCTGCTGGTCCGCACCGACACCGAGGCGCCGAAGCACCGCGGCATCACGTGCCTGCTCGTCGACCTGCACCGCCCCGGGGTCGAGGTGCGGCCGCTGGTGACCATCACCGGCGAGCGGGAGTTCAACGAGATCTTCTTCGATGAGGTCCGCGTGCCCGGCGAGCAGACCCTCGGCCCGGTGAACGAGGGCTGGCGGGTGGCCATGACGACGCTCGCCCACGAGCGGGGCGGCGTGGCGACGCTGCACCTCGGGCTGCGGGCGAAAGTCGCCCGGCTCCTCGAGCTGGCGCGGCGCACCCCGCTCGGGGACGGCCGGATGGCGAGCGACGACGCGGCGCTGCGCCAGCGCCTCGCACGCGCGTACGTCCACGCGGAGCTGCTGAAGCTGGTCGCCGACCGCGCCATCTCGGGCCAGCTCCACGGCCGGCCGCTCGGCCCCGAGGGGAGCATCGCCAAGCTGGTGTGGAGCGAGACCGAGCAGCTGGTGGCCGAGGTGTCGGGCGACGTGCTCGGCCCCGATGCCAACGCCGGCGAGTGGGGCCGGGACCGGGTCATGGCGCGGTCGCACACGATCGCCGGCGGCACGACCCAGGTCAACAAGAACATCCTCGCGACCAGGATCTTGGGGCTGCCGCGCCACTGAACCGGCTCCCGCCATCGCTGAGCCTGCGACAATGCGGTGCTGGTCAGTCGATGTGTCGCGCCGATGCGAGGCTCCAACCGAGGAGACGGAAGTGAGGGTCTCGATCCTCGACGACTACTTCGACACCCTGCGAACCCTGGCGTGCTTCCGAAAGCTCGACGGGCATGACGTCACGGTCTGGACCGACCACGCGCCGGACGTCGACGACCTGGCCGTGCGCCTGCGCGATGCCGAGGCGGTCGTTCTCATCCGTGAGCGCACCGAGATCCGGACCGCCCTCCTGGAGCGCCTCCCGAAGCTGCTCCTGATCAGCCAACGCAGTGCGTTCCCACATATCGACGTCGACACGTGCACACGGCTCGGGATCGTCGTCTCCTCTGATCTTCACGCTGGCTCACCGTCCTACGCGGCCGCCGAGCTGACGTGGGCGTTGGTGCTCAGCGCGATGCGACAGATCCCAGCGCAGGTCAATGCAATGCGAGCCGGTCGCTGGCAGACCGATATCGGGCGCACGCTCCGGTCCAAGACGCTGGGCATCTTCGGCTACGGCCGCATCGGCAGGGTCGTCGCCGGGTACGGCGAGGCATTCGGCATGAACGTGCTGGTGTGGTCGTCGGAACTGTCCCGGCAGCAAGCCGCGGAAGGTGGACGCGCGGTCGCGGAGAGCAAGACCGCGTTGTTCGAGCGCAGCGACGTGCTGTCCTTGCATCTGCGGCTTGTCCCGTCCACTCGTGGCATCGTCACGGCGTCCGACCTCGCCGCCATCAGGCCCACCGCCCTGCTCGTGAACGCGAGCCGCGCCGGCCTCGTCGAGCCGGGTGTGCTCGTCGCGGCGCTGCAGGCCGGTCGCCCCGGCTTCGCCGCCGTCGACGTGTACGAGAACGAGCCGGTCCTCGACCCCACCGACCCGCTCCTCAGGCTCGAGAACGTCGTCTGCACGCCGCACCTCGGCTACGTCACGCGGGACGAATGGGAACTGCAGTTCGCCGACATCTTCGACCAGATCAACGCCTACGCGGCCGGAAGCCCAACCAACGTGGTGAACCCGGAGGTGCTCGACCACGCCCGGCCAACTCCGGGCCCTCGCGGCCCTGATCGCTAGGAACCGAATCGAAGCCGCAAACCGTGTGCGACCGTTGCCCCGCGCGGTGCAGGTCGGACGGTCGCGGCTCGACGGTCGGGCGGATTCTGTTTCAACCGGCCCTGGAGGCGTGTGCGGCGGCATTTGCCATCAGGTCAAGCGTGATGGGACCGAACGCCTCCATCTTCGGGTTGTCGGCGCGTCCGGCCTTCAGGCGTGCGTACTGCGCCTCGAGCACGATCGCGAGCTTGAACCGAGCCAGGATCTCGTAGTAGTCGATGTCACCGGTCGAGCGGCCGCTGACCTCCTCGTAGTGTGCGAGGAGCGCCTCGTGGGACGGCATCCCGACCATATCGACGTAGCCGCTCTGGGAGGCGTCCTCGCCCTCCCGCGGCCAGCTCATGGTGACCCAGCCCAGGTCGAGGAGCGGATCGCCGATCGTGGTCATCTCCCAGTCGACGATCGCGGCCAGCCGCGCCGGCGCGCCGTGGGCGTACATCACGTTGGCGAACTGGTAGTCGCCGTGGATGATCCCCGGCTCGTAGGTCGACGGGATGTGGCCGCGCAGCCAGGCCGCCGTCTCGTCGGTTCCCGGCAGGGGGCGGCAGTTGTTGCGCTCGAGGTGCGCGAGCCACCGGTCGACCTGGCGCTCGAGGAAGCCGTCCGGCTTCCCGAAGTCCTCCAGGCCTTTGGCCCGCCAGTCGACGCGGGAGAGCCGCGCGATCCCGTCGACGAGCTGGATCCCGAGCCCGGCCCGGGCCTCGAGGTCGGTGTCGAAGGGCGCGGGCCAGGTGCGGCCGTAGCTCATCGGCGACCAGCCGTCGACGTGGCCCATCAGGTAGAAGGCGGCGCCGATGACACCCTCGTCGTCACAGGCCGCGATCGCCTCCGGGTGCGGGACGTCGGTGCCGTTCAGGGCCTCGAGCACCCGGTACTCGCGCAGCATCGTCGCGTTGCGACCCTCCGGCACGACCCGGGGCGGCCGGCGCAGCGCCATGCGGTGCTCGCCCCGGCGCACCTCGAAGATCTCGTTCGACGAGCCGCCGCTGATGAACCGGATCTCGACCGGCTCCCCTGACCCCGGGAGGTCGCGCGCGTCCATCCAGGCACCGAGCGAGGCGGGATCGACGAGCCCGGCGGTGCGGGCCTCGTCGTCGTCGACCTGCTCCCAGATGGGCGCCAGCTCGCTCACAGCTGGGCGGCCTCGTGCTCCAGCAGGTGCGCGAACCGCTTGCGGGCCTCGGCCCGCCGCTCCGGCAGATGCTCTGGCGGCCACAGCCCCTCGTACGGCTGGTACCGCTTCAGCACCTGCCGGGCGATCGTCACCTTGTGCACTTCGGTCGGCCCGTCGGCGATTCCCATGACGGGGAGCATCGCCCACATGCCGGCTAGCGGCATCTCGTTCGAGACGCCGAGCGAGCCGTGCACGTGCAGGGCGCGGTACACGACGTCGTGCAACACCTTCGGCGTCAGCACCTTCACCGCTGCGATCTCGGTGCGGGCCTTGTGACCGCCGACCTGGTCGATCTTCCACGCTGTCTGCAGCACCAGGAGCCGGAACTGCTCGAGGTCGATGTAGGAGTCGGCGACCATCTCCTGGACCA
>CALEYV010000136.1 GCA_937927875.1 uncultured Actinomycetes bacterium | reverse complement strand
GGTAGCCCTTGGCCGCGATCCCGGTCATGAGCCCGTCGCGGGGCCCGGGCCCGAGGCCGGCCCCGATGTAGAGGCCCATGCCGAACGCGGTGATGACGATCCCGCCGAGCAGCATCGGCCACCGCAGCGCCAGCGCGCCGGGCGCCGGCAGCACGCCGACGAAGGCGTCGACGATGAAGCCCACCGTGACCGTGTTCACGACGGTCCCGATGCCGAACCGCTGGCCGATCGGGATCCACACCACGAGGATGGCGAGGCCGAGCAGCACGACGACGGTCCCGAAGCTGAGCCCGGTGAGCTTGCTCAGGCCCTGGTGCAGCACGTCGTAGGCGGAGACGCCGAGCCGGGCCTGGAGCATGAGCGCGATGCCGCCCGCGAGGACGACGATCCCGGCCAGCAGGCGGGGCAGCCGCTGCCGGAGCTCGGCCGGGGACGGGAAGCTGACGACACCCAACTCGGGGGCGGTCACCGGTCGAGCCCCGCGGCCGACTCGGCGTCGAGCTCCAGGAGGACGTGGGGCTGGGTACGCAGGATCGACGCCGGGCAGTCGGTGCCCACCGGACCGGTGAGCGCGACGAGCACCGGCCCCCGCTTGCGCGCGTCGGGCACGACCGCGAGGACCCACCGGGCCGCCAGGAGGCCGGGGATCGTCACCGTGAGCGCGCGCGGCGGCACCGCCTCGACGGAGGGGAAGTGCCCCTCCCCCACCTGCTGGCGGCGGCACCGCTCGTCGAGCTCGACGACCTTCACCGTCTCGGGGTCGTCGAAGTCGGCGACCGGCGGGTCGTTGAACGCCAGGTGGCCGTTCTCACCGATCCCGAGGCAGCACAGATCGAGCCGGTGCCCGGCCAGCAGCGACGTGTACCGCCGGCACTCGCCGGCGGGGTCGGGACTGTCGCCGGCGAGGTAGTGGAAGCGCTGGGGGTGCACGCGGTCGACGATCCGCTCCCGGAGGTACCGCCGGAACGAGGCCGGGTGGTCGGCGTCGATCCCGACGTACTCGTCCATGTGGTATCCGACCACGCTCGACCAGTCGACGTCGTCGCGGCCCGTGAGCGCGTCGAGGAACGCCAGCTGGGAGTTGCCGGTCGCGAACATGACGTGGGCGGTCCCCCGGGCGGCGGTCGCGGCCGCGATGGTGTCGGCGGCCTCGGCGGCCGCGTCGCGGGCCAGGTCGCCCGCGGTGTCGTGCACGCGGACCGTCGCCTGGTCGACGACGAACGACCGGGCCGCCATCAGGCGAACTGCGGGAGCCACCGCTTCGTCGCCGCCAGCATCTCGTCGCCCATCGCGCCCAGGGCGTCGTAGTCGATGCGGCCCGCCAGCGGGTCGACGAGCAGCGCCTCCATCACCCGCTCCCGGCTGCCGGTGAGCCCGGCCTCGACCGTCAGCTCCTGGGCCGCGCTGACCCGGTGCAGCGTCTCGGCGAGGGCGGGCGGCAGGGTGACGACGTCGCGACCCCGCACGCCGTCGCGGTCGGCGACGCACATGCTCTCGACGACGACGTCGGGCGGCAGGTCGGCGACCTGGCCGTGGTTCGGGATGTTGAGCGGGAACCAGCCGGGCAGGTTCTCGAGCATGCACATCATCACCGGCGCCACCATCTCGCCCGAGGGCATCTCGTCCACGGTGTCGGCGGCGAGGAGGTCGTCGACCTCGTGCACGAAGTGCGCCTGGGAGCGCTCGCGGTCCTCGATCGTCGTCAGGTGCACGCCCCACCGCTCGCCCCAGCCCGATTCCTCGGTGAGGAACCCGGCGAAGAACTCGACCAGGTGGCGGTCGCCGGCCGCGGGGAGGACGCCGAAGCGCCGGAACAGCTCGAGCTTCACCCGATGGTGCGCGAGCAGGTCGCCGACGGTGCGCTCGCCGTGCTCGAGGTGGTCGGCGAAGTCGGCCGGCAGCGGGTCGTCGGCCCGCTCCGCCTCGTGGTCGAGGAGCTCGGCGAGCAGACCGAGGCCGTCGTCCCCGCCGACGTCGAGGGCCGAGATCACCGGCAGGTGGTTCACTCCCGCCACGGTCGGGGCGATCTCGAGGAAGCTGCGGTCGAGCAGCATGCTGAGCGCGAATTGCATGCCGGTGACCTCGTGGCAGAGGCCCACGGTGCGGATCTTCGAGGCCTTCGTCACCGCCCGGCAGATGGTGGTCATCGGGTTGGTGAGGTTCAGCATCCAGGCGTCGGGGCACACGGCCTCCATGTCGGCCGCGATGCCCGCGAACACCGGGATGTTCCGCAGCGCCCGCAGCACGCCGCCTGGCCCGACGCTGTCACCGACCGACTGGCGGATCCCGTACCGGGCCGGGATCTCGAGGTCGTGGAGCATCGACTCGAACCCGCCGGTCGAGATGTTCACGACCACGTAGTCGGCGCCCTCGAGCGCGGCCCGCTGGTCGGTGGTGGAGCGAGCGTGGAGCGGGATCCGGCGCAGCCGGGCGATGTGCTCGACGAGCTCGACCATGCGGGGCAGCGGCGCGGGGTCGAGGTCCTCGAGCACGATCTCGGCCTCGTGCAGCACCGGGGTGTTGGCGACGTCGATGAGCAGCTTCGGGACCCACTGGTAGCTCCCGCCCCCGATGATCGTGATGCGAGGGGCCATCAGCCCTCCTCCTCCCGGAGCGACGCGATGAGCTCGACCTCGACCGGCGCGCCGCGCGGCAGCGCCGCGACGCCGATGGCCGAGCGGGTGTGACGCCCGGCGTCGCCGAAGACGTCGACGAGGAACCGGCTGGCGCCGTCGGCGACCCGAGGCTGCTCGGCGAAGCCGGCGGTGCTGGCGATGAAGACGCTGAGCGTGAGGAGCCGGTCGATCACGTCGAGGTTCCCCAGCGCGGCCCGCAGCAGCGACAGCGCGTTCTGGGCGCAGAGCGCCGCGCACTCCTGCCCGACGTCGGCGGTCACGGCGCCGCCAACGAGCCCGGTCGCCCGCAGCGTGCCATCGGCGTCGCGGGGCAGACAGCCGGACGTGCGGGCGGTGCCCCCGTGCACGATCACCGCGTCGAGGGGGTCGTGGGGTGGGAACGGCCCCGGGAGCTCCACGCCGAGCGCGGCGAGTCGGGCCTCGAACACGCCCGCACCCTAACGGCCGCGCCGTCGCGGACGGTCAGGCCTCGCCGAGCGCCCAGCGGAGCCCGCCGTGGAGGTGCTGCAGGTACGCGGGTGTCTCCCACGCCCCGGGGAAGTGCCCGAGGCTGGTCGAGAACACCCGGCCGTCGCCCTCGGTGAAGCACCAGGCCAGGGGGAACCCGAACGGCGGGGTGCTCGCGCCGGGCGCGTCGGGGTCGAGCTGGTCCTCGGGAACCCGCAGCAGCACCCGGGCGTCGGGGCGGAGATCGCGGAACTTGTAGACCTCGTCGTGCCAGCGCCAGCCGACGCCGAGGTGGCGGGTCGCGGGGTGGTCACGATCGACGACCTCGAGGTCGACGGTCTGGGTCCACGGGTGCCCGTCGAAGCGGGCGCCGACGAGTCGCCCGTACTCCGCCCACCCGTAGCAGGAGTCGGTGGCCGAGTGGATCGCGAGCACGGCCACCTCGCCGGCACGGACTCGCCGCGTGATCGTGGCGCGCTGGGCCGCCGACCAGGGCGTCTCGCCGATCGTGAAGAGCGCCAGCACTCGCGCCGACTCGACCCGGTCGTCGTCGAGGTCTCGGACGTCGTCGACCCGCGCCGCCCGCAGGTCCGCGAGCTCGGCGCACTCGGCGACGCCGACCGCGGCCTGGTCGAGGACGCCGTGCACACCGGCCGGCCCGCTGGCGTAGGCCGCGACCTGGGTGACGAAGAGGAGCTCGCCGCCGGTCATGACCGTGGCCCGGCGTCTCGAGGGTCGTCCGGCACCGGGTCACGGTATCGGAGCCGACGACCCCTGGTACGAGGCGCTCAGGTCGCTCGCGCCCGCCCGAGCCATCGGTCGAGGAAGGCCGCCGGTCCCGCCTCGCGCCACTGGTGGTCACCCTCGAAGACGTCGTGGGCGAGCTGGCCCTCGGCGCCGAGATGGCGGTACACCGCGCCGAGCTGGGCCACCGACTCCCTCGCCGCCGCGACCGGGAAGATCAGGTCCTCGGTGCCGCTCTGCACCAGCAGCGGCCGGGGCGCGATGAGCGCGCCCAGGTCGACGTGCTCGAGCCGCCCGAGCATGCCGGGGAGCACCTGGGACCCGCACATGTTCCAGGGCACCTTGTGGGACTCGGCCCACGACGAGAAGAAGCCGCTCACGACCGCGGCCGCGACCCGCTCGTCCCACGCGGCGGTGAACAGCGTCATCGTGCCGCCGAGGGAGAGGCCGACCATGCCGAGGCGCGCCGGGTCGACGAGCTCGTGGCCCTCGAGCACGTCGAGGCATCGGGTGAGGTCGAAGAGGTTCTGGGTCAGCGGCCGGAGGCCAGCCATCGTCGCGTGCACGAGATTGATGTCGCAGGCGTAGATGTTGGGCGGGTTCCAGTCGGCGCGCTCACCGAAGCAGCGCAGGTCCGGCGCGAGCACCACGTAGCCCCGCCGCGCCAGCTGGCGGGCGTAGTCGCCGTGCGGTGCCTCGGTCGTCTCGAGGCCGACGACGAGCGCTTTGCCGGGGCCGTGCCCGTGGCAGGCGAGGATCGCCGGCCCGGGCTCGGTCCGGTCGTCCGGCACGAGCAGGTAGGCGGGGACCGACATGCCGGCCTCGCTGTCGAAGACGACGCGCGCCTGGCGGTAGCCCTCGCCGTGCTCCTCGTCGAGGGTCTCGAGGTTGAGCGGGACCGCCTCGGGCCACGGGCCGAGGAGCTCGACGAGCCGGTCCCGACAGCGCGCCCGCCACGACTCGAGCGTCGCCAGGTCGTCCAGTGGCAGCGGGTCGGCGGGCTGCGTGGCCGCGAGGCGGGTCATCCACTGGTGCCACGGCGAGAAGTTGCGCTTCCCGGTCGCAGCGTCGGCCGTGGTCACCACGCGTCTCCTGATCCTCGCTGCGACGGTCGCCCCGACGACAACCTACGCGGCCGGGCGCTGACGCCTGGCCGCACGGCGGGAGCGCGGCAGCGACGACGGCGACCCCGGGTCGCGCCCCGTGCGACCCGGCGCGACGAGCCGGCCCGCCGGTGCCCGGAACCGCTAGCCGCTGCCGGTGAGCGCGGCCAGCGGCCGGAAGGGCTGCTGGACGACCCAGCACGTGCCTTGGGGCTTGTGGTTCGTCTTCAGCTTGCAGGCCGATGAGGGCGGGACGTTGTTATGGAGGCTCACCACCTGGTACTGCGTCGGGCCGTAGAACTTCGTCGGGCTGAAGCTGAGCGTCGGGAACCACGTGCCCGGGAAGTTCGTGATCCCCGCCATCGCCTGCACGAACGTCCGGCGGTTCAGGTTCGGACCAGCCGCCCGGGCCGCCTGCGCGAAGAGCCGGATCTCTTGGCACCAGCCCGCGACCGGGCCCTGCTCCTCGATGAAGAAGGACTCGGCGCCCTTCGGCGGCTTCGGGTACGCCGCGTGCCAGGTCTGGTAGCAGCTCCGCAGCCCGGGGTCGTAGCCGCCCTGGCTCTCGGGCCGGTCGTCGTCGAAGCCACCGAGCGTCAGCGTGGTCACGCCTCGCTGGCCGTTGAGCGGGTCCTCGTCGGGGACGGGGATGAGCCCGAGCGCGGACGTGATGGAGCTCTCGTAGTCGGAGAGCAGGAGCTTCGGGAAGTAGTTCTGCTGGTTCTCGGACTGCAGCACCGGGAAGAACACGTTGAAGGGCATGAGGGGGATCACCGAGTCGACGCCGGCGCTGCGCAGCTTCTGGATCGCCAGCGGCGCCTCGGCGTTCGTCTGGGCGGTGCTCGAGACACCGGCGGCGATGGTCTCGACCGTCGGCGTCACGCCGATGTTGCGCAGGTCCGGCAGCAGGTACTGGTTGAGGGCCAGCTGGTCGCTCGCCCGGTCGCCGACGATGACCCCGACCTTGCGGCTCCCGCCGATCAGCCCGGCCGACTGCCCCCACTGGACCGTGGTGGCGATGATGGCCGCCTGGTCAGGGCCGGTCCACCACAGGTAGGGGGAACCGAGCTGGGTCCAGTTGCTGACCGTCGACCACGCCCCGATGAACGGGGTCTGGCCCTCCTGGGTGATGCAGAGCTGGTTGGGCCCGGTCCAGTCGCCGACCCCGTCGAGGACCGCGAACACGGCCGGGCTCCCCTCGGTCCAGTCCTTGCACAGGGCGCGCATCGCCGACTCGTTGGTCGGGTCGAAGTTCGTGATGATCGGGTTGATCTTCTTGCCGTTGATGCCGCCGTGGCTGTTGATGTCGTTCACGTAGAGGTGGATGGCCTTCGTCTGCTCGCTGAACTCGACGTCGGTCGCGAAGCCGATGGAGCCGGCCAATCCCTGGAGGTTCGCGACCGGGAAGGCGACGTTGATCGTCTTGCCGGTGATGCCCCGAGTGCTCGTGGACGCCTGGTCGACCGGCGTCCCCGCCGAGGCCGCACCGGCGACGTCGGCCACCAGGTGCAACCCGTTCACGGCCGGGGCCGGCCCGAGCGCGCTCCCGGGCTTGGTCCCGGGGATGGTCGGGCCGCTGCTGACGCTGCCCGGCGCGCCCGCGACGTAGATGACGAGCCCGACGACGGTCCCCACCGCCACCGCGATCGTCCGGAGCTGCATCGCCCGCGGTCGACGGGCGAACCGCCGCGCGGCGCGGCGCACGACCACGACCGGGTTTCGGCGCGCCAGCGTCGCCAGCAGCGAATCGGACCACGTCACCCGGTACCCCCCTGATCACCTGGCGGCGCCTGGGCCCGGGTCGGTCCGGACACGAGCAGCGCCTCGTCGCTGGCCCCAAGATAGGCGGCGAGGGCCCGGGGGTCCCGGCTGACGTCGTCCGGCGTGCCGGACGAGACCACCCGGCCGGTCTCCATCACCACGACATCGGAGCAGAGCTCGAACACGAGCGGGACGTCGTGCTCCACGAGCACGATCGTCGTGTCGGCGACCTCGTGGAGTCGCCGCAGCAGCGGGATGAACGCCTCGGCCTCCCGCTGGGCGATCCCGGCCGTCGGCTCGTCGAGGAGCAGGAGCCGCGGGCCGGCCAGCACGATCGAGGCCAGGTCGACGACCCGCCGGGTGCCCGTCGACAGCTCCGAGGTGCGGTGGTCGCGGAACCGTCCGAGCCCGAACGCCCCGATCACGCTGTCGACCGCCTGTCGCTTCTCGCGCTCGGCCCGCCGCGCCCACGGCATCTGGAGCGTCGACGAGATCACGCCGACGGACCGCCGCGCGTCCTCGGGGAGCAGCAGCGTGTCCTGGACCGAGAGCTCCGGGAACAGCTGGCAGTCCTGGAACGACCGCACCAGCCCGATCGCGATCCGCTCCTCCGGCAGGTAGTCGCCGATGTCCTCGCCGCCGACGAGCACGTGCCCCGAGGCGGGGCTCACGAGACCCGACACGGCGTCGAGCACCGTCGTCTTGCCCGAGCCGTTCGGTCCGATGAGCCCCACGATCGAGCCGGGCTCGGCGACGAGGCTCACGTGGTCGACCGCCCGCACCCCGCCGAAGGACACGACCAGGTCGTTGATCTCGAGTCGCAGCGGACCGCCGTGCGGCGCGCTCATCCGACCACCTCCTCGACGATCTCGTCGGGTCGCAGGGGCACGGTCTCGGGTCCTGGCGGCGGCGCGCCGTCGGGCGGGGGTCGGCTGCGCAGCCGATCGATCCCCGCCGTCACGAGGTCGCCGGTGCGGTGCAGGACCTCGGCGAGGCCGCCCGGGAGATAGAGGATGAAGGCGAGCAGGCCGAAGCCGCTGGTGAGGAACTGGATCGTCGAGGTGGTTCCGAAGATCGCGGGGAGGCCGACGAGGTAGAGGGCGCCGAGCACCGCGCCGGGGATGGACCCGAGGCCTCCGATGACGACCATCGAGATGACGAGGATCGACAGCCCCGGTTCGAACGTCGACGCGCCGAAGCGCTCCGAGGCGAAGGCGAAGCACACGCCGGCGTAGCCGGCCATGAACCCCGACAGCGCGAAGGCGAGCAGCTTCGTGCGCACGATCGGGATCCCCATGGCGCTCGCGGCGACCTCGTTGTCCCGGAC
>CALEYV010000135.1 GCA_937927875.1 uncultured Actinomycetes bacterium | reverse complement strand
CGCAAACGCGCAGGTCAACGCCCCAACGACCGCCCATTTTTCAGGTCGAAGTAGCCAGGCAGGCGTGGTGGTAGGCCTCGGCGGCGGTCAGGTGGGCGAGGACGTCCCGGATCGACCAGCCCGGGCAGCGCGACGGCCGGTGCCAGCCGGAGGCGGGGAGCTCGGCGAAGTAGCGGGCGAGCCGGGCCGCCTCCTCGTCGAGCAGATCGGCGGGGTCGAGGCCCTCGAGCTCGGCGTCGTCGGGCACGGCGTCATCCTCTCGCCGCCCGGCGGCTCCGGCCAGCGGGGGCCGGCGTCGCTCGGCGCGCGAACGGCGCCGCGAGCGTCAGGCGCGGTGCGGGTGGCCGCGGTCCCGGTGCCGGCGCACCAGGACGTCGACCGCCACGACACCCGAGAGCACTAGGGCGCCGCCGAGCGCGGCCAGTCCACCGGCCAGCCACGCGAGCTCGCGGTTGAGACTGGTCGCTACCCGGTCGAAGGGGTCAGCCATCGGTCGTCCCTTGCTCGTTGCCCGAGGCCGGCGCGACGCGCACCACTCGACTCCGTCGGGTGTCCGCGCGGGCGGTTCGTGCTGCCATCACGCTCGGCCCTCCTGCTGCGAGGGTACCGAGGCCGAAGCGGCCTTCCATGGATATCCGGCCGGCCCGGCACCGACGCGCCGGTCAGGCCGGGCGGCGCGCGGCGGGCGCCCGTCCTGCCGCCGGTCCACGGGCTCCGGGTCTCGGCCTGGGAAGGTCGGCGGCGGGGGCGGCGTTGACACCAAAGATGTTCCAGTTCCCGAATCCGGTGAACGAGCTGGTGGCGCGCACGGTGGCGTGCACCGTGCTCGTGCTGTGCATGGCCGCCGCGGTCACCCAGAACGAATGGCTGTTCGTCGCCCTCGGGGCCGGATTTGTGCTGCGAGTGACGACCGCCAGTCGCCTCGACCCGGTCGCCGTCGTCGCCAGCCGGGTCATCGCGCCGCGGCTCGGCCCGCCCCGGTGGACGCCGGGCCCGCCAAAGCGGTTCGCCCAGGGCATCGGCGCGACGCTCACGGTGCCGGCCGCCGTGCTCGCGGTGGCGGGCGTCACCGCCCCGGCGGTGGTGCTGGTGGCGATGGTGGGCGTCGCCGCGTTCCTCGAGGGTGTCGTCGGGTTCTGCGTCGGCTGCTGGCTCTTCGCGCGCCTCATGCAGGCCGGCGTCATCCCGGAGCGCGTGTGCGAGGAGTGCGCCGACATCTGGGGTCGCGCCGCGGCTTGACCGGGCCGGCCGGACCCGATCGGCGCCCTGGTACCTTCCGGGGACGAAGCCCGCCAGCGCCGTGAAGTTCGACGCCATCACCATGGCCCAGCCGGTGCGGCGCGTCCCCGCGTTGGTGCACGACGTGGAAGCCGCGGGGTTCGACGGCCTCTGGTTCACCGAGAGCGGCCGGACCGCGTACACGGGCTGCACCGCCGCCGCGCTGGCAGCGGAGCGGATCGACATCGGCACCGCGGTCGCGCTCGCCTTCCCGCGCAGCCCGATGGTGACGGCCCAGATCGCCTGGGAGCTGGCCGACGCCACCGATGGTCGGTTCATCCTCGGGCTCGGCACCCAGGTCAAGGCGCACATCGAGCGTCGGTACGGGATGCCCTTCGAGCATCCGGGGTCGCGCCTGCGGGAGTACGTGCTGGCGCTGCGGGCGATCTTCCGGTCGTTCCAGACCGGCGAGCCGCTCGACTTCCACGGCGAGCGCTGGCACCTCGACCTCCTCCCCGCGATGTGGAGCCCGGGCCCCATCGAGCACCCGGACGTCCCCGTCTACGTCGCCGCGGTCCGGCCGTGGATGGCGAGGATGGCCGGCGAGGTCTGCGACGGCGTGCACGTCCACCCGTTCCACTCCCCCGAGTACCTCCGTCAGGTCGTGCTGCTAGCCGTGCGGGAGGGCGCCGCCGCGGCGGGCCGGGACCCGGGGGACGTCGCGATCGTGTGCCCGGTCATGGCCAACGTCGGCACGACCGAGGAGGAGATCGCGAGGTCACGCGACGCGCACCGGCTCCGGGTCGCCTTCTACGGCTCGACGCGCACCTACCACGGTGTGTTCGACCTGCACGGGTGGGAGGGCACCGCCGACCGGCTGCACGAGCTGCAGCGGGTCGGGGACCTGGCCGGCATGGCGGCCACCATCACCGACGACATGCTGGACGCCTACACGGTCACCGCGACGTGGGACGACCTCGCCGACGTCCTCGTGGCGCGCTACCAGGGCGTCGCCGACCGGCTCGTGATGTACGGCTCGACCGAGGGCTGGCAGCCCGGCCGGGACACGATGGACCGGTGGGCGACCGTCGCGGCCGGCGTCACGCGCGGGTCCGCCGCCGCCTGACGTCAGCGAGCCCACCGACCTGCTGTCCATCGTTCGGCGGCGTCGGTGACGCGCGTCACCATTGACCGGCGTCACCAACGAAGGTATGGATGCCTGCAGGCCGCGGCGCGCGGACCCGACGAGGAGCAGCCGATGACCCGTTCCCGAGCCGAGATCGAGCCCGGCACCATCCGCGAGCTCGAGGACTTCCGGGCCATGCTCGGACGCCTCGACAACCAGGCGTGGACAACGCCCACCCGGTGCGCGGGGTGGACGGTGGCCGACGTGTCCGGCCACGTCGTCGGCTCGCTGGCCGACATCGTCGCCGGCCGCTTCGATGGCCTCGGCAGCCCCGAGGTGACGGCGCGCGAGGTGACCGAGCGTCGGGGCCGGGCGCCGACGCTCCTCGCGGACGAGCTCGGTGCCGCCACCCAGCAGTTCGGCAGCCTGCTCCCGAGCCTCGACGATGCCGCGTGGTCGGCCGACGGTCCGGCCGCGGGCATGACACTCGGCCAGGGCGTCGAGGCGATCTGGTACGACACGTGGGCGCACGGTGACGACATCGGCGCCGCGCTCGGCTGGCCGGCGGCGACCGGGCCCGGCCTCCGGGCGGGGCTGCACCACGTGGCGGAGGTGCTCGAGCGCGAGGGCTGGGGACCGGCGACGCTCACGCTCGACGGGGTCGAGGTGATCCCGATCGGCCCCGGCGGGAAAGAGATCACCGGCGATCCGTACGCGTTCGTGCTCGCCGCGACCGGGCGCGGGGACCCGGCCGCGTTCGGGCTCGACAGCTCGGTCAACATCTACCGGTAGAGACTCGGCGCCCACCTGGCGGCCGTCGGGCTGCGGCGACAGGTTGAGGAAGCTCACGGTCTCAAGCGATGGGTTCTGGCGCGCCATGTCGCTGAGAGGACGCTGAGCGCGCGGGGCTTGCGCGCGGCTCGTCTATCCGGATTCTTGACGAGCCGCAGCGCGCCGCTTACCGGGGTCGCGCATCGTGCGGGTCGCCTTCGTTCGAAGGCAGCCCCTAGGACCCTGGAGGTACCACGCATGAACATCGGCCGCAGAGCCCTCATCGCCACCGCGGTGGCGGGCTCCATGCTCGGCGGTGGCGCCATCGGCGCGGCCGTCTTCGGAGCCGGATCGGGTGGCGCTCAGACCACCTCGACCACCGCCCCGGCGGCGTCCAACGGCAGCTCAAGCGGCTCGTCGAACAGCGGGTCGAACGCCAACCCGCCGGCGCCGGGCGGCACGTTCAAGCCCAACGAGGACCCGACCCACGAGAAGGGCGAGAGCGCCCAGCGCGAGGCACAAGAGGACGCCGGCCAGCGGCCGACCGTCCCGTAGCGACCAGGCGGTGGGGGCGGGCCGGTCCTCGCCGGTCTGCCCCCGCTCGTCGCGGTCCGGCGGTCGGACGCTGAGCCGCGGCGGCGGCGTCACGGGCCGTAGAAGCGGCGCAGCTCCATCCGGACGCCCGCGACGTCCGCCGCGACCGCGACTCGCCAGCGGGCGCTGAGGGCGACGCCCTCGCTGGCGACGGTACGACCCCACTCGGCGCCGCCTGTGACGTCGACGTCGAGCCCGAGCGTCGACCACTCGACGAGCGCGGGCTCGGCGATCGCGATCGGCACCAGCACGTCGTGGGTCGGGAGCGTGCCGTCGGGCAACGTGGCGAAGCCCGCGTAGCGCTCGAGGGGCGCGGCGAGGAAGCGCGCCGCCGGCGTGCGCCGGGCCGCCAGCACGGCCAGCTCGGCCGGCCCGAGGGTCGCGCGCAGGGTCACGTCGAGGCTGATCAGCCCGGGCGGTGACAGCCAGCCCGCGTGCACGAGCTCGCTCGCCGCGATCGGATCGAAGGCGACGTTGTACTCGGCGGCGGGCGTCGCGTTGCCCGGCACCGAGAACGCACCGCCCATCGCGACGAGCCCGCGCAGCCGGCCGGCGAGCTCCGGTTCGCCGCGCAGCGCGCGGGCCAGGTTCCCGAACGGACCGAGCGCGGCGACGACGAGCTCGCCGGCGCGCGCACCCGCCAGCCGGGCCAGCAGCTCGGGCGCGGGCTCCGCCACCGGCGCGACGGCGGGCGCGTCTTCGTGGAGTCCGCCGAGGCCGTCGCCGTCGGCGACCGCGGGCGGGATCCGCACGGCCGGCGCGGGCCCGAGTCGGCCCTCGGGGCCGACCGCCAGCGGGACGTCCGGGCGCCCCGCCGCGGCGAGCACCTTCCCGAACTTGGTCGCCGACTGCCGCGCCGTCACGACGCCCGGCGCGGCCGTGACCGCGACGACGTCCAGCCCGGGGTGCTGGAGCGCGAAGAAGAGCGCGTCGCAGGAGACCTCGCCGCCGTCGCTGTCGACGACGACCGGGATCGGCGCCGACGTCACGGCGGCGAAGGGCGGCCGGTGACGGCGCGCCGCGCGCTAGGGGGTCCGGCCGAGCAGCGCGAGGAGGCCGGCCTGGCGGTCGGCGCCGGCGGGGACGTCGTGGTGGTCGCCGAACATGCCGCTGCCGACGAGCAGGTCGCGCTGGGGCTCGACGACCGCCCAGCAGCCCTCGACGAGGTCGGGTGGCAGCGCGGTGTCCTGGCCGGTGGCCTGGGCCAGGTCCCAGCCGTGGATCAGCACGTCGAGGAACCGGTGACCGGCGTACACCTCGCCCGGGACCGGCCCGTAGGAGACGGCGCACGCCGCCTCCATCGCGCCGGGGGCGCGAAAGGCAACGTCGGCGGCCGTGGCCGACTCGTCGTAGGCGGCCAGCGGGTCCGCGCCGAGGACGTCGCCGTCCAGGCGGTCACCCACCTCGGCGATGGTCTTGCCCCGCGCCAGCTCGGCAGCCCAGAGGTTGCCGCTGACGACGTGGTTCGCGAGGTCGCGGACGGTCCAGCCGGCGCAGGGCGTCGACGCGTCCCACTGGTCGTCCCGGATGCCAGCCATATAGCGGCGTGTCTGCGCCAGCGCCTGCTCGTGCAGCTTGGGCAGGTCGAGTGCCATGGGCGGTCCCCTCGCTCGCGGGCCGGTATCGGCACCCTAGGCGTGCCGGCCGCGGGCCGCCCCGGGGCCGCGGGCGGCCATTTGACGGTCGCGCGGGCGGTGTGTTGCCGTACCGTCGCCGCGCGCGTCGGGGGACGAGCGCCGCGTCGGGGGCCACCATGAGCACCAGTCGAGCAGTTCGGCGCATCGCCGTCGCCACGATCGCGGCGCTGGTCGGCGCGACCGCGGCGTGGCTGGCGCCCGCCGCTGCCACCCGCGCGTCCGCTGGTCCCACCCGGGTCCGGACCTACGCGGTCGGGACGCGATCGGAGACGTTCGTCGACCCGAGCCGGCCCACGATGCCGAACGGTGCGTTCGCCGGGAGCCCCACCCGCACCCTCCCCACCCTCGTCCTCTACCCCGCTCGTGGCGCGGCCGGCCCGTCCGACCTTCCCGGCGCGTCGCCGGCCGCGGGCCGGTTCCCGCTCATCCTCTTCTCCCACGGCATCGACTCCGACGGGCCCACCTACGAGCCGCTGATCCGGCAATGGGCGGCCGCCGGATACGTCGTGGCGGCGCCGACCTACCCGCTGTCGAACCACCACTCGCCGGGCGGCGCCACGGTCACCGACTATCCCCACCAGCCGGGCGACGTGAGCTTCGTCATCACCTCGGTGCTGGCGCTGAGCCGCGACCCGCGTCGCCACTTCCGGAACGTCATCGACCCTTCGGAGATCGCCGTCGTCGGGCACTCGCTGGGCGCCGCCACGACCCTCGGCGCGTCGGAGAACAGCTGCTGCGCCGACCGGCGGGTCCGGGCGGCAGTGTCCGTCGACGGGCTCGAACTGACGTTCAACGGCGCCTTCTTCTCGGGTCGGTCCGTCCCGCTCCTCCTCTTCCATGGCGACGTCGACGGCACGGTGCCCTACTCGGCCAGCCAGCGCCTCTTCGCTGACTCGCCGAGCCCGAAGTACTTCGTGACGCTGCACGGCGCCGGGCACACCGCGTTCCGCCAGGCCGGGAACGCCAGCCAGCCCCCCTCGCCGTGGGAGCCGGTCATCGTACGGTCCGTCCTCGACTTCCTCGACCGCTACGTGCGGGGCCAGCGGGGCGCGCTCGCCGCGCTCCAGGCCGATGCCACCGTGTCCGGGGTCGCGAGCATCCAGGTCGGCTGACGACCGGCGAGGCGCACGTGCCCGAACGCGGGGGCGGTGGCACGATGGGCTCGTGCCCGCATCGATCGGCCTGGTGCTCGACTGCGCCGACCCTGAGCGGCTGGCGCCGTTCTGGAGCGCCGCACTCGGCTACACGAACCTCGGCCACGGCGGGAGCTACGTGCTGCTGGCGCCCGAAGGTGGCGGCGGCCCGAACCTGTTGCTCCAGCGGGTCCCGGAGCCGCGCGTCGCCAAGAACCGCATGCACCTCGACCTGCACACGCCCGACATCGAGGCCGAAGCGAGCCGCTTGGTCGAGCTCGGCGCGCGCCGACTGCACCCGGCGGTGCTCGAGGAGCACGACACCCACTGGGTCCTCATGGCCGACCCCGAGGGCAACGAGTTCTGCGTCTGCGACGGCGGCTGCTGCTGAGCGCCGGCCTCGCCCGCCACGCCCCCTTCCCGCGAGCAATCGGGCCGCGTGCGTCAGCCGGCCCGCAGCACCGGCGCGACCTCCTCGACGAAGCACGCCTCCGCCTCGGCCGTCGCCGGGTCGGTCGGCGCGGTCGGCCCGACGATGACGAGCCGCTCGAGGCCGAGCGCGGCCAGCCCGGCCAGCCGCTCCGCACAGGCGTCGGGCGCCCCGACGACGCCGAACCGCTCCACGAAGCCGGGCGGGAGGGACGGCCCCTCGCCCTCGCGGTGTCGGAAGTGGCGGGTCATGTCGTAGGCGGGGGCGATCGCCTCCAGCACCGCCCGGTCGGCGTCGGCGGCCGGCCCGACCGCAGGACCGTGCATGGCCGAGAAGCGCGCGAAGGAGAGGACGGATGGGCGCGCCAGCCGGGCCGCCACCGCCGGCTCGGGGTGCGCGGCGACGTTGACGTAGGCCCCGAGCGAGAGGGCGTCGGGGTCCAGCCCGGCCGCGGCATGGGCGCGTCGCGCGACGTCGAGCGCCCACTCGACCCGGGCCGGGTCCGCGCCGACGCTGACCGTCACGCGTTCGGCGAGCCGGCCGCCGACCTCGAGCACGCGGGGCCCGGTGCCGACGACGTCGACGGGGACCTTCGGCAGCGCCGAGCGGGCCAGCCACTCGATGCGGCGGCTCGGCAGCTGCCCGAGCGGCAGCGACCCGGCGTCGATGCTGGCCAGCGTCTCGTCGTCGCCTGCGACCGGCTCCTCACCGGCGAGGTAGGCCTGGAGCCGCTCGACGTAGCGCTCGAACGCGGGCACGGGCGCGGGCGCCAGGCCGAGGTAGGCGAGCGCGGAGTCGCCCCGGCCGATCCCGAGCACCGCCCGACCCTGGGTGAGCTCCTGGATGGTGGCGATCGCGGCCGCCGTCACCGCGGGGTGGCGCGTGTACGGGTTCGTCACCCCGGTGCCGATCGCGATGCGGCTCGTCGCCGCGGCGGCAAGCGCCAGCGTCACGTAGACATCGCCGGCGAGGTTCTGCGAGTCGGCGAACACGATGCCGTCCCAGCCCCGCTGCTCGGCACGCTCGGCCTGAGCCGCCGCGAACCGTGCGATCGGGAGCCCTGGAACCCACAGCTGCAGCGAGCCTGACACCAGGTCAGTCTGGCGGACTCGGCTCCGTCGGGTCAGGGGAGCCCAGGGCGGCCGGCGAGCGGTCGGCTACCGTTCGGCCTCGTGCCCACCGACGAGCAGATCCGAGCCACCGTCGAGCAGTACCTGCAGACGTTCAGCGCCGGCGACCGCGAGGGCTGGCTCGACCTCTTCACGCCCGACGCGACGGTTGAGGACCCGGTGGGCACCGACGTGCGCAAGGGGCGGGACGCCATCGGCGCCTTCTGGGACGACAGCCGCGCCGCCGCCGACCAGATCACCCTGAAGCTCGTGCAGGGCCCGGGTGGCACCGACCGGGAGGCGGCGTTCGCGATGGAGGCCCACGCCACGATCGGCGGCCAGACGATGATCGTGCCGACCATCGACGTCATGACCTTCAGCGACGACGCCCGGATCTCGAGCCAGCGGGCCTTCTGGGCCGCCGCGGACATCCGCCCCGCCTAGGGCGCCGGGCGGTCCGGCCGCTGCGCCTTCAGTCCGGCCCCGAACGGGCCGAAACACCGGGTCAGCACGGGGGCGCGGTGCGCGCGACGGCGAGGGAAGGTCCGGATGAGCCAGAAGTGGAGCCTCGGACGTAAGGGCGGCAACGGATCGAGCCGCCCCGGGCACTGGGGCGTCCCGCTGGACGCCGACCCGGGGCCGTCGACCGGCTGGGACGTCCCGGCTACATCCGAACCGCCCGCCGCGTTCGAGCAGCCGCCCTTGGAGGAGCCGTCGTTCGAGGAGCCGTCGGTCGAGGAGCCGGCGCCGACACCGGCACAAAGCCCGAGGCCGATCGTCGTCGAAGCTCCCCCGGCGCCCCCAGAGCCGGAGCCGGCACCGCCGCCGACACCGGCCGCGGTCCAGATGGGCGAGCGCGTCGCCCGGTCGATCGAAGTGTGGCAGGACTTCGTGACCGAGCTCGTCGACGAGGTGGACCAGAAGGCCGCCGAGCACCTCGCCGCGATCGAGGCCGCGGCCGCGCAGCGGCACCGCGAACTCACCGACGCCGTCGCCGCGGTCGGGGACGACCTCCAGCGCCACGCGGCCGACGTCGCGGCCGCGATCGAGCGGCAGGCGGCCGAGGTCCTCGAACGAACGGAGGAGCGCTTCCGCGCCATCGCGTCCGAGTGCGCGAACACCGTCGCGGTCGCGGAGCAGGCCGCCGAGGCGTGGCGGGTCACGATCGACAACGCCGGCACCGCCAAGCAGTCGGAGCTGGACGCCACGATGGCCAAGCACCTGCTCGGGGTCGAGGACATCGTCCTGCGCACGCGGCAGGGACTCGAGGAGGCGGCGAACACCCAGATCGCCCGTTTCGAGTCCCACGTCGTGACGCTGCGCGCCGACCTCCACCGGGAGGCCGAGGACCAGACGCTGGCGTTCGAAGACCTCGCCGCGCTGCGCCTCGTCGAGCTCGAGGAGCGACTCGGCCACACCGTCGACTCGGTGCTCCCCGAATCCGGAACCGACGCTGCGGGACCTGCGGCACACAGCGGCCCCTCGGACGACGCTGAACCCTCGGCCGGCGTCAACGGGCTGCGCTCCGCCACCTCCCGCTGAGCCCGCCGCGTCAGCACGGCGTCGCCAGCGGTCCTGCTCGGCGGCGGCTCAGGGCATGGTCAGGACACCGGCCACGTTCCCGTCCGCTTGCAGCCGCGGCCCCGCGCTCCCGTCGTCCTCGAGCTCGGAATCGAGGAAGTCGACGATCACCCGGCCGACCAGCGTCCGTACCGGGTCGGTCGTGAACGGCCCCAGGTGCGTGCCGCCGTTCACGGTCACGAGGAACGCGGGTCCCGTCGACCCCGCGTACAGCAGCTGCCCGCTCGGCAGCGGATTCACGGTGTCGGCGTCGCCGTGCACGACGAGCAGGGCTGGCGAGTGATGACCGAACCACGAGCCCCGGAACTGCGACTCGGCGCCCGACAAGACCACGGCTGCGCCGACCCGGGCGTCGACGCAGCAGGAGTTGAACGCCACCGCGGCGGCGGTCACGGCCCCGTCGGAGTGCCCCATCACCGCGGCCTTGCCGGGCGCGACCTGACCCTGGAGCGGACCGGGTTGCGCGGCCGCCGAGCTGATGGCGGTGATGAGGAAGGACACGTCGGCGGGCTCGTTGAGGACGTCGCTTCGGACCGCCGGCCCCGGGAACGCCGTGCTCGTGAGTGGGAAGTCGGGCGCCGCGACGACATAGCCGCCGGCAGCCACCGTCCGGAGCAGACCGGCGTAGGTCACGGTCGACTGGTTGAACCCGTGCGCAAAGAGGACGAGCGGGAACGGGCCGACCGCGGGCGTCGTCGGGACGTAGATGGTCGTCACGAGGGTGCGCCCCGGGTGCGCGGGCTGTCCGCCGCGGGCGGCGGTGCTGCGGCTCGGGTCGATGAACGGCAGCTGGACCAGCGTTACCGGGTACGGAGGCGGTGGACCCGGCCGCGTCAAGCTGGTGGTGGGATGCCCGGACGGCCTCCTCGTGAAGCGGATCCGGCTCGCGGACGGGGTGGTGCCCGAACCACCGGCCGTCGCCACCGCGATGCCGGCGCCCCCGCCGAGCAGCGCCACCGCGACGACCACTACCCCCACCCAGCGACGCCTGCTCCGTCGCTCGCGGCGGCGTCGCCGACGGTGCTCGCCGGGTCGCTCACGGTCAGCCATCCCCGGCTCCCGCCCGCGGGCTGTCGGATCGAGCGCTCGCCCAGCTGCCCATCGTCGGCCTTCGCTCCCTCGACCGGATCCCAGCCGGTCCACGGTCGGCGCCGGCCGGCGACCCTAAGACGCGGCTCGACGCGCCGCAACGCGGTCGCGCATCCCGTGAGCCCGCGGGCGCCGGACCCACCCGCGGGCACCAGCGCGGTTCGGCGATGGCTCATCCA
Organism: uncultured Actinomycetes bacterium; assembly: GCA_937927875.1. Lineage (GTDB taxonomy): Bacteria > Actinomycetota > Acidimicrobiia > IMCC26256 > PALSA-555 > PALSA-555. The sequence goes on along the minus strand of CALEYV010000135.1, from coordinate 7,922 downwards.
CCGATCGCTCCCTTAGGCTTCCCGCCCATGCCAGGCGGGACGAGTCCACCGAGAAATCTCCCGCGGTCGCCTGGCTGGATCCGACCCTCGGAGTGGACCCCACCCGAGACCCGCGGCCGGTCCGCCACCACGGAGGCGCCCAACGGTCCTCGGCCCGGCGTGGGTCCACCAGCGCCGCGGCGCCTCGGATCTCCCGGCCCCCGGGCGCGACCCCCTGGCGGCCCGACCGGGACCCGCGGCGGACCACCGTCGCGCCACGCAGAGAACAGCGCCGCTCGAGCGCAGCGGCGCGCCGCGCAGCGCCGGCGCCACCGGATCGTCCTCGCCGCGGTCGGCGGCGGCCTCGTGCTCGCGCTCGTCGCGGGCGTGGCCGGCTACGCCGCGCTGAGCCAGGGCGGGTCCACCAAGCACCGGGCCGCAGTGACCGTGCACGCCAGCCATGCCGCGGCGGCGCCGGTGACGGTCCCGCTCGCGCCGAGCACGCCGACCACGCTGGGTACGCCGTCGTCGTCGCGGACGCTCCACCTGGCGACCACGATCACCGGACCCATATCACCGAAGTCGGTCGTCGCGTCCGGCGTGGGCCCGGTGGTCGCGCAGAACATGATGTATCAGCACACCGTCAGCGTCTACAACCGCGACGGCAGCTTCGTGAAGACGATCCCCGACAGCGTGGACCTCACCGCGCTCGGCGTCGGCGGTCACCCCGGCGTCTCGAAGGGAGCGCCGGTCGAGGCCGCGTTCTCCCCCGACCACAAGTACGTCTACGTCTCCAACTACTCGATGTACGGAGCCGGCTTCGGCCGGGAGGGGACTGACACCTGCTCGCCCGCGTCGGGGTTCTCGCCCAGCTTCGCCTACCGGATCGACGTCGCCTCGCTGGCCGTCGACAAGGTCGTCCAGGTCGGTCAGGTCCCGAAGTACGTGGCCGTCACGCCAGACAACAAGTACCTGCTCGTCACGAACTGGTGCTCGTACGACCTGAGCGTCGTCGACACCAAGACGCTCACCGAGGTGAAGCGGATCCCGCTCGGGCCGTACCCGCGTGGCATCGCCGTCACCCCGAACTCGGGCGTGGCGTACATCGCGGTGATGGGAACCCGCAACATCGCCAAGCTCGACCTGACGACCCTGAACCTCTACTGGATCCAGGGGATCGGCAACGGGCCTCGCCACGTCGTGATGGACCCGGCCGGCCGCTTCCTCTATGTCACCCTGAACGCCGACGGCCAGGTGGCCAAGATCGACCTCACGACCGAGCAGGTCGTGGCCAAGGTGTCGACCGGCAGCGAGCCCCGCAGCATGGCGATCTCGTCGGACGGGCTCTCCCTGTACGTCGTGAACTACAACTCGAACACCATCTCGAAGCTCGCCACCGCCGACCTGCGGGTGCTGCAGACCGTCCACACGCCGTCGCACCCGATCGGCATCACCTACGACCCCTCGACCGCGAAGGTGTGGGTCGCGGCCTACTCGGGCGCCATCCTCGTCTTCGACGACACGTAACGCGGGGGCTCCCTCCGGGTCGGTCACCTCGACATCCGCCTCGCGACGCGGTCGGGCGCCGGCTCGAGCCGGGTCCTTGATCGCAGCCGCGACCGCGGTCAGGCTCACGAGGCTCAACCGAAGGAGCGTCGATGTCCCAGCTGCCGCCACCGCCTCCGCCGCCGCCGCCCGGCGCGCCACCACCTCCGCCGCCCCAGCCACCCTCGGTGCCCGGTGGCGGCGGGTCCTTCGCCGTCGGCGACGCCATCTCGTACGGGTGGCGGGCGTACTGGAAGAACGTCGGACCGCTGCTCCTGCTCGTGGTCATCATCGCCGCCGTCAACTTCGTCATTTCGCTCATCGGGACCGGCGTGGCCGGGCTCGCGGGCCGGCTCGTGCTGCAGATCATCAGCTTTCTCGTCGGCGCGATCCTGGCCATGGGCCTGATCCGAGCGTCGCTCGCCGTCGTCGAGGGACGCGCGCCGGACGTGCGCATGATGCTCGAGACCGACGGGCTCGGGCCGTACATCGTCGCCTCCATCCTCGTGGGGATCGGCATCGTGATCGGGTTCTTCCTCCTGATCGTGCCGGCGATCATCCTCGCGATCATGTGGGCCTTCTTCGGGTACGTCATCGTCGAGAACCCGACGATCGGGGCCGTCGACGCCCTCCGACGGTCGGCCGAGATCACCCGCGGCCATCGGTGGCAGCTGCTCGGCCTCGGCCTGCTGATCATCGGGATCAACATCCTCGGGCTGCTGGCCTGCTGCGTCGGCGTGCTGTTCACGTACGGCATCACGGCCATCACCATCGCCTACACGTACAAGAGCCTGGGCGGCCAGCCGGTCGCCGCGGTGTAGCGGCTCGGCCGCGTCGAGGTGGAAGCCGCTGACGCGCTGCGCAGCACGGGCGCGGTCCGAGAGTTCACCGAGGAGGCGGTACCGGACGACGACGTCTTCCGAATCCTCGACACCGCGCGGTTCGCGCCGAGCGGCGGGAACCGCCAGGGCTGGCGCGTCATCCACGTCAAGGACCGGGACCGGCGGCGCGCGCTTCGCGACCTCTACCTGCCGGGCTGGTACGAGTACCTGGCCCAGGCGTCGGCGGGCCTGGTGCCGTGGGCGCCGATCACGGACCGGGAGGCGGAGCGCCAAGCCCGGCGGCACGCGGACGAGGTCGCAGCCCAGGCCGCGGCCGGGCCGGGCGGGTTCGCCGAGCACCTCGACGAGGTGCCGGTGCTCCTCGTCGTGCTCGCCGACCTTCGGGCGCTGGCGGCCGTCGATCGGGACCTCGGTCGCTACACGATGGCCGGCGGCGCGTCCGTCTACCCGTTCGTGTGGAGCCTGCTGCTGGCGGCTCGCGACGCGGGCCTCGGCGGCGTGATCACGACGATGGTGATCCCCCAGGAGGCCGCCGTCCGGCGCCTGCTCGGGGTGCCCGACCAGTTCGCGGTGGCGGCGGTGGTGGCCCTCGGCCACCCGGTCCGTCAGCCCGCCCGCCTCAGTCGCGGCGCGGTCGCGGACTTCACGACCGTGGACGGCTTCGACGGGATGCCGCTCACCGCGCCGACGGAGCGACCGCACCGGTAACGTGCCGGGCGTGATCACCGGCACGCACGCCATCATCTACGCCGACGACGCCGAGCGCGCCCGGGCGTTCTTCCGCGACGTCCTCGACCTGCCGAACGTCGACGCGCACGGCGGTTGGCTGATCTTCAAGCTGCCACCGGCCGAGCTCGGGATCCACCCCGCCAACCAGCCTGACCTCGCGAACGGACGCCACCAGCTCTTCCTCATGTGCGACGACATCCACGCCACCGTCGCGGAGCTCCGCGACCAGGGCGTCGAGTTCACGGGCGCGGTCGAAGACCAAGGCTTCGGCCTGATCACGACCTTCCGGGTCCCGGGTGCTGGCGACCTCAGCCTCTACCAGCCCAAGCACGCGACGGCCTACGACCTCTGATCATCGAGGCTCAACCGCGCGGCGGCGAGCGCGGTTTCGAACTCCCGCCGCTTTGGTAGACCGAGACCAGAGCAGCCCGCGGACCGCAGCCGAAGGGGAAGCGGCCCATGACGTACGAGTACCCCCCGGTGAGCCCGCCGCCGAGGAGAAGCCCCGTCGGCGGACCGCCGGCGGGCCGGCCGGGCGGCTCCGACGACATCGAGTGGGGGCGACTGGCCGGTGGTGGCATCGCGGCGTCGATCGTCGCCGCGCTGGTTCCCGTCGTCGGCCTCTTGATCGCGCGGGGCGTCTTCAGCGTCGAGGTGTTCGTGCGCCATCACGACGGGAGCCTCGTCACCGTCACCTCCGGTACCTACGCGCTGGCCGGCTTCGTCGCCGGTCTGCTCGCCGCCGCGCTCATGATCCTGCTCGTCATCCTTCGGGTGCCCGCGGCCAAGCTCTTCTTCGGCGCGATCGTCATCCTCGTCACGGTGATCGCGGTCGTCAGCCCGTTCTCCACCGGAGTCGGCACGGACTCGGCAGTGGCGACGGCCTCGATCAACGCCGCGATCGGCGCCGCGATCCTGATCCTGATGAGCAGCGTCACCGGCGAGGTCGTTCGCCGCTAGCCCGCGGCTCGACGGCCCCGGGCCCGTGGCCCGGTGGTCTTACCGGAGACCGGGCGCCCGCAGCGCCGTGAACGTGAGCGAGCGGGTCGCCTCGAAGCCGAGTGCTTCGTACAGGCGGATGGCGTCGAGGTTGTCCGCCGCGACGTGCAGGAAGGGACGCTCGCCGCGGGCGCGAATCCGACGAGCGAGCGTCAGCACCAGGTCTCGGGCGAGCCCCCGGCGCCGGTGGGCGGGGTCGGTGCACACGGCACTGATTTCGGTGTGGCCGTCGAGGTGCATCCGCTCCCCCGCCATCGCGACCAGCGCGCCGGCCTCCCGGACGCCCAGGTACGTGCCGAGCTCGATCGTCCGATTTGCGAACGGCCCGGGCTGGGTTCGTGCGACGAGGTCGAGCATGGCGGGCACGTCCGTCGGCGCGAGCTGGTCGAAGGCACCGCCTTGACGGTCGCTGTCGCCGGCGGCCGGCGCGAGCATCTGGATCCCTCGGCCCTCGAAGAGCTCCTCCCAGCCGGACGGCGCGTCGACAGCAGCACGAAAGAGCACCGCCACGCCACCTGATCCGACCAGCTCGGCCAACGCGTCCCACGCCGGCGGCTCGACGTCATCGGGAAGCGCGGCGAAGGGCGCAACGTCTGGTCGATACCGGGAAGCCAGGCCCGTCCGCTCGGCTACCTTGTTCTGAGGTCCGTCGAGTGCGTGCCAGACCGGGTTGGCGAGCGGGTCCACGAAGAGACTCTGGCATGCGTCGGGGAGACGACGACATGGGAATTGCACACCGCAACGACCTCGACGGGCACCTCGAGCGCATCGACGCCGACGGCTACACGATCATCGACGGCGCGATCGAGCCCGAGCTCGTGACCGAGCTGCGCGACACGATCCGACGCGTCGAGCGGGAGCGCGACGTCCGACCGCTCGGCACGCAGGCCGAGGGCCATTCCACGCTCCGCATGTACAACCTGCTCGCGAAGGATCAGACCTTCCAGGCGATGCCGATCCATCGGTCGGTGCTCCCGCTCGTGGAGCGGCGCCTCGACCGCGGGTGCCTGCTGTCCGGGATGACCTCGATCGACATCGGCCCCGGCGAGGATCCCCAGCCACTCCACGGCGACGACATCGTGATGTCGAGGCACCTCGGGCTTCCGCACCCACCGATGATGGTGACGAGCATGTGGGCGCTCACCGACTTCACCGCCGCCAACGGCGGGACCCTGTTCGTGCCCGGCTCGCACCGCTGGTCGACGACGCCGGATCAGCACGAGTCGCTCGCCGGCTTCGACGTCCAGCCGCTCGAGATGGCCGCGGGCGCAGTGATGGTGTTCCACGGCAGCCTCTGGCACGGCGGCGGTGCCAACACCACCGCCGACGAATGGCGGCTCGGCGTCAACGTCCAGTACTGCCCGGGGTTCGTGCGCCAGCAGCAGAACCCGTACCTGGGGATCCCACCGTCGGTGGCGGCGACGTTCCCGGATCGCCTGCTCGAGCTGCTGGGGTACCGGCTCTACAAGGGGATCATGGGTCACATCGACGGCCGAAGTCCGGGCGAGGTGGTGTTCGGTGAGCGGCTGGCCGAGACCGCGTACCGAGACGCCGAGCACGAGCGGGGAGTCTCGATCTCATCGTCGGCCTAACGGCTGGCACCGCCTCGGGCCGTCCTGGCGAGCCGTCGCGCCCCGCCACACCGACCGTCGGAGCTCCGTCGTCGAGCGGCCGTCGAGCCGCTCAACCCGGCAGAAGGGTGAGCAGATGCTGGTGTACGAGGTCGTCGGCTGGATCGGTGCCGTGACCGTGCTGGCCGCGTACTGGCTTGTCACCAGATCCGGAACCTCCGTGCTCTACCACGCGCTGAACATCATCGGCGCCGGCGGGCTCCTCGTGAACGCCCTCTACCACGGGGCCTTTCCCTCGACGACGGTCAACGTGGTCTGGATCGGGATCGCGCTCTGGGGCATCGGCGTGACGACCCGCAAACGGGCGGTCGCGCGCGAAGTGCACGGCGCATAGGCGCGCGCCGCGCGTACCCTGGCCGCGTGGCGGGACGGCGACGGGCTCGATCGAACCGGCTCTCGGCCGCGCGTGCGTTGGCGGGACTCGTCGCCAGCCTGGCCGCCGTCGCGCTGCTTGCTGCACCGGCCGCGGCGTCACCCTCGAGCGCGCAGGATCGCGCGTTGGCGCAGTCGGCGGTCTTGCAGCCGAGCGACTTTCCGGCGGGGTGGACGACCGGCCCCCATACCGACAACGCGAAGGCCGACCGGATCCGGGGCCGCATCGCCGATTGCCGGCGCTATCAGCGGCTCGTGACCACGCTCCGGAGACAGCCCGAGGCGTCGGCCAACTTCTTGCAACGCAACGCCTCGGTCTCGTCGACGGTGTTCGTGCTGAGCAGTGCACGAGCGGCCCAGGCCGCGTTCACACAGCTGACCTCGCCCGGCGTCGTGCGCTGCCTGGAGCGCTTCCTGGGCGTGGTGGTCACCCAGAGCATCTTCATCCGAGGTGCGCCGGCTCGCCTCCAGGGCGTCAGTGGCGTCCCGGCGACGGTCCCCCAGGCCGGCGACCAGACCACGGCCTTCCAGTTCGTGGTGACGCTCGCCGCGGCCGGGCTCACCGCGCCGGTCTATGAACAGGTCGAGGTGGCGCGTGTCGGCCGCGGCATCGACGAGTTCGGCTTCGAGAGCCCGAGCATGCCCGTGCCCCCGGACCTTCGTGACACGCTGGTAAACGCGGCGGTCGGCCGGCTCGCGAGCGCGCGCTAGCGCGCTCCCGCCGCCAACCCAAGCTCTTGGTCACACGCCGCCGCTCGGCCCGGTTGCCGGAGCCGATCCAGCCATGGCATACACTGGCTTCGCCGAGGTCGAGTCACAGGGACCGGCCGGGCGAACGAAGGAATGTGCAAGTTGCCTACCGGTACCGTCAAGTTTTTCAATGAGCAGAAGGGCTACGGGTTCATCTCCCGCGAGCAGGGCGAGGATGTGTTCGTGCACTTCTCCAACATCCAGGGTGAGGGCTTCAAGACCCTCCACGAGGGCCAGCGCGTCGAGTTCGACATCGGGCGCGGCCGAAAGGGCGACGAGGCCCAGAACGTCCGACCGATCTAGGTCCGGAGCGTTCGGCTGGACCAATGGTCCGGCCGCCTCCTCGTTTCTCTGCAGCGCAGTTCGTCGGGTTGAGCCCGACCACCTGCGGGATCTCCAACTCCAAGCTGACGAGCCGGTTGATTGGCTGACCGGTTCGCCGCGCCGCGAGCACTCGAGAGGGCATTCGCCCGCGGGCGCGCGGCCAAGGTCGGTCGCGCTCGCCGGCGCCGGCTCGTGACCGTTTCGGTTGGGCGCCGCGACCGGGGATCTGCCCGATGCTCGCGGTAGGCCCCAGCTGGGCCGAGCAAGTCACCGCCATCGCGACCGCGGCGGGCGCCCTCGGCCTGCTCGGCGCGATCGGCGCCGCCGTGTTCGCCGGCCAGCAAGTTCGGGAGGCTCGCCAGAGCCGACAGGCGCAGATGGCCGGCGACCTCGTTCGACGTTGGAGCGAGCCGGACCTCGTCGAGACGAGACGACTGGTCGCGCAGTTCCAGTCTCCCGACGACCTTCGCCGGGCGCTGCAGGGATACATCGCGAGGAACGACGTCGAGGCCTACGTCCTGTTCCGGGAGCTCGACTACTTCGAGCAGCTCGCCGCGCTCGAACGGATGGGCGCGGTCGACTTCGACTTCATCCGCCTGCTGCTCGGACGGCGCCTCATCGACCGCTGGGAGCTCTGGAGCCCGTCCATCGAAGCGCTCGGCGGTGAGCAGGTGTACCCACTGTTCGCCTCCCTCGTGACGCGGATGCGGCAGGCGGTGTAGGAGAGCGCAGCCGGCGGAAGTCAGCGGGA
>CALEYV010000134.1 GCA_937927875.1 uncultured Actinomycetes bacterium | reverse complement strand
GTCGAGCCGGCCGTGATCGAGGCCGAGGTGGTGGCCCAGCACGCACTGCCGAAGATCGCGACCCCCGCCGAGGTCGCGGCCGGGGTCGTGTTCTTCGCGAGCGACCTCTCCCGCGCCGTCACCGGCCAGACGCTCAACGTCAACTGCGGTCGGACGCTCGAGTAGGACCTCGGATGCTGCTTCCGGACCGAGTAGCGATCATCGCCGGGGTCGGACCCGGTCTCGGCCGCCAGCTGGCGCTCGCGTTCGCCCGGCAGGGCGCGCGGCTGGCGCTCGGGGCGCGCCGCGGAGACCGACTCGCCGCCGTCGAGGCCGAGGTCGCTGGGCTCGGGCGCCCGGTCGTGGCGCAGCCCACCGACATCACCGACCCGACGCAGTGCGACCGCCTCGTGCAGGCCGCCCTCGACGAGTTCGGGCGGGTCGACGTCCTCGTCAACAACGCCGCGGCCCGGGTCGAGGACCGAGCCTTCGCCGACGTCGACCTCGACGCGTGGCGCGACGCGATGGACGTCACCCTGTTCGGGAACCTCTACATGACGCACGCCGTCATCCCGGCCATGCGGACGAGCGGTGGCGGGTCGATCGTGTTCGTCAACTCGATGATCATCCGCGACCCCCGACCCCTCGCCGGCGGCTATGCGACCGCCAAGGCCGGGCTGCTGACCGCGGCCCAGGTACTCGCCCGCGAGCTCGGGCCGCACCAGATCCGCGTGAACACCATCGTGCCGGGCTGGCTGCGCGGCCCGACCGTCGAGCGCTACGTCGAGGTCGAGGCTGCGCGCACCAGCACGACGACGGCGGAGCAGTACGAAGAGCTCGGGGCGCGCATCGCGCTGGCCGACATCCCGACCGACGCCGACTGCGCGGACGTGGCGGTCTTCTTTGCCTCCGACCTGTCGTCGGCGGTCACCGGCCAGGCTCTGGACGTCAACGGGGGCGAGGTCTGTCGTTGACCACCACCGGCGCCTCGGGAGCTCCCGGTACGCTGCCCATGCCAAGGAGGTCCTGATGGCTCGACTCGAACTGCCCGAAGGAGACCAGCCGGACATCGTCCGGGTCTGGGGCCTGCGGCCCGAGATGGGGAAGGCGGTGCAGGGCCTCTCGTACGCGGTCTACTCGCAGAGCCAGCTGCCGGCCCGCGTTCGCGAGGCGGCCCGGATGCGGATCGCCCAGATCAACGACTGCGTTGTCTGCCGAGGCTGGCGCATCCCCGAGCTCGCCGAGCAGGGCGTCAACGAGGAGCTGTACGAGCACGTCGGCGATCCCGACGCGGGCGACTACTCGGACCAGGAGCGGCTCGCCATCGAGTTCGCGGACCGGTTCGCGCTCAACCACCGGTCCCTCGACGACGAGTTCTTCGCCCGGCTGCGCGAGCGCTTCACTGATCCCGAGATCCTCGACCTGACCATCTGCGTCGGGAACTGGCTCGCGTTCGGGCGGCTCACGATGGTGCTCGACCTCGACGAGGCCTGCGCGACGCGGCCCCGCGCCGCGGTGTGACGACCGCCACCGTCGACCTCTTCGACCTCGATCTGTTCGCCGGGGGGCCGCCGCACAAGGTGTTCCGGCAGCTCCGGGACGAGCAGCCGGTCTGCTTCCTGCCCGAGCCGACCGGGCCCGGCTACTGGGGCGTCTTCCGCTACGACGACGTGGTCACCGTGTCCCGGCACCCCCAGACGTTCGGGTCTCACCCGAACACGATGATCCGCGACGCGGCCGGGTCGGACGACGCCGGCGCGGGCGCGCTGATGCTCAACCAGGACCCGCCCCACCACACCAAGCTCCGCAAGCTGGTCAACCGCGGGTTCACGCCCCGTCAGGTCGCGGTGCTGGAGCCCCGGGTGCGCGCGATCGTCGACCGGCTCCTCGACGCGGCCGAGGCCCGCGGCCGCTTCGACCTCGTGACCGACGTCGCGGTCGAGCTGCCGCTCCAGGTGATCGCGGAGCTGGTCGGCGTGCCCGAGCACGAGCGCCACCAGGTGTTCGCGTGGACCGAGACGATGATGAGCCTGGACGACCCCGAGCTCGGCGGGACCGAGGCCGACGCCCGCGACGCCATCGGGGCGATGTTCGCCTACGCCGACCGGCTGGCCGCCGAGCGGGCCGGTGGCGGTGCCGACGACCTCCTGAGCGTGCTCCTGGCCTCCGAGGTCGACGGCGAGCGGCTCAGCACCCAGGACGTCGACCTCTTCTTCCTGCTGCTCATGAACGCGGGCAGCGAGACGACCCGCAACCTGATCACCGGCGGGATGCTGACGCTCTTCGAGCACCCCGACGAGCGCACCCGGCTCCAGCAGGACCGGTCGCTGCTGCCCGGGGCGGTGGAGGAGATGCTGCGGTTCGTCACCCCGGTGCTGCACTTCCGCCGCACCGCCCGGGAGGACACGACGCTCGGTGATCAGACCATCCGGTCTGGGGACAAGGTCGCCATCTGGTACGTGTCCGCGAACCGCGACGACGACCAATTTCCCGACGCCGATCGGTTCGACATCACCCGGACGCCGAACGACCACGTCGCCTTCGGCGCCGGCGGCCCGCACTTCTGCCTCGGCGCCGGGCTGGCGCGCCTCGAGGCCCGTGTCCTCTTCGAAGGTCTCTGGACCCGCTTCCCCGACCTGCGACCCGACGGCCCGGTGCGGCGGCTGCGGTCGAACTTCATCAACGGCATCAAGTCGTTGCCGGTGGCGGCCGCGTGAGCTGGCTGCCGGCCACCGCGGGGGGAGCCACGCCGCTCGACCGCGTCTTCGGCCTGCGCCCCGACCTCTACGAGCCGTTCCGCGCCTTCTACGCCGTCTTCTGGAGCGACCGGCTCCTCGACCCGGTCGTGCTCGAGCTGGCCCGCCTTCGCGTCGCGCAGCTTCTCCGCTGCGAGAGCGAGCAGCAGGTCCGGTACGCGCCCGCACTGGATGCCGGGTTGACCGAGGAGCAGATCGCCCGGCTCCCGGACTGGCCCCGCGACTCGGCGTTCACCGACGCCCAGCGCGCCGCCCTGGCGTTCGCCGAGCAGTTCGTCCTCGACCCGCACGGGATCGACGACGACTGCCGCGACGCCGTGATCGACCACCTCGAGCGGCCGGGGCTGGTCGCGCTCTGCGAGGCGCTGGCGCTGTTCGACGGCTTCTGTCGCTTCCGCACCATCCTCGGCGTCGAGGCGCCCGGCGCGGTGCAGACCGTCCCCGCGCCCGCGGCCGCGATGTCGCTCGCGTAGGACGACGCGTGCCGGCCCGCCACCCCATCCGCGGCGACGTGCTCGCCCTCCAGCCGGAGGCCAGCGCCCGCTTCTGGCGGCTCTACGGCCACCTCTGGGCCCACGGCGTCCTCGACCACGGGATCAAGGAGGTCGCCCGGCTCCGCAACGCCCGCATCACCGACTGCGGCTACTGACGGAACCTCCGCTTCGCGGTCGCGAGGCAGCAGGGGCTCACCGAGGATCGGGTCGCGATGATTTCGGACGGCTTCGAGCAGAGCGCCCTCAGCCCGCGCGAGAAGGCCGTGATCGGCTACGTGGACACCTTCCTCACCGATCCGCACGGCCTGGGCGACGGGCAGCGACAGGAGCTGCTCGCGCACCTCCCTGCCGAGGAGCTGGTCGAGCTCACCGCCGGGGTGGCGCTCTTCATGGGCTTCTCGAAGATCGCGATCGCGCTCGGCCCGCCGCCGGACATGCCGACCCAGGTCGTGCCGACGCCCGGCGTCGCCGACGACGGTCAGCCGTAGATCGAGCCCAGGACGGCGAGCGCGTCGCTGACGATGTCGGCGTCCCGGCGGGCCTCGAGGTCCCGGGCGTAGCCGGCGGCGACGAGACCGACCAGCACCGGCTGCCCGGTGTAGGCGGCGACGTTCAGCCACCGGGCCCATCGCCCCTTCTGGGGATCGACGTGCGCGAGCAGCGGCGCCTTGGCGTCCCAGAAAACCCGCGGGAACCGGAGCGCGACATGGTTCACCACTCCGGTACCGAGGACGGCGAGGGCGCGCTGCTTGGCGTCCGGCAGCGGCGGTGAGAACGCGACCGAGCCGGCCTGCAGGACCCCGAGCGGGAGCGTGACGATGGCCCGGTCGGCCCGCAGGACCCGCTGGCTCGTCGTGACCGCCACCCCGGTCGGGTCGTACACGACGGCGCGCACCGGCTCCCCACGGTGGAGGTCGAGGTCGCGGGCGGCGTGGTTCACGACCTGGTCGAACCCGTCGCGGAACACCACGTCGGCGCCGCGGTCGGAACGGCCCTGGTCCCAGGTGAGCAGCGAGAGGTCCGCCACGTCGGTGGCGTGCCGCTGCTCGATCTGGGTGTGGACCGCGAAGTCGAGCAGCTCGTGCTGCATCGGGCCCCCGGTCACGTACTGGCGGGTGCCGGCGAGCGTCGTCCCGAGCGAGACGTCGGCGGCGAGGTGCTGCCGGGCCGCCGTCGCGGCGTGCAGCGCGCCGCGGTAGCCGTCCGCCATCAGCCGACCGTCGGTGGTGCTGAGCGGCCGGCCGTCGGCCCCGTATCGCGCCGTGCGCCGGTAGTCGGTCCGGACCCGCGCCGCGCCGAGGTGGTCGGCGACTCGGGTGAGGGGGTTGCTGTCGACGCCGCGGATCCACAGCGCCCCCAGCTCGGTCGCCGGCCCGAGGTCGCGGCTGGTCCAGATCCGCCCGCCGACGCGCTCGCGCGCCTCCAGCACCGTGACGCGATACCCCTGCACCTGGAGGTGCACGGCCGCCGCCAGCCCCGCGATGCCCGCGCCGATGACGACGACCGACGAGCCTGCCGGCCCCGCTGCCGCGACCTGTCGGGCCGCCTGACGCCCCGACAGGAGCGCGCCGTGCGCGGTGGAGGGGTGGTCAGCGTGGGTGGCCTCCC
>CALEYV010000133.1 GCA_937927875.1 uncultured Actinomycetes bacterium | reverse complement strand
TCGCTGTGGGCGCCGGTCCCCCACTACCTCGCCGCGCCACCGAACCCGCCGGCGACGCTCGCCCTGCTCGAGCGCTTCTCCGGCCTGGCCGGGCTCGACGTCGACCTGGGGCGGCTCGCGCGCACCGCCACCGCCTGGCGCGAGAAGGTCGACGAGGTGGCGGCGGGCGACGACGACGTCCGCAACTACGTGTCCACCCTCGAGGAGCGCTTCGACGCCGAGGCGACCGCCGACGGGTCGGTCTCGGACAAGTCGTGGGGACAGCTGCCGAGCGGCGACGAGCTGGCCCGCGAGGTCGAGCGCTTCCTGCGCGAGCAGCGCGACGAGAGTTGAGCCGCGTCCGCGCCCGCGTGGACATCGCGGCGCCGGTCGAGGAGGTCTTCGCGTTCTTCGACGATCTCGGGAACGCAGCCGTGCTCGTGCCGCAGCTGGCCGAGATCGGCCACGTCGAGGCCCGGCCCGGCGGCGGCCGGACGGTCGAGTACACGACCCGGGGCCGGGGCGGCTCCGTGCACGAGGCTCGCAGCGAGCACCTCGTCTACGAGCCGCCGCGCCGCACCGTGACCGAGAACGTCCAGTCCGGTGTCCGCACCACGCTGACCCGCGAGTTCGTCCCGATCGACGGCGGGACGAGGGTCGAAGCGCGCCTCGAGTGGCACCTGTCGGTTCGCTACGTCGCCGGAATCGTGTCCTGGCCGCTGCGCCGCCCCTACCGGCGGGCGCTGCGCGACGCCCTCAAGAGTGCGCGCGCCGCACTCGAAGACGGGTAGTCAGTCAGCGGCCGGCGCCCGCTGGTCCAGCAGGCGCTCGAGCTCCGCGACCGGGTCGCTGCCGGCGAGCTCGTCACGGATCGCAGCCGCCATCCGGCCCGCCGCGTCGCGGTACGCGGAGTCGGTGAGCACCTCCCGGATCGCGTCGGCGACCTCGTCGGGGCCGGCGGTCGCGGCCAGGACCACCCCGCACCCGTCGGCGGCGACCCGCTCGGCGTTGCCACCCTGGTCCCTGCCCATCGGGATGCACACGAGCGGGACGCCCTGGGTCAGGGCGGCGATGACCGTCCCGTGGCCGGCGTGGGTCACGACGACTCGCGCCTCGGGGAGCAGCGCCGCGTGCGGCACCCAGCGTCGGAGGATGCAGTTCGGCGGGGGCGACGGCAGCTGGTCGGCGTCGAGCTCGAGACCGAGGGTGACCACCGCCTCCACCGGCAGCCCGCCGAGCGCACCGAGGATGGCGCCGAGGACCGACTCCTGATGCTGATAGGTGGTGCTCAGGCTGACGAGCACGAGCGGGCCACCGCTCGGGAGCTCGAGCGGCGGTCCGTCGGCGATCGGCGGGTCCGGCTGCAGGCCGATGAAGCGCACGTTCGGACCGACGGGGCGCGTCGGACGGTCGAGCGCGGACGCCGTCGCGGCGAGGACGAGCGCGCACCGGTCGAGCAGCTGCGAGACGAGCGACCCCGCCGCCGGGTCGAGCGGTGCCACGCCGAGCTCGGCCCGGGCGGGGTTCACGAGCCCGAGCGCGCCGCTCACCATGCCGTCGAACCCGTCGAGGAACGAGTACAGCGTGTGCACGAGCGCCACCGTCGGGACGCCGCTCGCCTCCGCCGCCGCCAGCGCGCTGACGAGCATGACGTCGACCACGAGCACGTCCGGCCGGTCGCGCTCGATCTCGGCGGCCACGTCCTTCCCCGCCGGGAGGCCGAAGAAGAGCTCCCCGAGGAGCTCCGGCGGTAGGTCGTCGAGGGAGCGGCCCGGGCCGGGGTCGGGGCTCGTGCCGATCAGAAAGGGGCGATGCTCGAGTCCCAGGGCGCGGATCCGCGATTCCAGTGTGGGGGGCGCGAGCACCCGCACCCGGTGGCCCCGGCCGGCGAGCCGGTGCCCGAGCGAGAGCGCCGGCGGCACGTTCCCGCCGCCGTCCCACACGACGAACAAGAAGCCGCCCGATCCCGCTGCTGCTGGCTCCGGGGCGCCCACGAAGCGGGCAGCCTAGGTGCGCGTCCGGGCGGCAGACCGGCCAGTCAGTCGAGGAGGTCGTGCGCCACGGCCTCCCAGAGCTGCTCCGAGAGCTCCAACGACGCCACGTCGACCCGCTCGTCGTTGCCGTGGAACATGGTGGCGTAGTCCTCGAAGGTCACCCGTCGGGAGAAGAGCGCGAACCCGTAGCCAACCGAGCCGGCCCGCCGGAAGAAGCGGTTGTCGGTCCCGCCGACCATGAGGAAGGGCACCAGGCCCGAGCCCGGCACGAGCCGCTCGGTGACACGGGCGAGCGAGTCCCACAGCGGCGACTCGGTCGGCGACTCGGTGGACGGGTCGTCGTTCGAGACGACCTCGACCCGGTCGGCGAGGTCGCCGAGCGCTTCCCGCAGCTGCGCGAGCGCCTCCTCACCGGTCTGGCCGGGCATGGTCCGGATGTCGACCTCGAGCTCCACCAGGTCGGGGATGACGTTGGTCTTCGTCCCGCCGTGGACGACGGTGGGCGCAAACGTCGTGTGCGTGCAGGCGTGCGCGACCCGGGACATGCCGAGCGGCAGCTCGGAGAGCACGCCCGGCAGCTCGTCGGGATCCAGGAGGGCAGCCTTGAGCTCGGGCGGGTAGTCCATCCCCTGCACGAATCGCCGCCACACGTCGTGGACCTTCGCCTCCGGCTGGTACTGGCTGACGCGCCGCACCACCTCGGCCGCGTTGACGAGCGCGTTGTCGGTCCGGAACGGCTGCGAGCCGTGGCCGGGCGTACCGTGCACCCGCAGCTTCGACCAGAAGGTCCCCTTCTCGGCGGTCAGGACAGGGAGCCGGACGCCGTCGCCGACCGGCAGCTGGTAGCCGCCGGACTCGGTGAGCACGTAGTCGGCGTACACGGCGTCGCGCTCGTGCTCGACCAGCCACTGCGCGCCCCAGGTACCGAGCGCCTCCTCGTCGGCGACCGCCAGGTAGATGAGCGTGCCGCGGGGCTTGAAGCCGGAGTCGGCCAGCCGGCGCATGGCGACGGCTTGCGAGGCGGTGATGTTCAGCATGTCGACCGCGCCCCGACCCCACACGAAGCCGTCGACGAGCTCGCCCCCGAAGGGGTCGCGGCGCCACCCGTCCGGGTTCACCGGCACCACGTCGGTGTGGCCCATGAGCAGGAGGCTCGGCGCGTCGGGGTCGCTGCCCTCGATGCGGGTCACGAGGCTGGTGCGCCCCGGCTGCGGCTCGTAGCGCTCGACCTCGAGGCCGCTCGTGCCGAGGTAGCCCTCCAGGACGTCGACGCTGCGGAACTCGGCCCCCGACTCGACCCGTCCGGTGTTCACGCAGGCGTTGCGGATCAGCACCTGCAGCAGGTCGGTCGTCTCGGCCGTGACGTCGATGGCCACGGCGGGCAGGGTACCCGCTGGTCAGCCGGAGGCGGCCTGGAGCGACGCGACGTTGGCGACGTTGCCGTCGTGGGCCAGTCGCTTGAGGGCGCGGCCGTCGCCCTTCACGTACGCGTCGAGGAAGTCGACCGTCGTCTTGGCGACGACCCGCGCCGTCGGATCGGACGACGGCGAGTTCTCGTAGGGCGCGCGGTGGCCGACGCCCTTCAGCGTCACGAAGAACTTGGGCGGCGACGCGCCGGCGTAGGCGGTCACGCTGCGGTCATACGGGTTCTCGGCGTCGGCGTCGCCGTGGACGAGCAGCAGCGGGACGGTCACGTCGGCGAAGTACCCGGCCTTCGGGAAGGCGGGGACACCCGGGTTGAACTGCTCCGAGCCCGCCAGCGACACCGCGGCGACGAGGCGCGGGTCGCGACAGCAGCTGTTGAGCAGGCCCAGCACCACCTCGGCGCCGAGCGAGTGCCCGACCACCTCCACCCGACCCGGTTCGACCCGCCCGGCCAGGGGGCCGGCGGCCGACGCGCCGAGCACGAAGGTCTGGGTGATCACGAAGGTGACGTCGGCGGGCTCGTTGCGGTAATCGGACGCGTCGAGGCCACCGGGCGCGCCGTGGCCCGTGCGTGGGAACGTCGGCGCCGCGACGAGGTACCCGGCCTGGGCCCAGCTCGTGATGAGGTGGTGGTAGTCGCTCGGCGTCTGGTCGTAACCGTGCACGAACACGAGCAGCGGCAGGGGCGCGGGCCGGCGGGCCTTCACGAACCAGTACGTCGTCGGCAGCGTCCGCTGCCGGCTGGTGTCGACGAAGGTCTGGGTGGTGGACGTCGGGGTCGGCGCCTTCGCCGCCCCGGCCGCGCCCGCGGGCGCCGCCAGGCTGGTCAGCAGCGCCAGCCCGACTGCGAGCGAGACCACGCACCGGGACCGGCGCCGGCGCGCCGAGGCGTCGCGGTGCGTCGCCGTCTACGCCGCCCGGTACAGCAGCCGGTCCGCTTCCCGCCAGCGCTCGGCCTCGCCGGCCAGGACCATGTGCTCGAGATGGGCGAAGGTCTCGCTCTCGGCCATGACGCCCCAGTGCTTGCGGGGGAAGATCTCGTGGCTCAGCTCGAGGACGGTGGCCGGCCCGAGCTGGTGCGAGGCCTCGGCCAGCAGCTGCATGCGCTCCTCGTGGTGGCGCTTGATCGCTTCCACGCGCCCGGGGACGTCGTCGAACGGGTGCCCGTGCGCGGGCAGCGCCAGCGCGACGCCGTCGAGCGCGGCGACGAGGTCGAGGGTCTGGAGGTAGGACTTCAGCGCGTCGGCGCCGTTCCCGACCCCGGACACGTGCGGCGTGATGGTCGGCAGCACGTGGTCGCCCGAGATCAGGATCCCGTGCTCGGGGTCGTAGAGGCACAGGTGGTCGATGGTGTGGCCGGGGGTGTGGATCGACACCCACTCGCGGCCCGCGAGCTCGAGCCGCTCCCCGTGCACGACCCGCCGCGACGGGGCCGGCGGCGCGAACAGGCGCCGGAGCGCCTTGATGACGAGCCGGCGGCGCAGCGGCGGGCCGGTGTGCTTGCTGCCGCCCCACGGGGTCTCACCGCCCCACGGCACCGACTGGGCCTGGGTCTGCTCGGTCGGGTTGTCGCGCAGCGGGTCGCCGGCGTAGTCGTCGGCGTGGTCGGCGATCGTCGGGATCTCGTCGCTGAGGTCGAGCGCCTGCGCGGCGGCTGCCGCGGCCCGCTCGGCCTCCTTCGCCGCCTCTTCGCTGGGGAGGTGGCGTCGGCGCCGGTTCTCCTCGAGCGACCAGGTCGTGAAGGCGCGGTGCGCGATGAGCTCGGCGTTCGCCTCCCGCTTGATGCGTCCCGCGCCGCCGAAGTGGTCGGGGTGGGAGTGGGTCACGACGACGGTGTGGATGTCGCGCAGCTTGAAGCCGGCCGTCTTGAGCCGGGCCTGCAGCGCCTTCCACGAGGACGGCCCGGGCAGGCCGGGGTCGACGACGGCCAGCCCTCGGTCGTCGAGGAGCCCGTAGGTGTTGACGTGGCCGAGCCCCGGCATCCAGATCGGGAGCTGCATGCGGATGATGTCGGGAGCGACCTCGACGACCGTTTCGGACGCGGGCTCCTGCTCCTGCTTGCGCGGCCTGGACGCTCGCGTCGGCGAGTCGCCCGGCCGACGCGCAACGTCGGTCACGAGCTGCAGCCTACCGGGGCAGGCGCAACACCGTCGCGAGACGCGTCGGCGGCGCTCGCGTTACGGGGCGATCGGTGCCAGCTTCGGCCAGGGTCGAACTCGCTCGAGCAGCGCCGCGGCCGCGAGGCAGTCCCGGTCCTCGAAGCGCCGGGCCACGACCTGCAGCCCGACCGGCATGCCGTCGACGAGCCCGGACGGGATGCTGCACGCGGGCTGGCCGGTCAGGTTGAACGGCATCGTGAACGCGGCCGAGAGGCCGGCCAGCGACACCTCCTTGCCGTTCACCGGGCCGTAGAGCCGGCCCTCGGCCTCGAACGCCGGCGTCGGCGTCGTCGGCATGAGCAGCAGATCGACCTGCGCGAAGACCTCGGCCGCCGCTGCGACGACCGCCCGCCGGCCGCGGATCGCTCGCATGACCACGTCGGGACGCAGCATCTCGTAGGAGTCCAGGCTGGCGCGCACGACGTCGGTGAGCTCGTCGGCGTGATCGCGCATCGCCTCGTAGTGGGTGGCCATGCTGTCGAGCGTGCCCAGCACGCCCCACGAGGTGCCGGGCTTCGGGAACGCCGCCGGCACGTCGACGAGCTCGAGCCCGGCCTGCTCGACGAGCACTATCGCGGCATCCTGCGCGAGCCGGGCGACCTCCGGCTCGGCGCTCGCGTACCCGAGGGTCGAGGAGAACGCGACGCGCTGGCCCCGGAGGGCGTCGATCGCCTCGCCGCTCACGAGGTCGGCCTCGAGCGAGCCCGGCGGCGTCGGCAACGAGGTGGGGTCGCTGACCGTCGGCCCTCCGATCACGTCCAGGTACCGGGCCGCGTCGCGCACCGAGCGCACGATCGGCCCCGGGACCGACGTCATCGAGAACGAGTACGGGTCGGGGCCGGAGCCGGTTCGCCCGTAGGTGCTCTTCATGCCGGGAAGGCCGCAGTAAGAGGAGGGGATCCGGATGGACCCGCCGCCGTCGCTCCCGGTGCAGGCGGGGAAGAGCCCGGCCGCCACTGCGGCCGCCGACCCGCCGGAGGACCCGCCGGGGGTGCGGGCGGGGTCCCAGGGGTTGCGGGTGATGCCGTGGATCGGGGTGTTCGTGAAGCTGACGACGCCGAACTCGGGCGCGGTGGTGAGGCCCACGAACACGGCGCCGGCGGCGCGCAGGCGCGCCACCTCGGTGCAGTCGGCCGCGGCGACGGCGTCGCGGTAGGCGAGGGACGCGTGGGTATCGGGCCACCCGGCGACCTGCGCGAGCTCCTTCACGCCCATCGGCACGCCGGCCAGCGGCCCCGGGTCCTCGCCGTCCTGGACGCGGGCGTCGATCGACGCGGCGTGGGTGCGGGCCCGCTCCACGTCCAGGAACCAGACCGCGTTCAGCGCTGGGTTGTGCGATTCGATGACGGCGAGGTGGGCGTCGAGCAGCTCGACTGCGGTGCGGGTGCCGGCGCGGACCTCGTCGGCCAGCTCCCAGGCGTCGCGCCCGACGACGCTCACCGGTCGGTCGCCGCCTTGTGCAGCTCGGCGAACGCCTCCTCGAGCCCGGCCTCGAGCACGTCGAGGTCGGGCCACTGGTCGCGGTCGGCGAGCAGCCCGATGTGCAGGTAGCCGCAGTAGGAGAGGATGGCGACCCCGAGGTTCAGGTTCTTGGCCAGCGGCACCATCGGGTAGGCCTCGAGCATGCGCGCCCCCATGCAGTACAGCGGGATCTGGGGCCCGGGCACGTTCGTGCACACGAGGTTGAAGAACGGCTGGTACTGGGCCAGGCGGGCGCCGAGGCCGAGCAGCGTCGGGACGACGTAGTCGGCGATGCTCAGCAGCGCGGCCGCGCCGACCGGCTGCTCGCGCGCCTTCAGCTGCTCGGTGGCCTCGCGCACCTGGGCCAGGCGCCGCAGCGGGTCCGGCTCGCCCACCGCCAGCGGCACGAACATCGCCGAGAGCCGGTTGCCGAGACCCAGGCGCTCGTGCTCGTCGCGCACCGACACCGGGCAGAACGCCTTCAGCGTCAGGTCGGGCGTCAGCTCCTGGCGGGATTCGAGCAGCCGCCCGAGGCCGCCGGCGACGCCGGCGAGGATGACGTCGTTCACGGTCCCGCCGAACTCGGCGCGCACCGCCTTCACGTCATCGAGCGGGACCCGGACGCTGCCGTAGCGGCGCGCCCGCCCGACCGGCCGGTTCAGCGATGTCCGCGGAGCGACGATCCCGTGGTCGGCGAGCGAGGCGACGGTGCGGGCCAGGTAGGCGGCGCGCTCGGCACGCGGCTGCGGATCGTCGGCCGCCTCCTGGGCCCGACGCGCGACGTCGGTCGCGGTGTCGACGTGCTCGCGCAGCGTGTCGAGGAGGAGCCGCGCCGGCGCGGGGGGCGGCTCGGGCCGCCACCGGACGGGCCGCGTGGGGACGACCGCGTCGGGCGTGGCGTCAAGGAGGACGGTGGCGACGTCCACGCCGGAGACCCCGTCGGTCAGCGCGTGGTGGGTCTTTTGGATCAGGCCCACGTGACCGTCCTGCAGGCCCTCGACGAACCACAGCTCCCAGAGCGGCCGGCTGCGGTCGAGGAGCTGGGATTGCAGGCGCTCGAACAGCGCGAGCAGCTGGTGGCGCTCCCCGGGGGCCGGCAACGCGGTGAGCCGGACGTGGTAGGTGATGTCGAAGCGCTCGTCGTCGACCCAGATCGGCTGGCCGGCCCCGAGCGGCACGGTCTCGACCCGCTTGCGGAAGCGGGGAATGCGCTCGAGGCGCGTGGCGACGAGGTCCCGGACCTCGGCCAGCCGGAACCGCCCCTCGGGGCCGAAGAAGGGCTCGCCGTCGAAGACCGCCAGCGCGCCGACGTGCATCGGCGTCTCGAGCGTCTCGAGGTGCAGGAAGCTGGCGTCGAGCGCGCTCAGCCGCTCATAGGGCACCGAGGAAGGCTACGGGCCCGCGGCTCCAGCAGCCAGGTCGTAGGCATCGAAGGTGGGGCGCCCCGGAGTCGGCTGGGCAACGTCCGGCTCAACGGGGCGCCCCGTAGCCCGGCGGATCCCGCGGCGGTGGGGCTGGGCAGTAACCGCTCGGCGCGGGAAGCCGGCCCGGGCGACCGAGGGCGACCGTGCCGGGCGGTCGCCATGCCTGGTCGCATCATCGTGGAGGCGCGACCGGAGCGCAACTCATCAACCGGTGAAGGGCGCGGGCGCGACCACGGGCGGTGACGGGCTGGCGCTCGGCGCCGCGGGCGGCGTCACGGTGGGTGGCGCCGCCGACGCCTGCACGGTGGCGTACGTGTAGCAGACCTGCACGGTGGCGGCGACGAAGGTGTTGATCTCGGCCTGAACGTTCCCGCCGCCGCCGTTGAAGACCTCGGCGATGGCGCTCTGGAGGTGGAAGCCGAGCGTGCCGGCCCCGGTGAAGGTGGCGAGCACCCCGGGGTCGCTCGAGCTAACCGGCGCCGCGGCCGCGTCCCGCGAGGTCGACGGCTCGGTCACCGAGCTCGGCCCCTGGTAGTCGAGGGTGCCGCTGAACGGAGCGAGGGTGGTCGGCGGGATGCGCGGGATCATCCCGACCAGCGGCGCCGGCGAGGCCAGCCCGCCCGGGCTGGTGAGGGTGAACGTGTAGTGCATGTCCTCGGAGAACACGACCGACGACTGGGCAGTGTTCTGGAACCGGGCGTCGGTGTCGAGGTGGATGGTCTGGGATGGCACGCTGACGCTCAGCAGCGTGCCGAGGCTGGGGTCGAAGCGCGGCAGCCCGATGTCGGTGTTGACCTCGGTGCGCTGTCGCGGGAGCGACGCGCTGTGGCAGACGGTCTGGTTGACGGCCCCAGCGGGTCTCGGCAACACGGTCGTGGCGCCGCTCAGCGCGAGGGCGCCGGCGAGCGCCAGCGCGCCGCGGCGGGCGAGAGAACGGGAACGCACGCTGCACCTCCTGGTGAACGTCGGGGGCGTGGCCGCGCCCGGGGACGAACTCGGGACACGCGCTCCGCCGCGTCGTGACGCGGGCGGGTCAGGCGCGCCGGCTCAGGTGCCGCAGGAGGTGAAGTTGAGCGAGACCGCCATCCGGTTGGCTTGGTCCGAGAGCCGGTTCAGCGCGTCGACGGCGCTGGCACTGCGATTGAGCAGGTCGCTGTAGCCCTCGCCCGGCTTGATGCGGTCGGCCAGCGCGTCAAGGCCGTCGGCGTACTGGCCTAGCAGGCCCGTGAAGCGATGGACCTGGCTCGCCAGCGAGCCGGGCGCGTTGAGCGCGTCGATGGCCTGGGACCGGGTCCGCAGCTCGCTCGCCGCCCGGTGCAGGTAGCGGCCGACGGTGGCGCCGGTCGCGCTCGCGTTCTGGGCGTTGACGAGGTCGGCGCCCGCCCGCTGCAGACGGTTGCACTCGGTGTTGACCCTCGCGACGAGCTGCGACGTAGTGAGCGGCTTGCCCGAGCCGCCGCCCCCGCAGGCGGCGAGCACGAGCGCCACCAGCAGGGCTGCCGTGCTGCGACGCACGCGTGCTCCTCCGAGGCTCGGATCTGCGGCACGGTACCCTCGGGTCGTGCTCCCGGACTACGCGACCTACGAGAGCGCGGTCGGCCACGACTGGTACGCGCTGGACCCGAACCTGGCGTCGCTCCTCGACCGGCTGCTGCCGGATCCCGACGACCGGGCGTTCGCCGAGGAGCACGTGGCGCGCTACGGCGTGCTGTGCGGCGGCGACCTGGCCCGGCGGGCCGAGATCACCGACAAGCACGGCCCGGTGCTGCGCCGCTACGACCGGTGGGGCTACGAGGTCGACACGGTCGAGCACCACCCGACCTGGCTCGAGAGCAAGGACGACCTGGTGCGCGCCGGGTTCACCGGCCTGCCCTACCAGGCCGGTCGGCCGGTCCCGGCCGTGCTCACCGCCTCGCTCGCGTACCTCGTGTGCCAGGCCGAGACCGCCATCTACTGCGGGCTCGGGATGACCGCGGGCGCGGCCGACATCGTGGAGCGGTTCGCGCCCGACGACGTGCGCGACGACCTGCTGCGCCGCCTCACCAGCGACGAGCCCGGGGAGGCGTGGGAAGGCGGCATGTTCCTCACCGAGCGCCAGGGCGGCAGCGACGTGGGCGCCAACACGACTCGGGCCGTGCCCGACGGGGCCGAGTGGCGCCTGCACGGCGAGAAGCACTTCTGCTCGAACGTCGATGCCGAGGTGTTCATCGTGCTGGCCCGGCCCGACGGCGCGCCCGATGGTCCGGGCGGGCTGGCCACGTTCATCGTGCCGCGGGTCCTCCCCGACGGCGCCATCAACGGCTTCCGGATCAAGCGGCTGAAGCCGAAGCTCGGCACGACCGGCGTGCCGACCGCCGAGGTGACGCTCGAGGGGGCACGAGCGTGGATGGCGCGGCCGCCGACACCCCGGGCCACCGGCTCGTCGGGCTCGAACCGCGGCATCACGACGATGATGGAGATGGTCAACGGCAGCCGGTTCGGCGTCGCCATCATGGGGCTCGGCATCCACCGCCGCTCGTTCCTCGAGGCCGCCATCTACGCCGCCCGTCGCGAGCAGTGGGGCCAGCGCATCGACCGGTACCCGCTGGTGCGAGAGACGCTCGTCGACCTCCTCGTCGAGCTCGAGGCGGGCGCCGCGCTCACCTTCGAGTGCGCGGCCGCGACGCGGGGCCCAGTCGATGAGGACGAGGGCCGCCGGCTGCGGCGCATCCTCGTGCCGCTGGCGAAGGTCCGCGCCACCCGGGAGGCGATCGGCGCCGCCAGCCAGGCGCTCGAGGTGTTCGGCGGCAACGGGTACATGGAGGACTGGCCGATGGCGCGCCAGCTGCGCGACGCCCAGTGCCACACGATCTGGGAGGGCACCGAGAACATCTGCTCCCTGGACGTGCGGCGGGCCATGAGGACCGACGGCGGGCACGAGGCGCTGCTGGCCCGGGTCGACCGGGCCCTGCTCGGCGCCGACCCCGCCCCCGTCCTCGCGCCGGCCGTCGACGCGGTCGCCACGGCACTCGCCGACGCGCGCGAGGCGGTCGTGCACTTCAACGGCGCGTCGAACGACCTCCAGCTCCTCCACGCCCGGCGGCTGACCCACCTGCTGGCCGACCTCGTGGAGGGCGCGCTGCTGCTCGACGAGGCGACGTGGTCGCTCGCCCGCGACGACGCCCGCAAGGCCGTGGTCGCGCGCCACTTCGCCCGGGCCCGGCTCGCCCCGCCACGCGCGCGCGGGATCCTCGACGACGACCGGACCGTCGTCGAGCTGTTCGAGCCGCTCACCCGCTACGGGCCCATCGAGCGGGCCGCCGCCGCGGCGGCGTGAGCCGCTCGCCGGCCGCGGTCTGGCCCATCTCCGCCTCGCTCGTCCTGGCGCTCGACGACCGTCTCGGCCCGCCGGTCGACGGGTACGTGAACGGCACCCAGACCTGGCTCACCGACGACGGCCCCGGCGGCGCGACCCTCGAGTGGCGGCTGCACCCGGTCGCCAGCTACGAGCCGCCGCGCCACGTCTCCCAGCACGATCTCTGGGACGTCGTCGTCACCGCGCTCCGGGCCGGCGCACCGGACGACGCGCTGCCCCTCGGCGACGGACCCCGGCCGTTGGGGTCGCTGTGGGAGGGCCTCGAGTGCTTCCCCGCGTACGGCGAGGACGTGGAGCCGGCGGTGCTCGCGAGCGGGGCCGCCGAGATCCTCGGCGTCCCGCCGTCGACGGCCGGCCTCGTCGACCACGTCCGGGTCGGCGACGCGTGGGAGCAGTCACGACGATCGACGTCGCTGGTCGGGATGCTCCTCGACGAGCTGGAGCGCCGGCACTGATGGACCGCGGCGACCTGGCGCGCGCGATCTACGACGCGTCGCACCTGACCGGGCGGTTCACGCTGCGCTCGGGCGCGGTCAGCGACCAGTACTTCGACAAGTACCGCTTCGAGAGCGACCCGCCGCTGCTGGCCGCCATCGCCGAGGCGCTGGCGGCCCTGGTGCCGAACGGCACCGAGGGGCTGGCCGGTCTCGAGCTCGGCGGCGTGCCGCTGGCGGTCCAGCTCTCACAGGTGACGGGCATCCCGGCGCTGTTCGTGCGCAAGGAGGCCAAGACCTACGGCACCTGCCAGCTCGCCGAGGGTGCCCCGGTCGACGGGCGGCACCTGACCGTCGTCGAGGACGTCGTGACGTCGGGCGGGCAGGTCGTGAAGTCCTGCGGCGACCTGCGCGACCGAGGCGCCGTCGTGGAGCACGCGGTCTACGTCATCGACCGCCAGTCGGGGGGCGCCGAGGCGCTCGCTGCCATCGGCGTGGAGCCCCATCCGCTGTTCACGATGAGCGAGCTCGAGGCCGCGACCTGACTCAGCCGCCTCGCCACGGCGGGCTCCGGGGCGGATCGAAGTCGACCGGGCCCGTCTCGCCGTTGATCGCCGCGAAGGCAGTGTCGAGCCACCGGGCGCCACCGGCCAGGGGCCAGGGGAGCGAGTCGCGGCCGAAGAAGCCGACCGAGCGGGTCTCGAGCGGATGGCCCTGGAGCTCGCCGCCGAGCATCCGGCAGTGGAACACGAGCGAGTACAGCGGGACGCGCGCGAAGCCGAGGCGCAGCCCGTCGAACACCGCGATGAGCGACACCGGCTCCACCTCGATCCCGGTCTCCTCGTAGACCTCCTTGATCGCGACCTCGGACGGCGAGTAGCCGACGTCGGCCCAGCCGACCGGGTACAGCCACACGCCCGAGTCGGCGCGCTGGGTGAGGAGGATCTCGCCGGCGTCGTTGCCGACCACCGCGGCCACCGCCACCTTGGGCGTGACGTAGCCGGCCACGCCTTCGCCGACGCTGGCGAGCCACTCGTCGTAGAGGGCGTCGGCCTCCACCTCCTCGGCGGCGGCGGCGCGGATGTCGGCCGCGACCTTCAGCACCTCCTCGAAGCGCTCACGCTCGTAGAGGATCTGCGTGAACCCGAGGCCGGTCCGGGCGATTCCAGCGAGGCTCTCGGCCCAGCGGAGCAGGTCGACGGCGGAGACCGCGTTCGGGTCGCTCACGCACCGCACCCTATTCGGCGGTCGAACGGGGCTTGCCGAGCGCGCCGCGGCGATGCGCTAGCAGGGATGGTCAGGCGACGCTCGCAGCACGGCGGCCTTCGCCATCCCCCAGGCCAGCTGCGCCGGCCCGAGCTCGTCGTCGCCGAGGTCGGCGAAGGCGCGTGGCGCCAGCCCGTAGCGGTCGAGCGGCATGGAGCGCTCCTCGACGTCGTCGCGGACGACGTCGGGGATCCCGGCGTCGGCGAGCACCGAGGTGGGCTCGCGGACCGCGTCGCGCACCACCTGGAGCGGCGTCGCGCGCTGGGAGCGCGGATCAGTCTCGAGCAGCGCCCGGAGGTCGTCGACCACCCGGTCGGTGGCGACCCGGGCCGCGGCCGCCAGCTGCGCGTCGACGCGGCTTCGCGCGTCGGGGGTCAGGCGGTTCCACGCGTCGAGGACCCTCGCCGCGCGGGCTCGGAGATAGGAAGGGAGGTGCTCGGCGACCCCGGCGACGATCACGGCGCCGGCGTCGTCCAGCCGGGCCCGGGCGGCCGCCGCCTCGTCGGTCAGGCGTCGAGCCCGAGCCGCTGGAGCGCCGCCGCCGGCTCGAGCACGAGACCGGTGAAGAACGGCCCGAACTCGGCGTAGCGGGCCGACACCTCGTCGAAGCGCATCTCGTACACGATGTCCTTCAGCGCGCCGGGGTCGTCGGCGAGCAGCGTGACCCCCCACTCCCAGTCGTCGAGGCCGGTGGAGCCGGTGATGAGCTGGAGCACCCGCCCCGCGTACGTGCGGCCGACGCGGGCGTGCCCCGCCATGAGGCGCTTGCGGGTCGCGAAGTCGAGCGCGTACCAGTTGTCGTCGCCGAGCCGCCGCTTCGACATCGGGTAGAAGCAGATGGCGCGCTTGAGCGGGAGCCGGGGATGGACCCGCTGCTCCCGGTAGTGCGCGATTCGCTCCCGCCACGTCGCGAGGCGCTCTTCGACGGCGGCGGGCTCGGTGATTCCCTCCTCGTCGGCGAGGCGGGCTCGCTCGTCGTCCTCGGTGGCGGCGTACTCGGACTGCTCGGTGAGCGACACGTACGACC
>CALEYV010000132.1 GCA_937927875.1 uncultured Actinomycetes bacterium | reverse complement strand
GGCGCCGAGGCCGACGTCGCGATCGTCGTCGGCGGCTCAGCCCACCGGTATCACCGTCTGGCCGGGTCCGTCGGGCGAGCGTTGCCCGCACGGACCGTTTCCCCGTCTTGGTCGTGCCCTGAGCTCGACCACGAGTCCGAAGTCGAGCGTCACGCGCTCGAGGCGATGACCGCGACCGAACCGAGCCGGCAGAACCGAGACCTCCGCCGAGGCGTCGATGGGCGGCGAGTGCTTGGCCAGGCCCGGGCTCGCCTGGTTGCGATCAGCCACGACCTCGCGGACGCCGCGATCGACGCCGGCGACCTGCAGAGGGATGCCGAGGAGCTCAGCGAGGTCGCGGACCACATCCAGTCGCTCGTAGACGGCAGCGCGACCTCGGTCGCTCCGCGCGACCGGGCCGCGGCTGTCAGTCGGCCACGCGCTGCAGGGTGACACTTGCCTGCGCGAGTCGCTGACCAGCTTCGTCCGCGGTAAGCACGTCGACCAGGCACACCGCGTGCTCGTCGCCACGACGCAGGATCGCGGTCACGGTTCGGGCTCGTCCGTCCTGGGCCTGGGAGAGGTAGTGGACCTGGAGGTCGGTTGCCACGAACTCCTCGAGCGCGGCCTCGGCAGCCGCCTGCACCACCATCGCGACCACACCGCCGTTGATGGCGCCGAAGCTGTTGCGCACGTAGTCGGAGATCGACAACTCGACGCAGCCCCGATCCGCATCGACGACTCGCAGTCCGAGGCGCTCGGCGAGGCCGATCACCGGCGGGTCGAGGGCCGGCGAGAGCGAACGGCGTTGCCCGATCACGCTCCGGGGATCGAACGACGTCGATGAGCTGGAAGCCCCCCGGGGGATTCGTGCGAACGTTACGAGCCCCCGGGCTGCGGTCACGAGCGCGTCACCGGCGAGCCCCACCGCGGCGGCGCTGTCGTCGCCGGCGAACGGGTCGAACCCGCGGCCATCGGCGACGGTGACCGAGACCGTGATGATGTTGCGGCCGGCCCGGACGAGTCGGCTGTCGACGACGGTGGGCCCCCGGGTCAGGGGATCGACGCCGTGGAGGGTGAGGTCGGCGGTGGCAGTCCAGTCTGGGTGAGCCGGGATGAGCGCGACGAGGGCACAGTTCACATCGACGAGGGCCGCCTGGTACCCGAGCGACGCGGCCCCGGCGCGGTTGCGCACCGCGTCGACGACCGGAGCGACGCTGATCGACCGCTCCGCTGTCACCTGCTCGGTCGTGATGTCCAGATCGCTCAGGACGTGACGCCGATGCGCCGGGTCGGGCTCAGCGATCGCCGGGAGCCTCAGGATGCGCGGCCGGCCAGAAGCGCGGCCGACCCGGGCAGGGGGTGGCCAGGCCGCCGGTCGTCACGCGCGGTCGCCGACGCCCAGACCGGCCGCGCCGGCTCGCTCGCGGATGGCGCAGGCGACGCCTCGGAGGAGCAGCGCGCGAACGGTCGCGTCGGGCCGATGGGGCGCGAGCCTGGCGGCCATCGTGTTGGCGCTCAAGTACCCGCGGATGGTCAGGAAGGCGTAGCGGACGAGGGCCTCGTCGCTCGCGGCGTCGCCGAGAGCCTGGGTGAACAGCGGTCGCCAGACTCGAGTGAGCGCCCGCCCGTGCCTCGCCACCGCCTGCTTCGTGGTCTCGCTGGTGGCGGGAGACTGGATGAGGTCGAGCATGATCTGGGTCAGAACGAGGTGCTCCGGTTCGCCGTAGTGCGCCTCGAGGGCGGCCATGACGCAGGCCAGGCGCTCCTCGAGGGTGTCACCGGACACCTCGGTCGCCGCGATGCGCTCGGTCAGCCGACGCCACCGATCCTCGAGCACGGCGAGGAGCAGCGCGTGGCGGGTCCCGAACTGGTGCTGGATCGCGCCCCAGGTCACGCCGGCCTGGCGGGCGATGGCGTTCGAGCTGGCCTCGTAGTAGCCGCTTTCGAGGATGCACTCGACCACCGCGTCGAGCACCCGGGCTCGGGTCGCCGCGCCGTCGGCGCGCAGCTTGCGGCCGTCGACGCTCAGCTCCGATGCCGGTGCGCTCATGCGAGGCCGTAGATGCGGGCCGCGTTGCCGCTGCAGATGAGGTCTCGTTCGACGTCGGGAACATCGACGAACTGCCGAGCGACGACGGCCTGTGAGTTCGGCCACGTCGTCGCCGGATGCGGGAAGTCGGTCGACCACAAGATGTTCTCGACGCCGATCATGTGGCGCAGCGCCAACCCGACCTCGTCGTCCATGAACGTCAGCGCCATGTTCCGCCGGAAGTACTCGCTCGGCTGCAGCCGGAGGCCCGGCAGGTCGTAGACCTCGGACTTGCGGTCCAGCTGGGCCAGGAACCCAGGCACCCAGAAGAGGCTCGGCTCGACGAAGACGATCTGGAGTCCCGGGAAGCGCTCCAGGGTTCCGGTCAGGATCCACCAGGCGATCACCTCCGACAGCGCCAGCGCGGGCAGGGACGTGAAGATCGCGGCCTGCGGCGTCGGGTCGCGCCGCATGACGTCGTACAGCCAGTGGCGGTTGCCCAGGTGGTGGCTGATCGAGATGCCGGTCTCCTGGAGGACACCCCACAGGGGGTCGTACCGCGGGTCGTGGTAGTCGGGCAGGTCGACCTCGCTCGGGAAGTTCGGCAGATGTACCGAGCGGGCGCCCAGACCGGCGAGCCGCTCGACCTCCCCGACCGCGTAGGGAATGTCGATGATCGGCACCTGATAGGAGACGGCCAGACGGTCCGGGTCGTGCGAGGCGAACTCGGTGAGGTGGTCGGTGAACGCCCGGCTGATGGGCTTCCAGTCCCCCTTGACGAGGCCGAAGGCGCGGAAGGCGCTCACCTCCGAGTACAGGACCTCGGCTCGCACGTGGTCGCGGTCCATCGCCGCCAGGCGCGCCACGGGGTCGTGGTAGCCGGGGTCACGGAACGCCTCCATGTCGAAGTCGGCGAGCGACAGCTTGCGTCCGCCTCGGAGGTCGTGGTCGATCTTCGCCTGGGCGGCGATCGCGTCGTCGAAGTCCTCGTGGCACGCCCGCGGCAGCCGCTCCCGGATCGCGTCGAGGCTGACCGCCACGTGCGAGTCAGCGGAGATCAGCTTCGTCATCGTTTCCCTCCCGCGGTCTTGCCTCCTGAACCCATAGCATCTACTATTTCTCTCCGTGCGGCAAGCCCCGGTGGTCACCGCCGACTCCGCGATCTACTGGGACGCGGCCGCCGAGCGTCGGCTGGTCGCCCAGCGGTGCGCTGGTTGCGGCGCCCTGCGCCACCCACCCCGACCGATGTGCCCGGTCTGTCACTCGCTCGAGTTCGAGGCCGCGACGCTGTCGGGTCGAGGGACGCTCTACAGCTACGCCGTCCTGCATCACCCGCAGCACCCGGCCTTCGACTATCCGGTGCTCGCCGCCCTCGTGGACCTCGAGGAGGGCGTCCGGCTGGTGTCGAACCTCGTGGACGTCGAGGCGGCCGACATCGAGATCGGCATGCCGCTCGAGGTCACCTTCGCTCCGACGGTCGACGACCGCGCGGTGCCGGTCTTCCGGCCGGCCCGATGACGGGCTTCGGCGGTGGGGCCGCGATCGTCGGCATCGGGGCCACCGAGTTCTCCCGCGACGCAGGGCGGAGCGAGCTCCAGCTGGCGTGCGAGGCGATCCGCGACGCGCTCGGCGATGCCGGCCTCGAGCCCGCGGCGGTGGACGGGATCGTCAGCTATACGGTCGACCCGGTCGAGGAGACCGAGCTGGTGCGGTCGCTCGGGTTCCGCGAGATCGGCTTCTCGTCCCGGGTCCCATACGGCGGCGGCGGCTCGATGGGCACGCTGCTCCACGCCGCGGCCGCGATCACGAGCGGCGCGGCCGAGGTGGTGGTCGCATACCGGGCCGTGCGCGCCCGGTCAGGCGCGTCTCGGTTCGGCGGACCGAAGACCCGACCGTCGCCGACGTCGGGACACTCCGGGACGACGGCGATGCAGTGGTGCATGCCGTATGGGGTGCTCACCCCGGCGTCGTGGATGGCGCTGAACGCAACCCGGTACATGCACGCCTTCGGGGTGACGAACGCCGACTTCGGGCGGGCGGTCGTGCAGCTGCGTTCGTACGCCGAGACGAACCCGGCCGCGTGGGGCTACAAGCGTCCGATGACGCTCGACGACCACCAGGCGTCACGCTGGATCGCCGAGCCGTGCATCCGGATGTTCGACTGCTGCCAGGAGACCGACGGCTCGGTCGCCCTCGTGATGACGGCCCGCGATCGGGCCGCCGACTTGCGAAACCCGCCCGTGGTCATCGGCGCGGCGGCGACCGCGGGACTGTTCGAGCAGGAGATCGCCTCCGATCACTACCGGCCCGACCTCGCGGTCATGGACGGGTCGGTGGCCTTGGCGCGCCGCCTGTTCGACTCGGGCTTCCGGCGAGACGAGCTCGACGCGGCGATGATCTACGACGCCTTCTCACCGATCCTGCTCATGCAGCTCGAGGCCCTCGGGTTCTGCGGGCCCGGGGAGGCCAAGGGGTTCGTCGCCGACGCCAACCTCGGCCTGGACGGCGCGCTCCCGACCAACACCAACGGCGGGCTGATCGGCGAGGGCTACATCCACGGGCTGAACCTGGTCCTCGAGGCGGCGCGCCAGCTCCGAGGGACCGCCGTGAACCAGGTGGCGCAGGCGCGGCGGGTCCTCGTGACCGCCAGCCGCACCGGCGCCATCCTCACCCGCGACTGAGGAGGAACCAACGGTGGCGAGCGTCCTCGACGGCATCCGCGTGCTCGACCTGTCCTGGGGCGTGGCGGGCCCGATCACCGGGATGCTCCTCGCCGATCACGGCGCCGACGTCGTCAAGGTCGAGCCGCCGGGCGGCGACCCGTTCCGCGGCACCGCCGGCTACGACGTCTGGCTGCGCGGCCGCCGCAGCGTGGCGCTCGACCTCCAGCAGCCCGACGACCGCGACCCGTTCCTGACCCTGGTCGATGACGCCGACGTCGTCCTCGAGGCGTTCGCCCCCGGGACCATGGGCCGCCTCGGCCTCGACGCTCGATCGCTGCTCACCCGCAACCCGCTCCTCATCGTGTGCTCGATCACCGCCTACGGGCCGCATCGCGGGCATCAGGACCGGCCCGGCTACGACGCGCTGGTCGCCGCCCGGCTCGGGATCCTCGACGTGCAGCGCAGCCACGACGGCGGCGCGGTCCCGTACATGCACCGCGAAGAGCCGTTCCTGCCCGACCTGGAGATTCCCGACGGCATGGCGCCGGGCGCGCCGCGCGACGGCCCGATCTTCACCTACACGCCGTGGCTGAGCATGGGCGCCGCGTTCCTCGCGAGCACCGGGATCAACGCGGCGCTACTGGCCCGGGAACGGACGGGCCGCGGCCAGCACGTCGAGACGTCGCTGCTCCAGGCCGCGCTGGCCGAGACCGCCGCGAAGTGGCAGCGCGTCGAACGGCCCGACGCGGTCGGCTACCGGTCGTGGGTCTACGACCGGCGAGCACCGAAGGGCTTCTTCCGGTGCTCCGACGGCCGCTGGATCCAGCAGTGGGTGCCGAACCCGCGGTTCGTGCTCAGCAGCGCCGACGGCGACCATCTCGAGGTGCGTCGGCCCGTCGACCGGGTGCTCGACGACCCCGACCGGGTCCCGCCCGATCCTGAGAGCATCGTCATCCTGGCTCACTACTTCCCGGCGATGGTCGACGCCTTCGCCAGGTTCCCGAGCGACGAGTGGGTCGCCGCGGCGGCCGAGGCGGGCGTGCCGCTCCAACCCGTGCGCACCCCGGAGGAGGCGCTCCAGGACGACGCGCTGCTCGCCGAAGGAGCGGTCGTCGACGTCGAGCACCCCGAGCACGGACGGTTGCGACAGGTTGGCATCGTGTACGGGCTCAGCCGCACTCCCGGCCGCGTACAAGGTCCGGTGCCCAACCCGGGCCAGCACACCGGCGAGGTGCTCAGCAGCCGGCCCGCGCGCCGACGCGACCGGCCAGCGGTTCCAACTCGCGCCGACACCGCGCCGCTCGACGGCGTCACGGTGCTGGACCTCGGCTTCGCGGTTGCCGGCCCGTTCGGCACCCAGGTGCTGGCGGATCTCGGGGCGAACGTCATCAAGGTCAACGCCTGGCGTGACCCCTGGTGGCACGCCCAGCACATCGCGTACGGCGCCAACCGTGGGAAGCGCAGCATCGGTATCGACCTCAAGACCCCCGACGGCCTGACGGTGCTGCACCGCCTCGTGGCCAGAGCCGACGTCGTGCACTCGAACATGCGCCGGGACGCGCTCCGGCGGCTCAAGTGCGACGAGGCCTCGCTGCGCGACATCAACCCGAACCTCATCTACTGCCACACCCGCGGGTTCGACCGCGGGCCTCGATCCGACAGTCCCGGCAACGACCAGACCGGCTGCTCGCTGGCCGGCGTGACTTGGGAGGACGGCGGGTGCTGGGACGGGGGCCGCCCGTTCTGGAGCCTCACGTCCCTCGGCGACACCGGCAACGGGTTCCTCTCCGCGATCGGCGTGATCCAGGCGCTCTATCACCGGGCCCGGACCGGCGAGCCCCAGAGCGTCGACACCTCGATCCTCAACGCGGGATTGCTCCTCGCGTCGATGACGGCCACCACCGACGACGGGACCGCGCTTCCCCGGCCCCGCCTCGACCGGATGCAGCTCGGGCTCGACCCGACGTACCGGCTCTACCGCACCCGCGACGGGTGGGCCTGCCTCGCCGCCGTCACCGAGCCGCATCGCGACGGCCTCGCCACCGCGACCGGGCTCGCCCGCGACGCCCTCGACGCGTCTGGACTGGAGCCCTGGTTCGAGGCCCGGCCCGGCGACGAGGTCGTCGCCGTCCTCGACGCCCACGGCGTCCCCTGCGAGCGGTGCGACGATGACTTCGGGCGTCGCATCTTCGACGACCCGGAGATGGATGCCCACGAGCTGGTGGTCCACCAGCAGCATCCGAAGGTCGGTGCCTTCGAGCACTTCGGCACGACCATCTCCTTCTCCGACACGCCCGGTCGCATCTGGGGACCGCCGCCCGTCTGCGGCCAGCACACGCGCGCGATCATGCGCGAGCACGGCTTCGAGGATGCCGAGATCGACAAGCTGATCGACGCCCGCGCCGTGTTCGAGGAGCATTGGGTCGAGTGACCCGTCGCCACCTTCAAGCCAGGGTCAGGAGCCGCCCATGCTCATCGTGTCCGGTCGACTGAACCTCGCCCCGGGAACACAGGACCGCTTCCTCGATCGGTCGAGAGACGCCATCGTCGCGGCTCGAGGCGCGCCCGGCTGTCGAGACTTCGTGGTGGCGGCGGATCCACTGGAGCCCGACCGCGTCAACGTCTATGAAGAGTGGGAGTCCACCGAGTCGCTCGAAGCGTTCCGAGGCGACGGCCCGACCGCGGATCTGAGCGAGAGCATCGTCGCGGCCGAGGTGCGTCGCCACCAGATCGCGTCATCCGGCCCGGCCTGACGGCACGCGTTACCGGCTGCGCCGCTTGGCGGTGGCTCGGCCACCTTTGCGCCCTGCGGCCGCCCGCTGGGCCTTGTTGCCGCCCGATCCGCGGCCGCTGGACTTCCGCGACGCGGCCGATCCGCCGCTCTTGCCACCACGGCTGGATGCGCCGGGTGAGTTGGCAATCCGGGCCGCCCGCTGCTTCGACATGCCCTTCTTGCGAAGCCCTTCGTACTGCTTCTCGTTCTTGACGCTCGCTCGCTTGGTCGGCATCCGAACTCCTCCTTTCGGCTCGGAGTGGTGGCGACCGGCCACGACAGCCGATCCCCGCTCTGCTCTACCCGAGCTGGTCGCCCACGAACCGGCCGAGGCCGGGGACGCCGC
>CALEYV010000131.1 GCA_937927875.1 uncultured Actinomycetes bacterium | reverse complement strand
GCGATCCCGCCCTTGGCCGTGCCGTCGAGCTTGGCCAGCACGACGCCGGTGACGCCGACCGCGCTCGTGAACTCGCGTGCCTGCACGAGGCCGTTCTGGCCGGTGGTGGCGTCGAGGACGAGGAGCACCTCGGCCAGCGCGCCGTCGAACCGCTCGACGATGCGTCGGACCTTCGCCAGCTCCTCCATGAGGTTGCGCTGGGTGTGGAGCCGGCCCGCGGTGTCGACGACCACCACGTCGATCCCCCGCGCCCGCGCCGACTGGACGGCGTCGAACACGACACTGGCGGGGTCGCCGCCCTCGTGGCCCCGCACCACGTCGACGTCGAGCATGGCGCCCCACGCCGCGAGCTGCTCGGCCGCCGCGGCCCGGAAGGTGTCGGCGGCGACGAGCAGGACCCGTCGCCCGGCGTCCCGCTCGCGGCGAGCGAGCTTGGCGGCCGTCGTCGTCTTCCCGACCCCGTTCACGCCGACCAGCAGCCAGACGCTCGGCTGACCGGGCCGGTGGTGCAGCGTGCGGTCCTCGTGGTCGAGCGACGCCGTGATCTCGGCTTCGAGCAGCGGCGTCAGCGCGTCGGCGTCGCGCACGCCCTCGCGCCGGGCGCGCGCCCGCAGCGCGTCGAGGATCTCGGTGGTGGTCGGGACGCCGACGTCGGCCAGCAGCAGCGTCTCCTCGAGGTCGTCCCAGGTGTCGTCGTCGAGGCGGCGGGCCCGCCACCGGTCGCGCATCCGCCGGAAGGGCTGGCGACTCGAGGCCAGCTGCTCCTCGAGCCGGGCGCCGCCGTCGTCCGGACCGTCGGGACCGTCGCCGGCGGCGGCTCGCCGGCGCTGCTCGCGACGGCCGAGCATGGCGGGGAGCGCGAGCAGGAAGGCGGCGAACGCGAAGATCAGCACGAGGATGACGACACCAGTGCTCGTGAGCATCAGCGCGGCTGATGCTACCGGTCGCCTTCCTCGGTTCTTTCGCCGCGACGCGCCGCGCTCCCGTCCGTCGTGATGAGCTGCGCGACCGCGAGGCGGATGCCGGCTTCCTCGAACGCCACCTTCAGGCGCGCTCGCAGCTCACGCGCGACGTCCCACTGCGCGAGCGGCACGGTGCGCACCACGAGGCGGATCACGACCCGATCTCCCCCGAGCTCCTCGACGCCCCAGACCTCGGCGTCGGCCGGGATCCGGTCGTGCCACCCCGTATCGGCCCGCAAGCCGGCCGCGACCTCCTCGATGACCCGGGTCGCGTCGGCCACGACGGTCTCGGGGGCGACGGCGAGGTCGAGGACCGCCCGCGACCAGCGCTGGGCCTTGTTGCCCACCCGGCGGACCTCGCCGTTCGGGACCGACCACAACACGCCCTCGACGTCGCGCAGCCGCGTGACCCGCAGCGTCACCGACTCCACCGTCCCCGACACCGACGCGCTCGTCGCGCCGATCTCGATCACGTCGCCGACCCCGAACTGGTCCTCGAGCAGCATGAACATGCCGGCGAGGAAGTCGCGCACCACCGTCTGGGCACCGAAGCCGAGGGCCACGCCCGCGACGCCCGCCCCCGCGAGCAGGGGCGCGAGCTCGATGCCGAGCTGGCCCAGGATGGTGATGAGGGCCAGCGTCCAGATGAGCACCGCCACCGTGCTGCGCAGCACGCCCGCGGTCGTGTCAGCCCGCTGGTCGCGGCGCCGCGCCACCGTGGTCCCGGGCTCGGCGCCGACCTTCAGGCGGTCGGCCAGCCGCCCGATGACGCGACGCGCGAACAGGGTCGCGACGTAGGCGAGGACGATGACGAGCACGACGCCGACCGGCTTCGACACCGCGTCGGCGACGTCGGCGGCGCCGTTGCTGCCGCTGATGCGGAACACCGTCTCGCAGAGCCAGGAGCGGCTTCCCGCCGGGCCGCAGGCACGCTGGAGGTCGGCCGCGTTGCCGCCCGCGGCCGCCAGCCGCGCCGGCAGGAGCGAGAGCGCGAGCGCGTACACGGCCGCGCTCAGGCGCCGACGGTGTCGGCGACCCGCTCGCTGACGACCCGGGTCGACCCGCCCGGCGGCATCGTGACGCCGTAGAGGACGTCGGCGGCCTCCATCGTGCGCTTCTGGTGCGTCACGATCACGAGTTGGGCCTCGTTGCGGAACTCGTGCACCAGATCGAGGAACCGGTGCAGGTTCACGTCGTCGAGTGCGGCCTCCACCTCGTCGAGCAGGTAGAAGGGCGACGGCCGGGCCCGGAACACCGCGAACAGGAAGGCGAGCGCGGTGAGTGACCGCTCACCGCCCGACAGCAGCGACAGCCGGCGCACGTTCTTGCCCGACGGGCGGGCATCGACCTCGATGCCGGTGTTCAGCATGTCCTCGGGGTCGACGAGGGTGAGCCGACCGGCGCCGCCCGGGAAGAGGGTCTGGAAGAGCGCGCTGAAGTGGGTGCTCACGTCCTCGAAGGCCTGCTCGAAGACCTTCACGATCTCCTTGTCGACCGCCCGCAGCACCCGGGTGAGCTCGCGCCGGCTGGCGCGGACGTCCTCGAGCTGGGCCTCGAGGAACTCGTGGCGCTCCTGCAGGGCGCGGTGCTCGTCGAGCGCCAGCGGGTTGATCGGCCCCATCAGGCGAAGGTCCCGCTCGAGCTCGCGGGCGCGGCCGGCGAGCGTCGTGCCCTCGGGCACGGTGGGGGCGGGCGCGTCGAGCGCCACGTGCGGCTCGACGTCGAACTGGCCTCGCAGGGATTCGACGGTGGCGTCGTGGCGCAGCCGGGCCTCGGCCTCGTCGACGTCGATGCGGCCGAGCCGCTCGCGCGTGCCGGTCAGCTCCTGCTCGAGCTCGCGGCGCTCGGCCCGCAGCCGGTCGAGCTGCTCGACCGACACCCGGGCCGCCTCGGTCTCGCGGCGGCGCCGGTCGTGGAGCCGGTCGGAGAGGGTGTCGACGCCGGCGCGGTGCTCGGCGAGCCGCCGGGCGACGGTCGCGAGCGCCTCGTCGCGCTCGAGCAGGTCGAGGCGCTGACGCTCGGCGGTGGCCTGGGCCGCCGGGTCGCGGTCGGCGAGGCGGGTCTCGACCTCGGCCAGGCGCGCCCCGAGCACGGCCCGCCGCTCCTCCGCCGCGGCGCGTCGAACCTCGGCCGTCCGGGCCGCGCCGAGGGCGGCGCGGGCCGCCTCGACCGTGCGCTCGGCCTCGGCCCGGGTCACCTCCGCGGTGGTGGCGAGCTCCTGGGCCTCCTGGAGCGCGCGCTGGGTGACGGCGGCGCTGGCCACGCCGCCGACGCTCCACGCGCCGGCGCCGCCGATGCGGTCCCCCGCCGCGGTCACCGCGACGAGGTCGGGCCGGTCGGCGACGAGGTCGAGCGCCGCCCGCCAGTCGCTGACGAGGACGTGGCGGTGGAGGAGTCGGGCGAGGGCGGGCGCGAGCGCGGCGTGGTGGGCGCGCACGGCGGCCGCGAGCGGGCGGGCGCCGGGGGGCAGGTCGAGCGGGTCGGGGTCGGCGGCGTCGCCGACGACGAGCAGCAGCGCGCTCGTGTCCCCCTCCTGGAGCCGGGCGATGGCGCGCCCGGCGGCGTCGGCGCCGTGCACGACGACGGCGCGCATGGCGTCGCCCAAGGCGCTGGTCACCGCCGCCTCGGCGCCGGCGTCGATCTCGACGTGGTCGACGAGGGGGCCGAGCACGCCGTCGAGGGACTCGAGCTCGTTGGCGGCCGCCTCGGCGCGGGTAGCGCGGCGCTGGCGCTCGAGCGACTCGGCGCCGGCGCGGCCGCGCGCGGCGTCGAGCTCGGCCACCCGCCAGCGCTCCTCGGCCGCGCGCAGCGTGTCCTCGGCGGCCTCGACCGCGAGGAGGGCGTCGGTGCCGGGCAGCACCAGCTCGTCGGTGGCGAGCGCGGCGAGCTCGGCCCGCAGGCCGACGGCGTCGGCGACGAGCGTCTCCACCACCCCGGTGTCGGCCGCCGCCGCCAGCTCGCGCTCGAGGCCGCGCCGCTTCTCGGCCAGCAGCGCGGCGAGGCCCCGGCCCCGCTCGCGCAGCGCCTCGACGCGCGCCACCCACTCGGCGAGGCCCTCGACGCCGAGCACGGTGAGCGACTGCTCGGCGTCGACGACCGCGTCGTCGAGGGCGGCCAGGCGGTCGTGGAGCTCGCGGTCGCGGCCCGCCAGCTCGGTCCGCTCGTCGCGCAGGCGCTCGAGGCGGGTCTGGAACCCGGCCAGCTGGTGGCCGGCCAGGTAGAGGCGGATGGCCCGCAGCTCGGCGACGACGCTGCCGTGGCGCTGGGCGGCCTCGGCCTGGCGCTGCAGGGGGGCGAGCTGGCGGCGGACCTCGCGCAGCAGGTCCTGGAGCCGGACCAGGTT
This sequence comes from uncultured Actinomycetes bacterium, assembly GCA_937927875.1. GTDB lineage: Bacteria > Actinomycetota > Acidimicrobiia > IMCC26256 > PALSA-555 > PALSA-555. Next base: position 6,600 of record CALEYV010000131.1, on the reverse strand, counting down.
GCCCTCGGTGGCGGCGAGCCGGCGCTCGGCCCGCTCCTTGCGGCGGCGGAACTTCAGGATGCCGGCCGCCTCCTCGATGATCGCCCGCCGGTCGTCGGGGGTGGCCGAGAGGATGGTGTCGAGCTGGCCCTGGCCGACGATGACGTGCTGCTGGCGGCCGATCCCGGTGTCGGAGAGCAGCTCCTGGAGGTCGAGCAGCCGGCAGGGGACGCCGTTCAGCTGGTACTCGGACTCGCCGGTGCGGAAGAGGTTGCGCGTGATCGTCACCTCGGTGAACTCGATCGGGAGCAGGTGCGCCGAGTTGTCGATGGTGAGCGACACCTCGGCCCGCCCGAGGGCGGCCCGGCTCGGGGTGCCGGCGAAGATGACGTCGTCCATCCGGGAGGACCGCAGGGTGCGCGGACCCTGGGCGCCGAGCACCCAGGCCACCGCGTCCACGAGGTTCGACTTCCCGGAGCCGTTCGGGCCCACCACGACCGTGACGCCGGGCTCGAAGTCGAGCGACGTCTTGTCGGCGAAGGACTTGAAGCCCTTCAGCGTGAGCGACTTCAGGAACACGGGCGGCGATCCCTCCTCGTCGTTCGGATCGTAGCGACGGCCCCCCGTGCGCCAAGGGAGGAAGGAAAGGGGGCCGCGATCAGCCGACCTCGAAGCCGGTCGCGCCGACCGGCGGCTCGCCGCGCGCGTCGACCGCCTCGACGTGGGCCCGGCGGGGGCCCTCCCGGCACCACGCCTCCACGGCCGCGACGGCGGCCGGGGCGCCCTCGAGGACGACCTCGACCCGGCCGTCGCCGAGGTTGCGCACCGAGCCGGCGACGCCGCGGGCGGCCGCCTCGGCCCGGCAGCTCTCCCGGTACCAGACGCCCTGCACCCGGCCCGAGACGAGGAGCCGGCGTCGCACGATCTCGGTCGCCCCGCTCAGACCTGACACGCCTCGCAGTAGAAGGTGGAGCGGCCGCCGACCCGCTCCCGGCGGATGACGTGCCGGCACCGACGGCAGTACTCGCCGTCCCGGGCGTAGACGTTGTGGTGGAGCTGGTAGTCGCCCGGCTTGCCGAACAGGTCGACGTACTGCTCGTCGGCGAGCGAGGACCCCCGGTACTTCACCGCGTCCTGGAGGGTCTCGACCATCGCCCGGTAGAGGCGGCGGATCTCCTGGGCGGACAGCGAATCGCTCATCCGGTCCCAGCGCAGCCCCGCGCCCCAGAGGATCTCGTCGGAGTAGATGTTGCCGATCCCGGCCAGGAACTTCTGGTCCATGAGCAGCGGCTTCAGCTTGGCGTGGCGCGCCGAGATGAGCTGGCCGAACTGCTCCCAGGACATGGCGGTCTCGAGCGGGTCGAGCCCGAGGTGGTTCAGCTCGCTCACCTTGTTCAGCGCGTCGGCCTCGGTCACGAACATCTGCCCGAACGTGCGGGGGTCGACGAAGCGCAGCTGGCCGCCCTGGGTGAACGTGATGACCACGTGGGTGTGCTTGCTGCGAGCCTCGCGCGCAGTCTTGGCCCGCAGCAGCTGGCCCGACATCCCGAGGTGGATGACGAGGACGTCGCCGTCGTCGAGTCGGGCCAGCAGGTACTTGCCGCGCCGCTCGATGCCGGTGATCCGCTTCCCCTCGAGGCGGTTGATGAACTGCTTGCGGTTGTGGTGACGGCGCACCGAGCGCATGCCGTCGACCTCGACCGCCTTGATGCGCTTCCCGACGACCTCCCGCTCCAGGTCGCGGCGCACCACCTCGACTTCAGGCAGCTCCGGCATCCCGCTGTTCCTCGGTCTCGTGCAGCGCGTGCCAGGCGACCCGCGCCGCCGCCTGCTCCGCCTGCTTCTTCGAGTGCCCCTCCCCCTCGCCGCGCACCTGGCCGTCCAGGCGGACGGACGCGTAGAAGCGCTTCGAGTGGTCGGGGCCCTCCGAACGGACGTGGTAGCGAGGCAGCTGCTCGAACCGCCGGGCCGCCAGCTCCTGGAGCCTCGTCTTGTAGTCCTGGCCGCCCGGCCCCGCCGCGGCCTCGGTGATCTGGCCGCCGAGCAGGTCGAGCACGAGGCCGGCCGCCGCGTCCCACCCGCCGTCGAGGTACACCGCCGCGATGACGGCCTCCATGGCGTCGGCGAGGATCGACGGCTTCGTCGCGCCGCCCGAGCCGGCCTCGCCCTTGCCGAGCAGCAGCGCCGGGCCGACGCCGATCCGCTCGGCGGTCTCGGCGAGCACCTCGGCGTTCACGACCGACGCCCGCACCTTGGCCAGCTCGCCCTCGGGCAGCTCGGGGTACTCCTCGTAGATGTGGACCGTCACGACCAGGCCGAGCACCGCGTCGCCGAGGAACTCGAGGCGCTCGTTCGACGCCGCCTCGTCGTGCTCGGCGCAATAGGAGCGGTGCACCAGCGCGGCGTCGAGGTGGGTCGGGTCCCGGAACGGGCGGCCCAGCGCGGCTTCGAGCCGCGCCCGGGCGTCGTCGCTCATGACGAGTCGCCGCCCCCCGCGCCGAGCCGGGCCACGACGTAGTCGACCGCCTCCCCGACCGTGTGGAGGTCGGCGAGGTCCTCGTCGTCGACGCGAAAGCCGACCGTGCGCTCCCCGATCTCCTCCTCGAGCTCCTCGACGAGCTCGATGAGCGCCAGCGAGTCGGCGTCGAGGTCGTCGGCGAACCGGGCGTCCCGGGTGATGCGGGCCTCGTCGATCTCGAGGATCGCGGCCAGGCGCTCGCGGATGAGGGCCAGGATCTCGTCGGGGCCGAGCGGGGTCCGCTCGACGTGGGTCTCAGCCGGCATCGGCCACCGCCTCCTGCATCCGCTCCACGACCCGGTTCTGCACGCACTCGACCGCGACCTGCACCGCGCTCACGATCGCCTTCGCCGACGAGGCGCCGTGCGAGACGATGCACACGCCCCGCACGCCGAGCAGCACCGCGCCGCCGGTCACGTCGGGGTCGTAGGCCTCGGCCGCGGCCAGCAGCGACGGCAGCAGCACCTGGGCCGCGGCCCGCGCCTCGGGGGTGGCGTCGAGGGCCCGGAACACGACGCCGGCCAGCGAGCGCAGCGCGCCCTCCATGCTCTTCAGCGCCACGTTGCCGGTGAAGCCGTCGGCGACGATGACGTCGGCCCCCCCCGGGTGCATGAAGTCGCTGCCCTCGACGTTGCCGACGAAGCCGGGGACGGCGCCCAGCAGCTCGTGGGCGTGCTTGCGGAGCTCGTCGCCCTTGCCCGGCTCCTCGCCGTTCGAGAGCAGCCCGACCGTGGGCGTGTCGAGGTGGTAGCGGCCGCGGGCGTACGCGGCGCCCATCCGCGCGTACTGGAGGAGCCGCTCGGCCGACGCGCTCACGACCGCGCCGGCGTCGACGAGCAGCTGGGGGTGGTCGCCGGTCGGCACCGGGATCGGCACCGCCAGGGCCGGGTTCGGCACCCCCTTGAAGCGACCGAGTCGCAGCACGGCGGCGGTGGTGACGGCGCCGGTGTTGCCGGCGCTGATCATGGCGTCGGCGTCGCCCTCGCGCACCGCCTTCGCGCAGCGCACGATCGACGAGTCCTTCTGCTTGCGCACCGCGCTGACCGGCTCGTCGTCCATCGCGATCACGTCGCGGGCGTCGACCACCTCGATCGAGCCCGGCGCCTCCGAGGACAGCAGCGGCGTGAGCTCCTCGCGCCGGCCGACCAGCAGGATGCGCACGTCGGACTGGCGGGCCGCCTCGACCGCCCCGGCCACGATCTCGCCCGGCGCGCGGTCGCCGCCCATGGCGTCGACGGCGACCGTGCAGGGCGGTCGGGGCACGGGCTCAGTCCACCTCGACGCGCTGCCTGCCGCGGTAGTGGCCGCAGTTCGTGCACACCCGGTGGGGCAGCTTCACCGCCCCGCAGTTCGGGCACAGCGAGCGGGGCGGCGGGTCGAGGCGGCGGTTCGCGGACCGGCGGCTGTGGGTGCGGGAGCGCGGGGTCTTGCGCTTGGGGACGGCCATCGAGGTCTCCTCGGGGTCGAGTTACAGCTCGAGCTCGGAGAGGCCGGCCCAGCGGGGATCGACCTCGTCGTCGTAGGTCGCGGTGGCCCCGACCGGCGCGCACGGGGGCTCGCAGTGGGGGGCCAGCGGCAGCTCGAGCATCACCGCGTCGCGCAGCAGCTGCTCGAGATCGATGGTGTGGCCCTCGAGGGGGTAGGTCTCGTCGGGGACGGGGTCGGGCTCGAAGAGCTCGTCGACGTGGACCTCGAGGGGGTGGCGCAGCTCGCCGAGGCAGCGGCTGCACTCGGCCCGCCAGATGGCCGAGACCGAGCCCCGGACCACGATGCCCTCCGACACCCGCTCGAGGTCGAGGACGACGGCCACCGGGTCGGTGACGGCGGCGGCGGAGCCGGCCAGGCCCTCCAGCGGCTCGGCGAGGCGGATGGTGCGCCGGGCGCCGGGCTGGGCGAGCAGGTCGGCGACGTCGACTCGGAAGCGGGACATGGGGACGGCCTTAGCGGGAGCAGTCACCCAGGATACCAGCGACCGCCTCGTGTCCCGAGATAGGCGAATCGCGGTGTTTAGGGGGTTCGGGGGGTTTGGGACTCGTCCTGGTCGAAGACCGGGACCTCCTCCTCGCCCTCCTCCTTCTCGGTCGGGAGCTGGACGGCCAGCCGCTCGCGGCCCTTCTTGATCCCGGTCAGGGTCCGCTCGAGCAGCCCCTCGAGCGCGGAGAGCCGCTGGTCGACGTAGTCCTCGGCCGCGTGCTGCAGCCGCCGAGCCTCGGCCTCGGCGTCGGCGACGATCTGCTGCGCGCTGCGGCGGGCCTCGCGCACGATGTCGCTGCGCTCGACCATCCGCTCGGCCTGCACCCGGGCCGACTCGAGCAGCTCGTTGCCCTCCCGCTTCGCCTGCTCGAGGTACTCCTGGCGCTCCTTCAGGAGCCAGCGGGCGTGGCGCAGCTCGGCGGGCAGGTTCCGCAGCGCCCGGTCGAGGAGCTCGACCGCCTCGTCGCGGTTCACCAGCACCGAGGCCGACATCGGCATGGTCCGAGCGGTCTCGATGAGGTCCCGGAGGTGCTGGAGCGCCCCCTCCAGGTGGCGGGCCTCGGCCTCGCTCATCCCGTCCCGCCGCCGAAACGCTCGGCCAGGCGCTGGGCGACCACCGGAGGGACCATGCTGGACACGTCCCCGCCGAAGCGCGCCACCTCGCGCACCAGGCTCGAGGACAGGAACGAGTGCTGGGGGCTCGTCGAGATGAAGAAGGTCTCGATGCCCGACAGTCGCTGGTTCATCTGGGCCATCTGGAGCTCGTAGTCGAAGTCGGACACCGCCCGGAGGCCCTTCACGATCGCCTCCGCCCCGTGGTCCTTGGCGAAGTCGACCAGCAGGCCCTTGAACATCTCGATGTGGATGTTCGGGAGGTGCGACGTCACCTCGTGGAGCATCTCCTGGCGCTCGTCGAGGCTGAACAGGGACTCGCTCTTCTGGGGGTTGCGGATCACCGCCACGATGACGTCGTCGAAGTGGCGCGACGTGCGCTCGATGATGTCGAGATGTCCGTACGTGACCGGGTCAAAGGAGCCCGGGCACAGCGCGATACCCACGCGGTCGCCTCCTCAGGCGTCAGGCATTGGGGACGGGACCGACGGTGGTGAGGAGCGTATCGCCGTATCTGCGCCGGCCCAGGACCTCGTACCCTGGGGGCGGCGAGACCTCGGTGGCGGCCGCGGTCTCGAGGACGACCCGGACGCTCGGGGCCAGCCAGCCCGGGCCGCGCAGCGCGGCGAGGACCCCGGCCAGCTCGTCGGCGTGCTCGTAGGGCGGGTCGCACAGCACGAGGTCGAACGGCGCCTCGGCCGGCGCCGGCGCGGCGACGAAGCGCTCGACCGGGGCCGCGTGCAGGCGGGCCCGGGCGGTCAGCCCCGTCGCCTCGAGGTTGCGGCGGCAGGCCGCGATCGCGGCCCGGTCCCGGTCGACGAGCACCGCGACCGCGGCCCGGCGGGACAGCGCCTCGACCGCGAGCGCGCCGCTGCCGGCGTACAGGTCGAGGACGTGGGCGTCGACGACCGCGTCGCCGAGGGACGAGAACAGCGCCTCCCGCGCCCGCTCCGGGGTCGGCCGGGCGCCGGGCGGGACCACCAGCCGGCGACCGCCGGCCTCGCCGCCGACGACGCGCAGCCGGGCCCGGGCCATCAGGACTTGAAGAGGAAGTCGGCGGCGTCCTCGGGGTAGAGGTCCTCGAACTCGTCGCGCAGCGCCACGTGGTCGGCGAGCTCGGGGTCGGCGTCCAGGAGCTGCTCGGCCAGCTGGCGCGACTCGACGACGATCGGCTCGTCGCGGGGCAGCCGGCCCAGCTTCAGGTCGCTGAACCCGGACTGGCGCTCGCCGAACACGGCACCGGCGCCGCGGATCTCGAGGTCGCGCTCGGCGAGCTCGAAGCCGTCGGTGGTGTCGCGCATCGCCTCGAGCCGGGCCCGACCCTCGGGCGTGGTCGGGTCGGCGAGCAGGTAGCACCAGGACGGGTGCGCGCCCCGGCCGATCCGGCCCCGCAGCTGGTGGAGCTGGAGGAGACCGAACCGGTCGGCGTCCTCGACGACCATGACGGTCGCGTTCGGCACGTCGACGCCGACCTCGATGACGGTGGTGGCGACGAGCACGTCGAGCTCCCGGGCCCG
>CALEYV010000130.1 GCA_937927875.1 uncultured Actinomycetes bacterium | reverse complement strand
TCCCGTGTGAACCGACCCACCAGCTCCTCCTGACGTCGCCGCCGCGGCCGCGGCGCGGGATCCGTGATCGTAGGTCGCGCCGACCCCCGGGCACCGGGGGCGGACTGGCGGGCCGTGCGACGTCCGGACAGGCTGACGGCGGCACCGGCCTCGACCGCGGGAGGGATGAAGCTCGTGCGCGTCGCCTGGATCGGCCTCGGCAACATGGGCCTGCCCATGGCCGCCAACGCCGTCGCGGCCGGTCACCAGGTCGTGGGCTTCGACGTGCGCGACGACGCCATGGCCGCGCTCGTCGAGCGGGGCGGCCACAGCGCCGATTCGGCGGCCGCCGCCGCCCGCGACGCCGACCTCGTCCACGTGATGGTCCTCGACGGGCCGCAGGTCGAGTCGGTGACGGGCGGGACCGCGGGCGCGTTCTCGACCGCCGGTCCCGGGACCGTGGTCGCCATCCACAGCACCGTGCACCCGGCCACGGTGCGGGCGGTGGCGGAGCGGACGCCGCCGGACGTCGTCGTGCTCGACGCGCCGGTCAGCGGGGGCGTCAAGGGCGCTCGGGCGGGGACGCTATGCGTCATGGTGGGCGGGTCCGCGGCCGGCTTCGCGCGCGCCCAGCCCGTCTTCGGCGCGGTCGGTGAACTCGTGCTGCACCTAGGCGAGCTCGGCGCCGGTCTGGCCGCCAAGCTGGCCCGCAACCTGGTCGGTTACGTCTCGATGCTGGCGGTGCGGGAAGGACGGGCGCTCGCCGCCGCCGCGGGCACCGACTCGGAGCAGCTCGCCATCATCCTCGAGCGCACCGGGACGCTGAGCCCGATGATGCGCGACCTCCTCACCGTCCAGGGCGGTGACCCCGTCTACACGGGCGACCTCGAGCCGCTGGTGCGCATCGCGTCGAAGGACCTCGAAGCCGCGCTCGGGCTCGCCGATGAGCTCGGCGTCGCGGTCCCGGCGGCCGCGCTCACCCTCGACCAGGTCGCGTTCGCGATGGGCGCGGCGGATCCGGCGTGAGAGCGTCGCTGGGACTTCCCACCCACCGGGTCGACGGCGAGCTGTGCACAGCCGACGCCATCGCCGAGCTCGCCACCGCCGCCGAGGCCGCCGGCTACGACGCCGTCTTCGTCACCGACCACCCGTTCCCCACCGACCGCTGGCTGGCGACGGGCGGGCACCACGCGCTCGACCCGTTCGTCGCCCTGAGCTTCGCTGCCGCCGCGACGACCCGCCTCAGGCTGCACACGAACCTCCTCGTGCTCGCCTACCGCAACCCGTTCGTGTCGGCCAAGGCGATCGCCTCCCTCGACGCGCTCTCGGGGGGACGGGTGATCGTCGGCGTCGGCGCCGGCTACCTCCAGGGCGAGTTCGCGGCGCTGGGCGCCGAGTACGAGGCTCGCAACGAGCTCACCGACGAGGCCATCGCCGCCATGCGCGCCGCGTGGGCGGGCGGGACGGTCGAGGCCGACGGTCGCGGCTGGCGCGCGGGCGGCAACACGATGCGGCCCCGCCCGGCGCAGCAGCCGGGACCGCCGATCTGGGTCGGCGGCAACAGCCACCGGGCCATCCGCCGCGCCGTGGAGCTCGCCGACGGCTGGATGCCGATGCCGAGCCCGGCCGGGTCCGAGCGCCGCCTCCGCACCCCGCCGATCACGTCGCACGCCGACCTGGCAGAGCGGATCGGCTACGCGCGCGAGCACGCCGCCACGGTGCCGCGCACCGCTCCCCTCGAGATCGTCTTCATGCCGGACGGCCTCGACATGTTCTCCAACGCCGACGTCGACGCACGCCGGACGATCGAGAGCATCAAGGCGCTGGCCGGGCTCGGGGTGACGTACCTGACCGTGACGCTGCCCGGCGACACCCGCCGCGAGTTCGTCGATCGCCTCCAACGGTTCGCGGAGCGGGTCCTGGAGCCCGTGGCCTCCCTTTGACCGCAGCCGTAGCGTCGATGGCATGAGCGTGCGACGGGTCGTCACCGGGGTCGATGACCAGGGCCGGTCGACGGTCATCTCGGACGGGGACGCCTTCGGGGGTGACGCCTGGGCCGAGGTGTGGGTGAGCGATCCGGCGTTGGGTCTCGACGCTGTCGTGGACCCGCACGACGGCCCGCTTGCCCTGGAGCCGCCCGCGGGCGGGACGGCGTGGCGGGTCTTCGAGGTCCCGCCCGACGCGGTGCTGCGCGAGCGGCTGGCGCGGACCGCGTCGAGCATCCCGGGCATGGAGCCGGACGGCTTCCACACCACGAGCACGGTCGACTACGTCATGGTGCTTGAAGGCGAGATCGCGCTCGAGCTCGACACCGGGGAGGTCGCGCTTCGCCCCGGGGACTGTGTCGTGCAGCGCGGCACCCGTCACGCGTGGCGCAACCGCAGCGACCGGCCGGTCCGGATGGCGGCCGTGATGCTGAGCGCGAAGCCGGCCTGACGCTACGGCGTGAGGGCCCCGCCGTTGACCCCGAGGACCTGGCCCGTCACCCAGGACGCGGCGTCGGACGCCAGGTAGCAGACGGCGCCCGCGATGTCGTCGGGCCGGCCGAGCCGGGCCGTGGGCCAGGGCGGCCGCCGGTCGTCCTCCGCGCCGCGGGCGATGAGCCCGAGCGCGACGCAGTTCACCGTGACGCCGGTGCCGACCAGCTCGAGCGCGAGGTGGCGTGAGAAGCCGATCGCGGCCGCCTTGCTCGCCCCGTAGAGCGAGACGCCGGTCGGGAGGCCCATGCGGCCCGCCTCCGACGAGATGGTCACGATCCGCCCCCAGCCGCGGTCGCACATGCCGTCGACGGTCGCCTTCGCGCAGTGCAGCACGCCGTAGAGGTTGAGCCGGACGAAGGCGTCCCAGTCCTCGACCGGCAGCTCGCGGAACGGTCGCAGCCGGAAGCCGGGCGGGATCCCGGCGTTGTTCACGAGCACGTCGACCGGTCCGAGCTCGCGCTCGACGGCCGCCGTCATGGCGAGGACGGCGTCGTGGTCGGTCACGTCGGCGACGACGGCGTGGGCGCGAGCGCCGTGCTCGCGCAGGTCGGCGGCCACCCGCTCCGCCCGGTCGGCCGCCACGTCGTTCACCGCCACCGCCGCGCCCTGGGCGGCCAGCGCGGCCGCGATGCCCGCGCCGACGCCCTGCCCGGCGCCGGTGACGAGCGCGACTCGGCCGTCGAGGCCGGCTTCGAGCGGTGTCACCCGGTCATCCTCCCCGCGCCGCGTCGAAGCCCGCCACGATGGTGGCGAGCGTCTCGGTCGAAACCGAGTACGGCATCGACAGCCCGACCCGGTCGACGAGGCCGTCGTAGCGCGCCGCGACCAGCGACCCGATCTCGCGCGGCGGGCCGCAGACGGCCAGGGTCGTGAGCATCTCGTCGTCGATGAGGCCGGGCAGCTCGTCCCAGCGGCCGGCCTTGGTGAGCCGGTTCAGCTCGGGTTGCAGGTCGCCCCACCCGTGCGGCTCGAGCGCGACGCGGTACGCGGGCGTCGAGCCGTAGAAGGCGAGGAGGTGTCGCACGCCGGCGACGGCCACCGCCTGTTGCTGCTCGGTGGCGCCCGTGCACACGATCGGCACCGCGGCGACGGTGAAGGCGGCTCGGGACCGGCCCGAGCTCGCCAGCCCCGCGCCGACCTCGACCGCCACGTGCTCGCGCACGAACCGGCCCGAGTGGAACGGGTGCACGAGCAGCCCGTCGCCGACCTCGGCGGCCATCCGGGTCATGCGGGGCCCCAGCCCGGCGACCCACACCGGCGGCGCGCCGTGGGGGTTCGGCCCGGGATCGAAGAACGGGGTCATGAGCGTGTGCGTGTAGTGCTCGCCTCGCACCTCGAGCGGGACGCGCTCGTTCCACGACCGGTGGATGGCTTTCACCGCCAGCACCAGCTCGCGCAGGCGCTCGACCGGCCGTCGCCACGGCATCGAGAAGCGGTGCTCGATGTGGGGGCGGATCTGCGACCCGACGCCGAGGACGAACCGGCCTGCCGACGCCAGCTGCAGGTCGTTGGCGGTCTGGGCCAGGTCCATGGGGCTGCGCGCGAACGCCACCGCGATGTTCGTGTAGAGGGTGGCCCGGGTGGTGTGCTCGGCGGCCAGCGCGAGCGGGAAGAACGGCTCGTGGGGACCTTCGGCCGTGTAGAGGCCGTCGAAGCCCAGCGCCTCGAGCTCGGCGGCGACCGCGTGGACGTCCTTCAGGTCGGCGCGCAGATAGTGGTCGAGCAGGATCCCCGCGCAGGAACGGTACCCTGCCGCCCGCGTGGCGTTCCCACAAGAAGCGGCGATCGTCGGGCTCGCCGAGACCGAGTACCTCCGCGGCTCGGACCGGCTGCCGTTCGAGCTGATGCTCGACGCCTCGCTGGCCGCGATCGGCGACGCCGGGCTCGAGCGCGCCGACATCGACGGGCTGATCCCGCCGGCCGGGTTCACGACCGCCGAGGAGCTGGCCGCCAACCTCGGCATCGAGCACCTGCGGCTGGCGACCACGGTGATGATGGGCGGCGCGAGCCCGGTGGCGGCGCTGCGGCACGCGGCGACCGCGGTGACGCTCGGCCTCGCGTCGGCGGTGCTCGTCACGGTGGGCTGGAACGGCTACTCGGTGTTCCGGCCCCGGCCCGACGGCCGCCGTCCCCGGCACATGTGGCTCGCCACCTCGGTCGCCGACACCGCGGTCGACTACTACCGGCCCTACGGGGCCATGGCGCCGGTCCAGCTCTACGCGTGGATCGCCACCCGCTACCAGCAGCAGTTCGGGATCCCGCCCGAGGCGGCGGGCGCCGTGGCGCTGGCCTGCCGGCGGCACGCGCAGCTGAACGAGCGGGCGCTCATGCGGGGCCGCGAGCTGACCATGGACGAGTACCTCGGGTCCCGGTTCATCTCGGAGCCGTTCCGGCTCTTCGACTGCTGCGTGGAGACCGACGCCGCGGCGGCCTACATCGTGACGACGCGGGAGCGGGCCCGGGACCTGCTGCACCCGCCGGTCGTCGTCCTCGCGGCGGCCGAGGGCCACCCGTATCCGGCCGACGACATTCCGAACCGCGCCGACCCGCTCCGCATCGGCCTGTCGGACGCGGCGCCGGAGGCGTTCGCGGCCGCCGGCGTGCAGCCGAGCGAGGTGGACTTCCTCGAGATCTACGACTGCTTCACCTACATCGCGTTGCTCGAGCTTGAGGCGCTCGGGATCTGCGGTCCGGGCGAGGCGCCCGACTTCGTGCGCGACGGCAACATCGAGCTCGGCGGTCGCTACCCGATGAACACCCACGGCGGGCTGCTCTCCCAGGGCCACGTTTGGGGCCTGAACCACATCGTCGAGGCGACGCGCCAGCTGCGGCACGAGGCGGGGGCGGCCCAGGTAGCCGACGCCGAGCTCGGTGTCGTCACCGGCTGGGGTGACTTCGGGGACGGGAGCGTCGCGGTGCTCGGGCGGGACCGGTGAGCGGCGGACCGCTCCCGAAGCCGCGGCCGGTGCTCGAGGGCTCGACCGCGGAGTTCTACGAGTACTGCGCGGCCGGCGAGCTGCGGTTCCAGCGCTGCCTGACCTGCGGCGCGTGGCGGCACCCGCCGCGGGTGCTCTGCGCGGTCTGCGGTTCGCCCCGCTACCGCTGGGAGCGCTCGAGC
>CALEYV010000129.1 GCA_937927875.1 uncultured Actinomycetes bacterium | reverse complement strand
CACGCGTAAGATCGTCGGCAGCGTCAGATGTGTATAAGAGACAGGGGCTTCAACGGTTCGGCCGACGGGCAGGCGGTGCTCGTGCGGGTGCCGGTCCGGCGGCTGCACGGCACCCGGGTCGCGGACGCGATCGCGGTGGGCGGCCTGGTCGCGTTCTCGAAGGTGTGCACGCACGCCGGCTGCCCGGTGGGGCTCTACGAGGCCCAGAGCCACCAGCTCCTGTGCCCGTGCCACCAGTCGGCGTTCGACGTGTTCGAGCGCGCCGAGCCCGTGCTCGGCCCGGCCGCGCGCCCGCTTCCTCGGCTACCGATCGCCATCGATGACGCTGGGAACGTCGTCGCGACCGGTGGCTTCTCCGCGCCCGTCGGGCCGGCGTGGTGGTCTCGCCCGTGAGGTCGACCCGGGCTGCCTCGACCGTCGTGCTGCTCGTCACGACGACGCTGGTGCTGGCGGCGTGCGGTGGCGGATCACCCTCCACGCTGCACACGTCGGGGACGAGCGCCGACAAGATCGCCAACGTCTGGTGGCTCATGTTCGGGCTCGCCGTCGTCGTCTACGTCGTGGTGGCGGCGTTCATCGTGGTGGCGTTCGTCCGGGGGCGGGGCCGCACCACCTCCGGCCCGGCGTCGCGGATCAGCGACAACGCGTTCGTCTGGATCGGCGGGCTCGTCGTCCCGGCCGTCATCCTCATCGTCCTCGGGATCGTGACGGTGACCACCGGGCGCGCGCTGCGGGCGCCCGATCGCGGCGCGCTCGTCGTGGACGTGATCGGCAAGGACTGGTGGTGGAAGGTCCAGTACCCGGGGCGGGGGATCACCACCGCCAACGAGATCCACCTACCCGTCGGTCAGCCGGTGGAGGTCCGGCTGACCTCCGACAACGTCGTCCATTCGTTCTGGGTCCCCGAGCTGGCGGGGAAGGTCGACACCATCCCCGGCCAGGTCAACGTGCTGCGCTTCACCGCGGACCGGTCGGGGACGTACCTCGGGCTCTGCGCCGAGTTCTGCGGCCTGCAGCACGCCAACATGCACTTCCAGGTCGTCGCCCAGTCGCCGGGCGACTTCGAGCGGTGGGCCACCCAGGAGGCGCGACCCACCGCGGAGCCGACCTCCGAGGAGCAGGCCCAGGGCGAGCTCGTCTTCGTCCGGTCGTCCTGCGCCGGGTGTCACACCGTGCGCGGCACCCCGGCCGTGGGCACCCGCGGCCCCGACCTCACCCACCTCGCGAGCCGCCGGACTATTGGGGCGGTCACGGTCGAGAACACGCCGTCGAACCTGTCCCGGTGGATCGCCAACGCCGGCTCCGCCAAGCCGGGGGTCTTGATGCCGCCGGCGCTGCTCTCGGCCCCGGACCTCGCGGCCGTGCTCGCCTACCTCGAGTCGAGGAGCTGACCCGTGGCGACGATCACCGCCGACGCGCCCGGTTACGACGACGACCGGCTCGAGGAGGTCTGGGAGGACGAACCCGGCATTCCCGGGTTCCTCACGACCGTCGACCACAAGCGGATCGGCGTCCGCTACATCGTCACCAGCTTCATCTTCTTCGCCGTCTCCGGACTCATGGCCCTCGTGCTGCGAACCCAGCTCGCGACGTCGAACGCCGGGCTCATCAGTCCGACCACCTACAACGAGCTGTTCACCGTGCACGGCACCACGATGATCTTCCTGTTCAACACCCCGGTGCTCGCCGGCTTCGGGAACTACTTCCTGCCGCTCATGATCGGCACCCGCGACATGGCGTTCCCGCGCCTCAACGCCTTCAGCTACTGGATCTTCCTGTTCGCGGGAATCTTCTTCTTCACCGGCTTCGCGATCGGTCACGCCCCGAGCGGCGGCTGGTTCGCGTACACGCCGCTCACCGACCGTGCTTACTCGCCCGGTGTGAACCTGGACTTCTGGGGCCTCGGCGTCGCGTTCGTCGGCATCTCGACGACGGTCGGTGCGGTCAACTTCATCGTGACGGCGATCAAGCTGCGCGCCCCCGGGCTCTCGCTGAACCGGCTGCCGGTGTTCGTGTGGTCGATGCTCGTCTTCTCGTTCATGGTGCTCTTCGCGGTGCCGGCGGTGACGGTGGCGGCCAGCCTGCTCGAGATGGACCGGCTGTTCCACACCTCGTTCTTCGTTCCCGCCCACGGTGGCAGCGCGCTGCTCTACCAGCACCTGTTCTGGTTCTGGGGCCATCCCGAGGTCTACATCCTCTTCATCCCCGCCCTCGGGATGATGTCGATGATCATCGCCGTCTTCTCGCGTCGTCCCCTGAGCGGCTACGTCTGGATCGTGGTGTCGCTGATCGCGATCGGCTTCATCAGCTTCGGGGTCTGGATCCACCACATGTTCGTGACGGGGCTGCCGCTGCTGGCGACGGCTTTCTTCTCGGCGGCCAGCCTCGTCATCGCGCTCCCGAGCGGCGTGCAGTACTTCGCGTGGATCGCGACCATGTGGCGGGGGGTCGTCCAGCTCAAGACGCCGATGCTGTTCGCCCTCGGCTTCCTGCTGATCTTCCTCCTCGGTGGGATCACCGGCGTCATGGTGTCGGTGCTGCCGTTCGACTACCAGGTCGAGGACAGCTACTTCATCGTCTCGCACCTGCACTACGTGCTGAACGGCGCGGTCGTGTTCCCCATCTTCGCCGCGCTCTACTACTGGATCCCGAAGATGACCGGGCGGCTGCTGAGCGAGCGGCTCGGGCACCTCAGCTTCTGGACCATGTTCATCGGGTTCAACGTGGCCTTCTTCCCGATGAGTATCCTCGGGCTGCTCGGCATGCCCCGCCGCGTGTACACGTACCCGAGCGGCCTCGGCTGGGACACCCTGAACTTCATCTCCACGGTCGGCGGCTTCATGTTCGCCTTCGGGGTGCTGCTGACCTTCGTGAACATCCTCGTCAGCCACCGCCGGGGCCGGCCGGCCGGCCCCGACCCGTGGGGCGCCGATTCGCTCGAGTGGGCGACCTCCTCGCCACCGCCGGACTACAACTTCGCGGCCATCCCGATCGTGGCGAGCCGTCATCCGTTGTGGGACCAGCGGCCGCTGCCGGTCGCGGCCTCGGGTCCGGACGCCGCCACCGCCGCGCTCGGTCCCGAGGGCGCCGAGCGCCGGACCACGCCCTTCACGACCGGCTTGCGGGCCGAGCCGGAGTCGACGATGACGATCCCGGGCGAGACCGCGTTCCCGTTCGTGCTCGCGCTCGGGATCGCGGTGCTGGTCGGGGCGCTGCTCGTGACGACCGCGCTCGGCGCGCTGGTGGGCGTCGTGATCCTCGGGGTCGGCGTCCTGCGCTGGGCCTGGCGGACGGGGGAGCACTGATGCTGCGAGTACGCGACGACGTCGACACCGAGCTGGTGCCGCCGGCCGAGCCCGGTGGCCCGGCGCTGGTGCTCGTCCCCCCGCCGGCGCCGGCGGCCCGGCCCGGCTACAGCGTCGGCGTCTGGGGCATGGCGGCCGTCATCACCACCGAGGCCTTCATCTTCCTGGCGCTGCTGGCGGCCTACTTCTTCCTGCGCTCCTCGTCACCGGCCTGGCCCCAGGGCGGGCTGAAGCCGCCCGAGCTGTTCCCGGCCTGGATCTTCTCCCTCGTCCTCCTCGGGAGCAGCGTCCCGATCTTCTGGGGGGAGGCCGCGATCAAGCGGGGCCGGATCCGGGTCCTGCAGGTGGCGCTGGCGCTGAGCTTCGTCATGGGTGCGGCGTTCCTCGCCAACGAGGGCTGGGAGTGGGCGCACCTCGACTTCCCGTGGACGCGCAACGCCTACGCGTCGAGCTTCTACGTGATCACGGGCCTGCACGGCGTGCACGTGCTCGTCGGGCTGCTCATGAACGCGCAGGTGCAGGCCAAGACGGCGATGGGCAAGCTCAGCGCCGAGCGGCACGTCTCGATGCAGGTCTTCGGCATGTACTGGCACTTCGTCGACGTGGTGTGGATCTTCGTGTTCTCGTCGCTCTACCTGTCGGTGCGCGCGTGATGGACGCGCCGCGCCTGCGCACCCGCGACCACCGGCTGCTCTGGGCGGTGGCGACGGTGCCGCCCGCGGTGTGGGCGATCCACCTCGTCTTCGCCGCGGCCATGGTCCGGATCAGCTGCTCCCACCCCGACCTGCGCTGGACCCTCTACGTCGGGACCGTCGTCCCGGCCGCGGTGGTGGCCGGCCTCACCGCGCTGGCCGTCCTCCGCCGGCGGCGGTCCCTGGGCGGAGACATCGACGGGTCGAGCGAGGACGACCAGGTGGCGTTCCTCGGCTACCTCGCGGTGCTGGTCGGGATCGTGAACCTGCTGCTCATCGTCGCCGAGGGGGTCGTCATCCCCTTCGTGTCCAGCTGTGCCTGACCTGCTGCTGGCGAGCCTCGCCGTCACGACGCTGGCCGTCTACGCCCGCGGCGTGACCGGCGCGCCGATGACCTCACGCCGCGCGCAGCTGCGGGTCCTGGCCTTCGCGGGCGGCTTCGCGCTCGCGCTCGGCGCGCTGAGCTCGCCGGTCGAGCAGGCGGCCGACTCGAGCCTGCCCGCCCACATGGCTCAGCACGTCGTGCTGCTCACCGTCGCGCCCCCGCTGCTGGTGGCCGGCCGCCCCGGCGCCGCGCTGGCCCGCGGCCTGCCGGCGCGTCTGCGCCCGTGGGCGCGCCGCCGGCACCGGTCGCTCACCCGGGCCGTGCGGAGTACGCCAGCCGTGCCGGCGGTCGCGGTCGGGGCGTGGGTCGCCGCGATGGCGGTGTGGCACCTCCCGGGCCCCTTCGACGGCGCGGTCCACGACGGCCTCCTGCACGGCCTCGAGCACGGCACCTTCCTCGCCGCGTCGCTCCTGCTGTGGTCGGTCGTGGCGCAGAGCGCGGCGCACGGCCGCGCCGTCACCGCGCTGCTCTGCCTCTTCGCCACCGGCCTGGCGTGCACCGCCCTCGGTGCCGCGCTCGTCGTCTCCACGAGCGCCTGGTACCCGGCGTACGCGCAGGGCAGCGCCGCCACCGCGCTCGCCGATCAGCAGCTGGCCGGGATCGTGATGTGGGGCTTCGCCAACCTCGCCCTGGTGGTGGCGGCCGCCGTCCTGTTCGGGACCTGGCTGGTCGGTCTCGAGCGGCGCAGCCCCGCCCGCCTTCGGCCGGAGCCGTCGCGGTGATCGTCCGCCGATCGGTCCAGTTCGTCGACGAGCGGCTGGGGACCGCCGGCTTCGCCCGGCGGGCCTTGAACAAGGCGTTCCCCGACAACTGGTCGTTCATGTTCGGGGAGATCGCCCTCTACGCGTTCGTGGTGCTCGTCGCGACCGGGACGTTCCTCGCCTTCTTCTACAACCCGAGCGCCCGGGTCGTGACCTACAACGGCTCGTACCGGCCGCTGCGGCACGTCCACATGA
Organism: uncultured Actinomycetes bacterium; assembly: GCA_937927875.1. Taxonomy (GTDB): domain Bacteria; phylum Actinomycetota; class Acidimicrobiia; order IMCC26256; family PALSA-555; genus PALSA-555. The sequence continues at coordinate 16,729 of CALEYV010000129.1, read as the reverse complement.
CGCTCGCGTACCGCTCGGTGCTGCGCATCAGCTTCGACGTCCGGGCCGGCCTCGTGATGCGCCAGATGCACCACTGGGCGGCGCTGGTGTTCATCGGCGCCATCACGCTGCACTGCATCCGGATCTTCTTCACCGGCGCCTTCCGGCGCCCCCGCGAGCTCAACTGGATCATCGGGCTGACCCTGCTGCTGCTCGGCATGTTCAACGGCTTCAGCGGCTACTCGCTCCCCGACGACCTGCTCTCGGGGACGGGGCTTCGCATCGCCTACTCGATCATCCTGTCCGTCCCGCTGGTGGGGGAGTGGGCCGCGTTCTTGGTCTTCGGCGGCAAGTTCCCGGCCGAGGACATCCTCTCCCGGCTCTTCGTGCTCCACATCTTCCTCGTGCCGGCCGCGATCGCGGCGCTGCTGACCATCCACCTGGCCATCCTCTGGCGCCAGAAGCACACCCAGTTCCCGGGGCCGGGGCGGACCGAGCGCAACGTGGTCGGGTCGCGCCTCTGGCCCACGTACGCGGTCAAGAGCCTGGGGCTGTTCGCCATCGTCGTCGGCGTGCTCGGCGGTCTCGGCGGCCTGTTCCAGATCAACCCGGTGTGGCTCTACGGGCCGTTCGAGGCGGCCGCGGTCACGACCGCGGCGCAGCCCGACTGGTACGTCGGGTGGCTCGAGGGGGCGCTCCGGCTCGCCCCGCCGTGGCAGCTCCACATCTTCGGGGGGACGATCTCGGAGGTGTTCTGGCCCGGCGTCCTGCTCCCCGGGGTCCTGTTCGGCCTGCTGTACGCGTGGCCGTTCCTCGAGCAGCGCGTGACCGGGGACCGGGCGGAGCACCATCTGCTCGACCGTCCGCGCGACCGGCCCGTCCGCTCCGGAATCGGTGTGGCCGGCATCACCTTCTTCGGCGTGCTGCTCCTCGCCGGCGGCCAAGACGTCGTCTCGGCCCACTTCGGACTGTCGATCACCTTCGTCACGCGAACCCTGCAGGTGCTCGTCTTCGTCTTGCCGGTCGCCGCCGGGCTCCTGACCTGGAAGTGGTGCCGGGACCTGCGCGCCGCCGAGGAGCGCCGGGCCCGGCGGTAGCCGCTCAAGGCGGGAGCGGTGCTGGTCGTTGATGCCGACGACCGCGCCGCGCACGAGGATCGTTGGGATGGCCCGCATCGAAGAGCGGGCGGTGATCGCCGCCCCGGCCGAGGAGGTCTTCGACTTCCGGCTCGACTTCGGGTCCAACCTGGCGGCCTACAACCCCTCGGTCCGCGAGGTCGTGCAGGTCCAGGGGGACCGGCCCGGCGTGGGATCGAGGTATCGGGTTCGCGTCCGGCTCGCGCCGGGCTTGGTCACCGACGCGACCCTCACCGTCACCGAGGCCGAGCGACCGACGTGCGTCGCCGATCTCGCGGAGTCCTTCGTCGGCGCGCACGAGACCGTGCGCTTCGAGTCGTGCGTGCTCCCCGACGGGGGAACCGGCACCGAGGTCCGATTCGTCGTCACGACCACGCCCAGCGGCTTGCTCGGGCGAGCGCTCGACGCGGTGCTGCTCCCGGCGCTGACGCGACGCCAGGTGCGGACCGAGCTCCACCGGATGCGTACCGAGCTCGAATCGCGCTCGCGACGCTGACGACGTCGAGACGCGCGCCTGGCACGACCGGGCGCGGCCCAGCGGGGAGAATGACCGGGTGACCGAGCCTCCCGCGCCCGTCGACGCGCTGATCGAGGGCCTGCGCCTCGCGACCGGAGCGCTGGGATCGGTGGCCGACCGGGACTGGTCGACGAACGCGGCAGGTCTCGACTGGACCTGCTGGCAGACGGTGGACCACCTGATCGACTGCGTGTTCTCCTACACGTTGCAGGTCGCCGGGCAAGTCCACGGCGGCTGGCTCGCGCTCGACGAGCTCCACGCGCGACCCGACGCGACGCCGGACCAGCTCGTCGAGGCGCTCGGCGCGGTCGGCGCGGCCCTCACGGCCTTGCTGCAGACCGCACCTGCCGACCTCACCGCGTCGGACGGCATCCAAGAGCTCGACGCCGGGGCCTGGGTGGCTCGAGCCCTGCACGAGGTCCTGCTCCATGCCAGCGACGTGCTCACCGGGCTGGGCGTCGACTTCGAGCCCGCGCCCGAGCTCTGCGAGCTCGTCTTGGCCTCGCCGGCCCTGTGGGCGATCGACCGAGACCGGGCCGCCCGCGAATCGGACCCCTGGTCGGCGCTCCTCGCCGGCTCCGGCCGCGCCACGCGGTGAGCGCTCAGGGCGCGGTGGCGATCCGGCCCAGCTCGGACTCGACGAGGTCGACCGCCGTCATCGCCGCCTCGCACTCGAGGTCCTGATAGCCGCCGAGGCCCTCGGAGGTGGGCCCGGCGAGGTACAGGCCCTCGACCGTCGACACCTTCACCGGGTGGCGCGGGACCGGCTTGAGGTAGCAGGCGCGCATCTCGGGCCCCGACAGGTACTGGTACCGCGACCACTCGACGCAGTCGTCGAGGTCGACGTAGTACCAGCGGACGTACTCGAGGATCCGGTCGACGGCCCGCCGGGCGTCGCGCCAGTGCCGCCACCGCCGGCCCTCCCCCTCGCCCCAGTGGGAGATGACGACCTCCAGCAGGTGCTTGCCGGGCGGCGCGATCGCGGGCGAGTGGCACGACGCGAACTGGAACGCGCCGTGGTACCGCTTCACGGCCTGGTCGCCCCACAGCACCCGGTGCCAGCCCGGCATGTCCTCGACCTGCCCGTCGGCGCGGCGGGTCGGCAGCCGGCGAAGCCCGGCCCACCAGCCCGCGAAGTCGTTGCCGTGCTCGCGCATCCGCGCCGCCGTGTCGGCGAAGCCGGCCGGGAGCGCGTCCTCGTCGAGGATCTCGAGCAGCTCCCAGCTCGGGTAGTCGGTGATGACCACCGGCGTGCGGAACTCCTGCACCAGGTTGGCGGCGTTGATCGCGACGACGCCGGTGATCCGGCGGTCCTCGACCGTGATCTCGAGCGGCTTCCATCCCAGCCACAGCTCGCCGCCGTGCGCCTCGATGACCCGGGTCCAGGGCGTGATCAGCCCCTGCATCCCAGGCGCCTCCGGATCCTCGGGGTAGATGCCCCGCGACCCGTACTCGCGGGCCTCCTGCAGGAAGCCGACCAGCCGCCCGACCGAGGTGTTCTCCGACGGGGACGGGAACATCACCTCGCCGACCTGCAGGACGGCGTGGCGGACGACGCCGTCCTCGACGTTGCGCTCCAGCCAGGCGCCGAGCGTGACCGGGACCAGCGCGGCGCGCTCCTCGTCCGACATCGACCGCAGGCGATACATGGCGGCGAGGTAGCCCTGCGCGGTCTGGTCCGACACTGCCTCGACGCCGGTCAGGACCTGGACCGTCTCCCGGGCGCCGGCGAGCCGATCCAGCCCGGGCCGCCCGCCGAGGTGCAGGTCGGCCGACGTGCGGGCCGGCAGCCGGTGGACGCGCATGCCGCCCTTCAGGCGCTGGCTGTGGACCTGGGCGCCGGCGGCCTGGGCGGCGGCGAAGAAGTGGAGCGGCAGGCCGAACACGTTGTCGCCGACGCCGTGACCGTCGCGGTGGCCGAACGCGATCTGGTACCCCTCGTAGTCGAGCGAGCCGCAGCGCGCACCCGGGTGCTCGAGGCGGTCGACGACCGCGACGCGGTAGCCACGCTGGGCCAGCAGCGCCCCGGACGTCAGCCCGCCGAGTGACGCGCCGACGATGACGGCGTCGAAGGGCTTCGATTCGCTCATCCCGGGGGACGATACGCGCCGCGCCCCGGTCTGGATTCGGCTCGCGGCCCGGCAGCGCGCGACTCAGGCCGGCCGGAGCCGGCCGCGGAGGGCGAGCAGCGCGAGCGTCACGCTGGCGATGCCGACGCCGAAGATGGCGCCGAGCCCTTCGACGATCGCACCCACGTCCCAGCCGTGGAGGACGAGCGAGCGCATCCCGACCAGCAGGTAGGTCACCGGGTTGTAGTCGGCGATGGTGGCCAGCCAGCCCGAGAGCGCCGCCTTCGGCAGGAAGGAGGTGGTGAGGAACGCGAACGGGAAGAAGAGGATGAAGCTGGTGTTCACCGCGGCCGGGTTGCCGGTCTTCAGCGCGATGGCGTACGGGAACCCGGTGAAGGCGAGCCCCCAAAGCCCGCCCATGAGGATGAAGAGGAGGACGCCACCGACCCCGGTCGGGAACCGCACGCCGACCAGGAACCCGAGGATCAGCACCGGGATGGTGAGCCCGCAGACGACCGCGAAGTCGGCGGCCATGAGACCGAGGAGGAGCGCGAGCCGGCGGACCGGCGTCATCAGCAGCCGGTCGAAGTAGCCGTCCTGGATGTCGGTGACGAGTGCCGAGGCTCGCGAGACGCCGGTGACCGCGAAGATGATCGCGACCGGCAGCTGGAACGCCTTGAAGTCGCTGACCCGGCCCGAGTGCTCGGCGAGCTTCTGCAGGGCGCCGATGTTGATGAAGAAGAAGAACATCGGGACGAACAGCGCCGGGACCAGCACCTCCGGCTCGCGAGGCACGGCGCGGATGGCCCGGGTCGCGATCGCCGCGCAGTCAGCGAGGAAGCCGGCCGGGCGGGGCTGCACGGGCCGGGGCTCGGTGGTGGCGGTGACAATGGTCATGGGGCCTCCCCGTCGTCGGAGCGGTCGGCGTCGGCGAGAAGATGGTCACCGGTGATCCGCAGGTAGACGTCATCGAGCGTGGGCCGGCGCATCGTCAGGTTCTGGACGGTGACGCCGCAGTCGGCGAGCGCCACCGCGACGGGACTCAGCAGCGCGGTCGCGTCCGGCGTCAGCACGGTCAGCTCATTCCCGTGGCGCTCGACGCGCGTCACGCCGGGGAGGTGCTGCAGCTGGTCGCAGGCGCGCTGAGCGTCGCCGCCGAGCTCGGCGACGATCACGTCCGAGCCGAGGGTCCGCTTGAGCTCGTCCGGTCGGCCCTCGGCGATGATGCGACCCCGGTCGATGATCCCGACCCGGTCGGCGAGGGTGTCGGCCTCCTCGAGGTACTGGGTGGTCAGGAAGATCGTCTTGCCGGCCTCCTGCAGCCGTCGGATCTCCTGCCAGACCCGGGCCCGGCTTCCGGGGTCGAGGCCGGTGGTCGGCTCGTCGAGGAACAGGACGCTCGGGTTGTGGATGAGCGCCACCGCGAGGTCGAGGCGGCGCTTCATGCCGCCCGAGTACGTCTTGACCCGCCGTTGGAGCGCGTCGCCGATGTCGACGAGCTCGGTCAGGGTGCCGAGCTGGCGCTCGATCGCGTCGTTGCTCATGCCGAACAGCCGGCCCTGGAGCCGCAGCAGCTCCTCGCCCGACTGGTTCGGATCGAGCGAGGCGTCCTGCAGCGCGACTCCGATGCGCAGCCGGACTTCCTTGGGCTGGTGCACGACGTCGAAGCCGGCGACCCGGGCCGTTCCTGCGGACGGCACCAGGAGCGTGCACAGCACGCGAACGGTGGTGGACTTGCCGGCGCCGTTCGGTCCGAGGAATCCGTAGATCTCCCCGGTGGCGACCCGGAGGTCCACGCCCGCGACGGCTCGCGTCTCGCCGAACGAGCGCTCGAGGGACTCGGTGACGATGGCGTCGCTCATCGCCCGGGCCCGTTCGAAGCCGGACGGGCCGGTGCGCGCCCGGCCGACGCGGGCGCGGGACGCAGCGACCAGGGGTCGGGGGCGAGCACCGACCGGCGACGTTATCGGCTCACGTCGCCGACGCCGACGGGATGGAGCGCGACCCGGCGCACCGCCGCTCGTCACGCGCTGCGGCCGGCGTCGCGTACGGCCCGTACGATGACCGGCCATGCGAGATGCTGAGGTCAGCGAGCGGGCCCGCGCCCTCGGCGGCGCGCTCGAGCCGGTGGCGGGCCAGGTGTACTTCGCACCCGAGTGCCACGCCGCGTACGCCGAGCTGGGATTCGGGCCGAGCCCCGGGCTGGTGGGGACGGTGGCGCTGCCTGACGGCGCGGCGTACTTCTGCAGCCGGGGCTCGGTGATGGGCCAGGTGCCGGGCGAGGTCATCGCGGCCGCGTTCGGCGTCTTCAACCCCGCCGCGGTGGTTCCCGCGGTCTCCTACGGCTGGACGCTGACCGACGCGCCGACGATCTGCGCCGCTCGCACGGCCGGCGCCACCGGCCAGCTGCGCCGGATCCTCGGCGACGAGCCCGAGGGGATCGAGCTGGCGACGGCGCTGCTGACGACGGCCAACGAGCGGCTGCGGCCCGAGGGCCGACCTCTCTACTCGGGTCAGCTCTCGCTCGGCCTGTCCGGCGACCCGATTGGCGACGTGTGGCGGCTCGCGGACCGCCTGCGCGAGTACCGCGGCGACGCGCACACCGCGGCGTGGACGTCGGCCGGCTTCGACGGGGCCGAGATCGGGATGCTCACCGAGCTGTACTGGGGCTTGCCGACCCGCTCGTACGTGCGCACCCGGGCGTGGAGCGACGAGGACCTCGACGCCGCCGAGGCCCGCCTCGTCGAGCGGGGACTCGTGCACGGCGGTGCGCTCACCCCGACCGGGCGCGCCGAGCGCGAGGCGGTGGAGGTTGCCACCGACCGCCAATGCCGGCCCATCGTCGAGGCGCTCGGCGACGGATTCGAGCCGCTGGTAGAGGCGCTCGGACCATGGGGGGCGGCGATCCGCGCCGCCGGCGGCTACCTGCCGTCGGGGCCGCACGACCTCGCCCGCGCCGCCGCGCCCTCGGCCTGATCAGCGGCCCGGGAGCTCAGCCCCCCGACACCGCCGGCAGGACCACCACCTCGGTGCCCTCGGGCACGAGGGTGTCGCTGTCGTCGAGGTCCCGCGCGTTGTCGGCGCCGACGAACACGTTGACGTGACGCCGGAGCGTGCCGGCCTCGTCGCGCACCCGCCGGCCGATCGCGGGGTGGTCGGCGGCGACGGCGTCCAGCACGGCTCTCACCGTGATGGGCGGCGGCAGTTCGAGCTCGAGCCGGTCGGCGCCGCCGGCGAAGGGTCGTAGGGGCGACGCCAGCCGGACGACGACTCTCAGGGCATCACCGCCGTCTTCACGCACAGCACCGGCGGGAGGTGCCGGGTCAGCTCCCGCCACGTCGCACCCGCGTCCGGTGACGCGAACACCTCGCCGGTCCGGGTGCCGACGTAGAGGCCCGCGGGGTCGAGGGCGTCGGCTGCGAACGCGTCGCGCAGCACGCTGAGCCAGGCGTGCTCCTGGGGCAGCCCGTGCTCGAGGCCCCGCCACGACGCGCCGCCGTCGGTCGTGCCGTACACGCGGAACCGGCCGTCCGGTGTGCAGCGGAACAAGTCAGACGTCAGCGGCAGCACGTACGCGTGCCCGGGGTGGTTCGGGTCGGCGACGACCGGGAACCCGAACGTCGACGGGAGGTCGTCGGCGCCCACCTCGTCCCACCGGCCGCCGAAGTCGTCGGACCGGTAGACGCCCCAGTGGTGCTGGAGGAACAGGGTGTCGGGCTCGGCGGGGTGGCGGTCGACCTTGTGCACGCACTGGCCGAACACCGGCGTCGGGTCGGGGAGGAAGGGCGTGCGGATCCCGACGTTGGCCGCCTCCCACGACGTCCCGTCCAGGGTCCGGTAGAAGCCGGCCGCCGAGATGCCGACCCCGAGCCGCGGGCCGCCGGCGGGGTCGGTCACCACCGTGTGCAGACACAGGCCGCCCCCGCCCGGCTGCCACTGCGGGCGGTGCTCGTGACCCCAGAGGTTCCGGTCGAGCCGGAACGACAGGCCGGCGTCGTCGGAACGGAAGAGCGCCGCCGGCTCCACACCCGCGTAGACGACGTCGGGCTGCGCGTCGCCGGCCGGCTGGAGCTGCCACACGTGCGCGACCGCGGCGCCGGTGTCCGCCGGGAAGGCGAGCGTCTCGGGCTCGGGCTCGGTCCACGAGGCCCCGAGGTCGTCCGACCGGTACACCGACGGGCCCCAGTGGGAGCTGGTCGCGCCGACGAGGAGGCGGGTGCGGCCCCGGCGGGTGTCGAGCGCGGCGGCGTAGATCTCCTCGCCCCGGAACCAGGGGCCGGTCAGCGCCCACCGGTCGCGCTCGGGCCCGGCGGCGAGGGCGAAGAGGCCCTTCGTTGTGCCGAGGAGGACGACCACGTCCCCGGTCGACGCCGCGATCGACTCCGGCTCATCCATCGGTCGCGGATCGTAGCGACGGACGGGCGGACCCTCGGCCTCCTAGTGGGGGTAGCGCAGCACCTTGACGTAGCCGAGCCGATCGAGGTTCACGATCGGCGTCACGGTGATGACCGGCGCCGGGTTCGGTGGCTGCCGGCGGTACGAGGACACGAAGCCGACCGCGACGTCGGGTGGGAAGATCGAGTTCGACACCGCGGACGTGAACACGAGCTCGCCCTTGCTGGGCTTGGTGACGTTGTCCGACAGGCCGGTGATCGTGAGGTCGGTGGTCCCGGCATGGGCCAAGGTCACGCCGAAGAGCTGGCTGATCTCGAAGCGGACGCCGACGCCGACCGACGGGTTGTCGATCAGGGTGACGGTCGACTGGTGGCTCGAGACCTCGCTCACGGTGCCGACGAGGCCGTCACCGGTCAGGACCGGGTAGCCGACCTTGATGCCCTTGTTGGAACCGGTGTCGAGCTCGACGGTGCGCTCGAAGTTCTCGGGCGGCCCGCTGGTCACCCGGGCGATGACCCCGGCCGCGTTCTCGACCGTCGGCAGGTCGAGCAGCTTCTCCAGCTGGCCGACCTGGGACGTCGTGCCGTGCGTCTTCTTCAGCTGGCGGCGCATGGCCGCGATCTGGCGGCGGAGCTGGGCGTTCTGGCTGCGCAACGACCCCGATGCGGTGACGCCGCCGAGGTCGCGCAAAGGCCGGAAGGCGTCGTCGGCCAGCGACTGAACCGGGGCGAGCAGACCGTGGGCCGCCGACCGCAGCGACTGGATGAGGCCGCTATGACCGTTGTCGATGGAGATGAGCAGCACCGCGGTGAGGGCGAGGATGGCCAGTCGAGTCCGCGTCCGCAGCTCGCGCTGCTGGATCACCATCGCGTGCCGCTCCTCCGGATGGGCGCGACCAAGCCCCCCTCAGGGCCGGTCGATGCCGACTATGGGACCACATTTCATCGGCTCACCTGGGGTCGGCTGGGCAAGGGCTGGCTGTCCGCGGCGCCGGGCCGCGGACAGTCTGAGCGCGCAATCGTCCCGGACCGAGCCTTGGCGATGCCACCGCCGGTCGCGATACTCCATCGAGATGGCCGGATTCACGTAGGGCTGATCGCGCCGGGCGCGCCTCGATGGTTGGAGAGCCGGTGGACGCGCCGGCGGTGGTGCGGCGCGCCGCTGGCGAGTGCAGGCCGCGCTGCGGCGAGCCCGGGCGCCGCCTGGCCACGGGGGCGCGTGGCGCCCCCGCTAGCGGACGGTCGCCGCCGCGGGTCGCCGGCGTCTCCCGCTGTCCCTCGCCGTCGACCGGTGTCCGGCTCCGACGAGGCGGGCGACCTTCAGCTCCGTCTCGTCCCATTCGTGGGACGGGTCGGAGTCGGCGACGATGCCGGCGCCGGTGCCGAGCCGGGTCTCGCCGTCGACGACGGTGAACGTCCGGATCGCGACCGCCAGATCGCCTTCGTCCCGCTCGGTGTCGATCCAGCCGACCGCGCCGCAGTAGACGCCGCGGCGACAGGGCTCGAGGTCCTCGATCGCCTGGAGCACGCGTGGCTTGGGCGCGCCGGTCACCGACGCGGGCGGGAACGCGGCCCGGAGCAGGTCGGCGGGACCGACATCGGCTCGGCACTGGCCGCGCACGGTGCTGACGAGGTGGAACAGACCGGGATGCGCCTCGACCGCGCACAGGGCCGGCACCGCGACGCTCCCGTACTCGCAGCAGCGGCCGAGGTCGTTGCGCGCCAGGTCGACGATCATCACGTTCTCGGCCCGGTCCTTCGCGCTCGTCTCGAGCGACGCCGCGCTCTTTGCGGTGCCCTTGATCGGCCGGGTCTCGACGTGGGATCCCCGCCAGGCGAGGAAGCACTCGGGGGACGCCGAGACGACCCCGATCGGCGGGCCGCTCGGGCCGGGCAGCACGAGCGTCGCCTCGTGGGGCGCGGGGCTGGCCTGCCGGACCGCGTGCCCGAGCCCGACCGGGTCGGCTGGTCCCGGCCAGGTGATGCGACGGGTCAAGTTGACCTGGTAGCAGTCCCCGGCGTCGAGGAGCCGCAGGATCGCCCGCACCCGGTCCTCGTACTCGGGTCGGGACAGGCTGGAGACGGGTCGACCCGGGAGCGCGCCCGGGCCGGGGCTCGTGGCGGTGTCCAGGAGACGCTGCAGTCGCCGCCGTGCGGCGCGCTCGCCGCGGAGCTGCGCACCGTCGCGCCCGAGGACGGCCTGGGCCTCGTAGCGCGCCAGCAGCAGATCGGGGAGCGCCGCGTCGGCGGGCTGACGGGCAACCACCGGCTCGACGGCGCGACCAAGGTCATAGGACAGGTAGCCGGCCCACCAGCCCGGCGTCAGATGCCGCAGCGCCTCGAACGCCTCCGACCCGCAGGCCGCGACCACCTCGGCCGGCTCGGCGGCGACGATCACGCTGGAGCCTCGGCGCAGACCGACCGGCGCCGCGGCGACCGGCGGGAGGGGCCATGACCGCATCGCCGGCACCGTAGGCAGCGCGCTCAGCGCGGGCCAGGCATTTGGCGAGGCCTCGGCGCCGGCCTCAGCTGGACGTGGTGGCGTGGCCGGCGGGGCTGGTCACCGCGCCGCTCGGCGGCGTGACCGTGACGCCCTTCGGCGCGCAGGGCGGGGCGGGCCGCGCGGTCAGGCCGGGCGCGGCGAGCGAGGGCGGCTTCCGGAACGCCGGCGGACCGTGCAGATCGAGGGTGTCGAGGATGTTGTCGGCGTTGGCGTCCCGGTAGGTCAGGGCGGGCAGGTTCCACTTGGTCTCGATGAGCTTCAGGATCGAGGTGTGGTCGTGCACGACGTGTGACACGTACCGACGCCGCGCGAACGGCGAGACGACGACGGCCGGGACCCGGAACCCGTACCGGTCGTACGCGCCCGGCTCGTCGGGTGGCACGGTGATGGCGGGCGGGATGTCGTCGGGTCGGATGGCGCGGGGCGGCGGAACGTGGTCGTAGTAGCCGCCGCCCTCGTCGTAGGTCCAGATGAGCGCGGTCTTGTCCCAAGCCGGCCCGTGCATCACGGCTTGCACGACGCCGGACACGAACGCTTCGCCGAGCTGGATGTTCTCGGGGTCCTCCTCGGACTGATTCTGGTACTGGGGGTCGACGAGGCTCACCGACGGCAGCGAGCCGCGGGCAGCGTCGGCGTAGAAGCGCTCGATCGGCACCAGCTTGTCGCGGTTCTGGGCGACGACCGATCCGAACAGGCCGACCTGGGGCAGGTCGGTGTAGTAGTCGAGCCAGCTGACTCCGTGGGCGTTCAGCAGGTCGAGGAGCGTGCCGTTGGCAGGCGACGGCGCCAGGATCCCCTTCGCGTCGGTGCTGATGAGGCCGTAGGCGGTGCCGGCGAGCATGAACCGCCGGTTCGGGTAGGTCTGGGCCAGGCAGGAGCTGAACCACCGGTCGCACAGGACGAACGTCCGGGCCAGGTCGTAATAGAAGGGAAGCTGCTCGCCGTCCCAGTAGCCCATCGCGGTCGGCCCGCTGGCGCGGACGAACCCGTCGTTGCGGCCGCCGTTGAAGGAGCGATGGCTGGCGTTCCAGCTCTGACTCGGTCCGTTGCCGGGGCAGGTCGTGGCCAGCGGGAACGCGTGGACCACGTCCCCGTTCGGGTCCGCGTTGGTGTTGGTCGGGCGGCCGTGGGCGTCGAGCGTGAACCCGTCACCCCGCCCGAGCAGGCCGAGGTAGTTGTCGAACGAGTGGTTCTCCATCATCACGACGACGATGTGCTCGATCTGCGGCAGGAGGTCGGTGCCCGGCGGTCGGCGGGGGTCGGGGCGCGAGCCCGGCCCCCGCAGCGCCGGGCTGGCGGCCGCGAGCGCGGAGCCGAGACCGGGAGGGAGCGCGAGCGCCGCGCCGAGCGCGGCGCCGGCCTGGACGAACCGCCGGCGCGAGATGGTGTGGGCCATGCCTGATCGGGTCCTGCTCTCGGGTGCGGGGAGCGTATCGGCGACGGCGGTGCGCGTGACCTCTGCGTCGCGGCTCGGGCGCGGTCCAGTCACCGGCCGCGCCGGTTCAGGAGGTGATGACGCGCTCGAACGTGTCCAGGTCGCCGGCGTACGGCTCGTCGGGGCGCGGCCAGTGCACGACGAGGTCGGTGACGCCGACCTCGTCGTACCGACCGACCGTCTCGTGGAAGGCGTCGACGGACGCGAGACCGCCGTCGAGCACCGGGCCCGTCAGCACGAGTCGCCGCAGCGACGACGGGTCGCGCCCGACGGCAGCGCAGGCGGCGTCGACGCCGTCGAGCTGGGCCCGGACGACCCGCGCTCCGTCGTCGGCCGGGAGCGGCCGCTCCCGGTGTCGGTCGCCGGTCGTCACCCAGACCTCGCCGTAGCTGGCGGCAAGCCGCATCCCGCGGGGTCCGGTCGCCGCGATCGCGAACGGAACCCGAGGCTGCTGGACGCAGCCGGGATAGGTCCGGGCCTCGTCGGCCACGAAGTAGCGACCCCGATACGAGGTGGCGGGCTCGCGCAGCAGCCGGTCGGTGAGCTCGACGAACTCGCCGAAGCGGTCGGCTCGCTCTCGGGCTGACCAGGACGCCTGGCCGAGCATCGTCGAGTCCCAGCCCGGCCCTCCGGCGCCGAGGCCGAGGGTGAGCCGCCCCGCCGACACCTCGTCGAGCGTGATGAGCTCGCGGGCGAAGGGGACCGGGTGGCGGAAGTTCGGTGTCGCCACGAGCGGGCCCAGCCGGATCCGGTCGGTCACCGCGGCGGCCGCGGTGAGCGTCGGGACGGCGCCGAACCAGGGGCGGTCGCGCAGGGACCGCCACGCCAAGTGGTCGTAGGTCCACGCGTGCTCGAAGCCCAGCGCCTCGGCGCGCTGCCAGACGCGCCGCGCGCGCGGCCAGGGAAGCTCGGGGAGAATCACGACACCAAGGCGCATCGAGCGAACGCTACGTCGGACCGCCGCGAGCGAAGCGGCCGTCGTTCCCGCGGTCAGGTGCGCACGGCGCCCGTGACCTGCCAGCGGTTCCCGGCGTAGCGCACCCCGACGCCGATGCCGCGGGCCACGAACCAGCACGCCAGCGCACCCCAGAGCGCGACCACGCCCGCGTCGAGGCCAGACACGAGTGCGGCCGCGGGGACGAATCCGAGGAGGGTGGCACCGACCATCGCCCGGGCCAGGTAGCGCTGGTCGCCCGCCCCGATGAGGACCCCGTCGAGGACGAAGACCACCGCGTTCAGGGGCTGCAGGAGCGCCACGACGAGCAGCAGGTCCTCGGCGAGGCTGCGCACGCCGGCCACGTCGGTGAAGACCGCGGCGATCCACGGCCGCGTGGCCGCGAGCACGACCGCCACGCCGACGCCGACCACGACGCCCCACTCGAGCATGCGCTGGGCGGCGGCCCGAGCCTGCCGCGCGTCCGACGCGCCGAGGAACCGGCCGATCATCGCCTGGCCGGCGATCGCCAGCGCGTCGAGGGACAACGCCAGGAACATGAAGACCTGGAACGCGACCTCGTGGGCGGCGACCTCACGGTCGCCCATCCGGGCCGCGAGGTTCGTGGCGGCGACGAACACGATGATGAGCGACGCCGTCCTGACGATCAGGGGGCCGCCGACCACCGCGACCTTCCGGACCCCGGCTCGGCGGGGCCAGGGGGAGGCCCCGGCGGCGCGCGCGGTGCGGGCGACGATCACGGCGAAGGCGACCGCCGAGCCGGTCTGCGCGATGACGGTGCCCCACGCCGAGCCGGCGATGCCCCAGCCGAAGCCGAAGACGAACAGCACCTCGAGCGCCAGGTTGGCCACGTTGGCCGCGACGGCCACGACCAACGTGGTGCGGGTGTCCTGGAGTCCCCGCAGATAGCCGGTGCCCGCCAGCGTGACGAGCAGCATCGGCGCGCCGAGGAGGCTGATGCGCAGGTAGGTGAGGGCGTAGGGATGGACGCGCGCCGACGCGCCCATCAGGTTGATGACGAGCGACGAGCTGATCAGCCCGACGACGGCGAGCGCGGTGCCGAGCCCAAGCGCCAGCCACAGGCCGTCGACACCGAGCTCGGCGGCGCGACGCCGGTCGCCGGCCCCGACGAAGCGAGCCACCCCCGCGGTCGTCGAGTAGGCGAGGAAGTTGAACACCGCGAACGCCTCGGTCAGCACGATTCCGGCGACCGCGAGCCCGGCCAGCGGTCGTACGCCGAGGCGACCGACGATCGCGGTGTCGGCCAGGACGTAGAGCGGCTCGGCCGCGAGCGCGCCGAGGGCGGGGAGGGCGAGCCGCAGGATCTCCCGGTCGTGCGGCCCCGGGCGTCGGATCGTCACGCCGGTCCGCGGTTGAGAACGCCGGGCATCGTGCGCGGCTGCGCCTCGAGCCCGGCGGTCGACGCGCGCGACCGCGCGCCGGCGACCGGGCGCACCGGCTCGAGGTCGATCTGACCGAAACGGCACACGAGGCTGGTCGTCGGCCACGGCAGGACCAGGCCTGTGGTGTCGTTCGGCGGCGTGACCTCGACGCCGGCCGGCGCGACGCACGCCTCGTCGGTGCTGAAGGTCGTCCAGGTGAGGAGCGCCGCTGCTTCGCCCGCCGGCGGCACGACGACCTCCATGGCCGGCCGGGTGGCTCCCGCGCGCTGGAGATTGGTCGCCAGCGCCGAGCCGTCCGGCGCCAACATCTCGAGGCCCACGAAGCCGAACATGCCGCAGCTGCTCGACCCTCGGTTCGACAGGACGAGCAGGACGTGCTCATGCCCCGGGGTCGGCGGTCGGGTGGCGAGGCGGGCCGCCAATTGGCTGGCTTGGCACGGCACCGCGCCGGACCGGGGCGGCCCTGGGTGCGCCGTCGGTGTGGGCCCGGCGGCCGCCGCGGTGGCACCGAGCCCGCCGAGGCCGAGGGCGATGAGCGCGAGGAGGATCACGGCCCGGTGATGCGTCGCGGCTTGCCCACGGCTCATGCTCGCACTCCGTTCGCTACCAACCTACGGCAGCCGCCCCACCCCGCGGCGAGTGGCGGCCGGCGGCCCGGTGCCAGACGGTGGGCGATGATGGGACCGTGCCCGACCCGACCGAGACCCCGTCGATTGCCGAGGTCCACGCGCGGCTCACCGCGCCGGGCCAGCCGTTCGAGATCGACACGACCGAGATCCGCGGCGTGCCGACCCGAGTCTGGAAGCATGCGGCGGCATCCCTGCCCGGCCTCCTCGACCGGAGCCGGGGATTCGGCGACCTCGACTTCCTCGTCTACGAGGGTGAGCACTGGAGCTTCGAGCGCCACTTCCGCGCCGCGGCCCAGGTCGCTGCCGCGCTCCACGATCGCTACGGCGTGAGGCCCGGTGACCGCGTCGCGGTCGCGATGCGGAACCTGCCCGAGTGGTCGGTGGCGTTCTGGGGCGCGGCCGCCGCCGGTGCGGTCGTCGTCCCGCTGAACGCGTGGTGGACCGGGCCCGAGCTCGCGTACGGGCTGCGGGACTCCGGGACGACGGTGGTCGTCGTCGACGGGCCCCGACTCGAGCGCCTCGAGCCCGAGCTCGCCGGGCTGCCCGATCTCCACGTGGTGCTGGCCCGCGATCCGGGCCCGGGGCCGGACGGAACGGCGTCGCGCTTCGAGGAGCTGCTCGAAGGCCACCCCGACGACCTCGAGCTTCCCCCGGTGGATCTCGGTCCGGAGGACGAGGCCACGATTTTCTACACGTCCGGCACGACCGGCCCGCCGAAAGGCGTGCTCGGCACGCACCGCAACATCTGCACGAACCTGATGAGCCTCGGGTTCGTGACCGTGCGGGGCGCGCTCCGGAGCCAGCGCGCCGGCGCCGACGGCTCCTCGCCGTCGGGCCGCAACGTGTACCTCCTCTCGGTCCCGTTCTTCCACGCCACCGGCTGTCACTCGGTGCTCGTCGCCAACCTCGCGGCCGGGAACCAGCTCGTGCTCATGCGGCGCTGGGACGCGGGCCGGGCGCTGGAGCTGATCGAGCAGGAGCGCGTCACGACGTTCGGGGGCGTCCCGGCCATGGTGTGGCAGGTCCTCGAGCACCCCGACTTCGAGCGGCGCGACCTCTCGAGCCTGCGCACGGTCGCGTACGGCGGCGCGCCCGCCGCCCCCGAGCTCGTGCGGGCGATCGAGCAGCGGTTCCCCGGTCGCACGCCGAGCAACGGCTACGGGCTCACCGAGACCTCGTCGGTCACGACGATGAACGCGGGCGCCGATTACCTGGCCCACCCGGACAGCGTCGGGGTCCCGGTCCCGGTGTGCGACATCCAGGTCGTCGACGAGCAGGGCCGGCCGCTGCCGGTCGGCGGGGTCGGGGAGCTCTGGATCAGGGGCCCGAACGTCGTCAAGGGCTACTGGAACAAGCCCGAGGAGACGGCGGCGTCGTTCACGGACGGGTGGCTGCACTCGGGTGACCTGGCGCGGATCGACGAGGAGGGCTTCGTCTACATCGTCGATCGGGCGAAGGACCTCGTGATCCGGGGCGGGGAGAACATCTCGTCGGTCGAGGTCGAGGCGGCGCTGTTCGAGCACCCGGCGGTGACCGACGCCGCGGTGCTCGGCCTCCCGCACCCAGTCCTCGGCGAGGAGGTCGGCGCGGTCGTCCACACCGCGCCCGGCACCGCCGTCACCGAGGACGAGCTGCGCGAGCACGTCGCAGCGCGCCTGGCCGCCTTCAAGGTGCCGGTCCGCATCTGGTTCTCGGAGGAGCCGCTGCCC
>CALEYV010000128.1 GCA_937927875.1 uncultured Actinomycetes bacterium | reverse complement strand
CCACCGGGCCGGGGGGCGTCTTCCGGCCGGCTGACCCCGCGACGGCCGCCGCGTGAGGCAGGCCGTGCTTGAGCTTCCCGCCCACCGGGGGCTGGTTGTGGGAGTACCACCAGTGCTCGATCGTGTTCACGACCCCGTTCATGCCGTTGTCCTTGAGCCACTCGACGGTGCGGACGCCCACCGGGTCGGTGCCGCGGGCGGTGACGGCGCGGTAGTAGGACCACGACACCGGGATCAGCAGCGCGACGAGCACGGCGGTGACGATCCGGCGGCCGAGCCGGAAGCGGCGGTGGCGAGCCTCGGCCCGGGCGGCTTCTAGGCGCGCCACCGCGGCGCTCGACCGCCGCGGCGGCGGCAGAACGTGCGGTTGGGTCGGCGCATCGGCGCCGGTGAAGCGGTGCTCGGCGCTGCTCATCAGGCTGGCGGGGGATACGGGCGGCGCGCCACAACAGATCTGCTGCCCTGGCTGCCCGTCGGATCAGCCTACCGGCGACCGCCTCCGGGCCCGTGTCAGGCGTGGACGCCCAGGACGAACGTGACGAGCCAGAGCACGCCGAGCACTTGGAGCACGCGGTCCTCGAACACGATCTCCTCGGGGGCGCCGCCGCCGCCCTGCTCGATGATGTGCGCGTACCGGAGCATGGCCAGGACGAACGGCACGATCGAGGCGCGGAACCAGAGGACGTCGCCGACCCGGTGCCCGACCTCGAACGCCCAGAGGCAGTAGGCGGTGATCGTGACGCTGGCGCCGACCGAGCGCACCAGCCCGAGGAACCCGGGCGAGTACTCCTCGAGCGTGGCTCGGTGCGCCCCGGAGTCGGCGCCGAGCGTCATCTGCTCGGCGTGGCGCTTCCCGGTCACGATGAACAGCGAGCCGGCGCCGGCGACGATCAGGAACCAGTTCGAGAGCGGCACGTTGGTGGCGACGCCGCCGGCGACGGCGCGCAGCACGAACCCGGCCGCGACGGCGCCGAGGTCCACGACCGGCTCGTGCTTCAGCCACAGGCTGTAGGAGATGGTGAGGACGGCGTAGCCACCCACCACCGCGGCCAGCTGCCCGCCGTTGATCGGCGCCGCGACCCCGATGCCGACCAGGATGAGGACGGCCGCCATCACCTTGGCGAAGCCGGTGGTCAGCTGACCGCTGGCCACGGGCCGGTTGCGCTTCGTCGGGTGGCTGCGGTCGGCGTCGGCGTCGAGCGCGTCGTTGAGGAAGTAGGTGCCGCTGGCGGTCAAGCAGAGGGCGACGAACGCGACCGCGGTGCGGGCGATCTGGCTGGGGTCGGTGAGGACGCCGGCGGCGCCGGGCGCCGCGACCACGAGCAGGTTCTTGAGCCACTGCTTCGGACGCGCGGTCCGGATGATCGCCAGCAGGACCGACGGGCGCGGCGAATCCACCGCTGAGGAGGGCCGCGAGATCACCGCCACGACTTCGTAGGGTACTGGCGGGCAGCGTCAGACCGGCTTCGCTGGGGCGCCGAGCCGCCGAGTGCAGGTCAGGCGATGCGGGCCAGGTGCACGATGTACCAGCGCCCCCGCCACGAGATCATCGACGCGATCGTGAAGGACCCGGCGCGCCCGCCCGCGGTGTAGTGGACCTGGGCGCCGTAGACCCGCCAGTACGGCCCCTTGTTGTACTCGGCTCCCGGCAGCACCCACTGGGCGGTCGCGGGCACGTCGATGCCGGTGAACTGGGCGCTCGACGCCGCCGCGCCGAGGTTGGCGTGCAGCGCGTGGATGTCGCGCTGGTAGGCGCCCACCAGGCGCTGCTGCCAGTCGCCGGCGGGGTTGCTGATCGCCTTCACCTGCAGGTACGCCGACAGCGGGAAGAAGAACGGCATCGCGGGCGTCGGGTCGTCGCTGACGATGGCCTGCCAGAAGCCCGCCAGCCCGGCCTGGAAGGCGGGATCCGTGGTGGTCGGCTTGTCCATCGTCTGGGGCAGCGTCCCCGGATCGACGGTGGTCGTCGTCGTCGGGGCCACGGTCGTGGACGTGGTGGAGGACGCCGGGGCCCGCACAATGCGAGCGGCCGCCCGATGGCTGCCCCCGCTGTCCAGGGCGACGAACGCGGCCGCGCCGCCCGCCGCGACCACCACCACGATGAGCCCGGCGAGCAGGCGGCGACGGCGCTGGACAGCTCGGCGCCGGCGTCGCTGCGCCCGGCTCGTCACCCGCGCACGGTAACGCACACCCTCACCGGGTCGACGACGCCGGCGTCGCGCCGGGTGGCGCGGCGACCGACCGCCTCCGCTCGGCGCCCGCGTGGTCGGTGCTACGGGGCGAACATGAGCCGCAGCGACGAGAAGATGGAGTCGTCGTCGGAGGCCGGCAGCTCGGCGCCCGGCGCGAGCTCGTACTCGCAGTTCTCGGTCAAGATCCGGATCAGCGCCACGCGCGGCCGCGACGGCGTCCGGCGGACCTGCGACCCGTCGTCGAGCACGGTCAGCTGGGCGTCCGGGCGGTAGAAGAAGCGGTCCGCGGGGTCACCGGCCGGGTAGACCGTGAGCGTCAACCCGGTTCCGGGGCTCGTGCTCCGGCCCCACTGCACGACGAACTCACCGAACACGTTGAACTGGCTCGACGGGACCGGCGCGAGCGGCGACGCATCGAGCGAGGTCGGCAGCAGCAGGTCGCAGGCGGGGCGGCCGTCGGCTTCGTCCTCCGGCGCCGGGCCCGCCCCGCGGTAGTACGCGCTCGCGGTGGACACGAGGCTCCGCGGCGGCACGACCGGACCCCAGCGCCGAGCTGTGGCCTGCGGCCTTCCCGCGGGTGCCGATCGCGGTGGCGTGAGCCCGCTCGTCGACGTGCCTCCGCAGGCGGCGAGGAGCACGAGCGTCGCCGCCACCCACCAGCGGCGTGCTGTCATCCCTCGCTCCCCATGACGAACCTGACGGCGCGGGAGGGTACCGGAGGCTGACCGAGCTCCGGGGTTGATCGTCCCGCCGAGCCCGACGTACGGCCGCGCCCATTTTCACCGGCCGTTGCGCGATCGTGAGCCGGATGCCGCGCCGACCTCGGTCCCGGGGGGAGGACCGAGGGGCGCGGCGTCCCCTCAGGGTACGAGCCGGCGCGTAAGGCGCGGATAACAGTTCGTCGTCCCGAGGTTCCGTCAGCCTCGTCGACGAGGTCGGCCGTCGATCACGTCGTGGTGGTCTCGGAGGAGCGTGGCTCCCACTCCGGAGCCCACGCCGGCCAGCGGCGGGCGAGCAGCGCGGCGGTGCCAACCGCGCCGAGGACGACGAGGCTCGGTTCGGCGGGGGCCCGGAACCGCGGCGTCCCGTAGACGAGCGCGGCCGCGACGACGACCAGCACCGCCGGGGCCAGCAGCGGCCAGATCGGCTGACCTCGTCGACGCAGCCGGCGGCCACCAACGACCGCGAGCGGGAGCAGGAGCAGGAACGTCACCAGGCCGAGGTACGACGCCCAGCGCGGCCGACCCTCGCCGACGGTGTATTTCACGAGCTGCCCCGGGGCGTACACGCCCAGCAGCCGGCCGACGCGTGCGAGGACGACGACGGGCAGCCGGCCGGCGTGGGCGCGCGCGTAGTCCACCGCCTTCGTCCGGTCATGCTCGGAAACGAGGGACAGGTCGCCCCCCCGCGACGGCCGGTGGGGCACGCAGTAGATGTTCCAGAAGCCGACGGCGTCCCCGTAGTACGTCGTTGGGCAGTTGGCGCCCACCAAGGCTCCGCCGTCCCCCGTCGACAGGAACGTCGGCCTCTCAAATCGGGCCAGGTTGAACCCGATCCACGGCCCGACCACGACAACGGTCGCGCCGACGATCCCGCCGATGACCCGCAGCTGCGCTCGCGTGTCTCGACGGCAGGCGGTCCACGCCGCTGGTACGCCCAAGAGCGGGACCAGCAGCAACAGCTCGGCCCGGGCCAAGGCGGCGAGCCCGCACGCCGCCCCCAACCCGAGGGCGACGCCGAGGGTGGGTCGTCGCAGCAGCCGGTACGCGAGCAGCACCGCGCCGGCGGTCGTGAGGGCCGCCAACGTCTCCGACATCAACAGGCCGTCATTCATCCAGAGGTTCGCGTAGACCGCCGCCATCGCAGCCGCGAGCAGCCCGGCGCGCTCGCCCGCGAGCTCGCGGCCGAGCAGTCCGACGAGGAGCACCGTCGCCGTGCCCAACGCCGCCATCGTGAACCGCATCCACAGCTGGGAGTCGCCCCCCAGCTCGGCGGCCGGCGCGAGGACGAGCACCGTGAGAGGTGGGTGGCCCGCTTCCGGCTCGCCGGCGTACCGACCTTGAAAGGGGTCCACGAAGCCGCGGCCGTCCGCCACCTTGCGCGCCTCGAGCTCGTAGAAGATGGCGTCGTACAGGTGGTGATCGTGGCGCGTCACGGTGAGGACGTAGCCCACTCGGAAGCCCAGGGCCAAGAACACGATGAGGAGGAGCCCGCGCCCGAATCGAGACGGCCGGCGCGCCTCGTTCGCCGACACGTCCGGGCTCGCTCCGCGCGCCATCAGATGCTCACCGCACGGCATCCTCGCACGGCCGCCTCGTGACCGACCAGGCACCGCGCGCGTCGGCTGTCATCGAAACCTCACCGCTAACCTGCCCGCCGTGACGGTCACGGAAGCGGCGTCGGCGCCGACCGAGCCGACGACGACACGCTCGCGCCGTTACACCGTCAATCGCGGCGACGTCATCGCGATCGCCGTCCTGCTCCTGGCGCTCCTCCTGCCACTCCGCGGCCTGCTGCGCGCGCCCGGGCCGCCGATGGAGGAGGGATTCATGCTCGTGTTCCCCGAGCTCGTCCTTCACGGTGAAATCCCCAACCTCGACTTCCTCCACCTGTACGGGCCCGGCAGCCTCTGGGTGCTGGCGGCGGTGTTCAAGGTGCTCGGCACCTCGCTGACGAGCGAACGACTGGTCGGCCTCGTCCAGCAGCTGGCCGTCGTCTTCGGTGTCTTCGCCCTGGCCCGCCGGTGGGGGCGCGTGGTCGGGCTCGCCTGCGGGCTCCTGGCGGTGCTGTTCGTCGTGCCCCTGGGGCTCAACGCGCTCGCGTGGCTCGGCGCGGTCGGACTCGGCGTCCTCGCGCTCGTCGCCGGGGGCGCCAGCCGCGACGCACGCGACGCCCGACGCGCCCAAACCATGGCGCTCGTGGCCGGGCTCCTCATGGGAGCGGCGCTGCTCTACCGGATCGACCTCGTCCTCGCCGCCGTGCTCTCGACGCTCGCCCTCGGCTGGGGCAGCCCCCGAGCCGCGCGGCGCCGCTTCGCGCTCGGGCTGGGCGTCGGCCTCGCGCCCTACCTCGTCCACTTGATCACGGCCGGCCCGGACACGGTCGTGCGGGGGATGATCACCGATCCGCTCTTCAAGCTCCGGGGCGGCCGTCGGCTGCCGATCCCGCCGCCGTGGGGACACTTCAACAGCGCCATCCAGTCGGTCGCCGACCTCATCAAGCTGCGGTGGCCGATCCCGACGCTGCCCGGACCGGCGCAGCTCACGGTCTGGTTCTTCCTCCTGCTGGCGGCGATCGCGGCCCTCGCGGCCGTCGGGATCCGGGCCGTGCGTCGCCGCCCGAACGCGATCCGACCGCGCGTCTTGCTCGCCGCCGCCGGCTTCAGCCTCGGGATCCTGCCCCAGGCGCTGCAGCGGGCCGACGGCACGCACCTGGCCTGGGTCTCCTGCGTCGCCGTCGCCCTCATCCCCGTCGCGGTCGTGGAGTTCCTGACCGACCGCCACCCCGGGTGGAACCCACGCTCGGTCGGACTCGCGGCGGGCGCCGCCATCCTGGTCGCCCTCGTCCTGCTCATCCCCGACAACACGCTGCGCGGCTACACCAGCTACTCGGCCCAGACCTTCGACCTGCACCGGGCCTCCTACGCGATGTCGAACCGGGGTCGGACCTTCTACTACGGGCGACCGGACGACGCCCGGGCCGCGAACCAGATGGCGCGCGTCGTCGACCGCATCGCACCGTCGGGCGGGCGCCTCTTCGTCGGGACCCAGGACCTGCGCAAGACGCCGGAGAGCGACGCGTTCTTCTACTACCTGTTCCCGCAACTCACGCCGTCCACGTACTACATCGAGATGGATCCCGGCGTCGCCAACGCGAAGGACTCCGGCCTGGCCAACGAGGTGCGCAACTCCGACTTGCTCATCCTGTCGTCGGCCTGGGACTACTGGTCGGAACCCAACGACTCCCGCAAGGTCGGACCCGACGGTCCGAACCAGGTTGTTCGCGCGCGGTTCTGCCTGGTCGGTCGGTACGGGCCGCACTACGAGCTGTTCCGGCGCTGCCATCGCTGACGTCGACCGCGTTAGCAACACGCGCACCGCTGACGGCGTCGCGACGGCGGCGTTCCCAGCACCCCGTGCTACCGTCCACCGACCGCGAGAAGCCCGAGGCGAGCATCGTTGGCCACGACGAAGCCCCGCTTGGCGTCGGCCGAGCAATCCAGCGAACGCTCCCCCACCGGTCGCGAGCCCGCCTACTACCTCGAGATCTTCCTCGTCAGCTTCGCGGCGCTGCTGCTCGAGATCAGCTACACGCGCGTCGTCTCGTTCAAGTTCTTCTACTACTACACGTACTTCGTCATCGGTCTCGCGCTACTAGGGATCGGGTGCGGTGGCGTGCTCGTCACGCTGTCGGAGCGGCTGCGCCGGGTTCCCACCGACATCGTCCTCATGTGGACGCTGCTCGCGGGCGCGGTATCGGTCGGCGCCGGGTACCTCGTCGTCGCCTACACCCGCGTCGACACCTTCGCGATCTGGCAGTACGGCACCCGGACGTCGGTCAAGAACCTCGCCCTCCTGGTCGTCGTGTGCGTCGGCCTCTTCGCGCCCTTCATCGCGGTCGGCGTCGTCGTGTCGACCCTGCTGGGCCGCCGCCCCGACAAGGTGGGGCGGCTCTACTCGGCCGACCTCGTCGGAGCCGGCCTCGCCCTCGCGGTCGTCGTCGCGCTGCTCAGCTGGGTCGGGCCGCTCGCCACGATCTTCCTCGCCGGCGTGGTCTTCGCCGCGGCCGCGCTGCGGCTCGCGCTCCGGCGGCGGTCGGTCGCGATCCCCGGGGCCGCGATCGTGGCCGCGGTCCTCGCGGTCGCGGTTGTCGCGCCGAGCGTCCTGCCCGCCCCGAAGCTGGAGGCCAGCAAGGCCGACCAGTTCCCGGGCGGCGCCATCTACTCGAAGTGGAGCCCGATCTTTCGCGTCGACGTGTTCCAGACCACCGCCGACACCCGGACGCTGTACCACGACGGCCTGATCGGCTCCTCGATCTACCGCTGGGACGGCAAGAACGCCTCCCTGTCGCGATTCGGCTTCGACACCGACCTGCGGGCGCTGCCGTTCGCCACCCTCGAGACGCCGCCCCGACGGTCGCTGATCATCGGCGCCGCCGGCGGTCACGAGGTGCTCGCGTCCCTCTACTTCCGCACCGGGCACGTCGACGCGGTCGAGCTCAACCCGGTCACCTACTCGCTCGTCACCGACAAGTACGCGAGCTACGACGGCCACCTGGCCAGCCACCCCGGCGTCAACTACGTCAACGGCGACGGCCGCTCGTACCTCGCCCGCAGCGACAGCAACTACAACCTGGTGTGGTTCCCGGCCCCGGACAGCTACTCGGCCGCCAACGCCGCCACCGCGGGCGCCTTCGTGCTGTCGGAGAGCTACCTCTACACGAGCAACTCGGTGAAGGACAGCCTCGAGCACCTGCAGCCGGGCGGGATCGTCGCCACCCAGTTCGGGGAGGTCAACTTCCAGAAGAAGCCGAACCGGACCACCCGCTACGTCTCCACGGCCCGGAAGGCGCTCGCGCAGCTCGGGATCCACGACCCGAGCCGCCACATCCTCGTGGCCACGTCGCCCACCGCCTTCAGCGTGTTCGGCGCCGGCCAGATCTCGACGATCCTCGTCAAGCGCAGCCCGTTCACCCCGGCCGAGGTCGACCGGTTCGCGGCGAAGCTGCGCCAGATCCCCGGATCGACGCTGCGCTACGCCCCCGGCCAGCCGACCCCGCGCAGCCCGGTGCAGACCGTCGCGTCGAGCAACCAGGCCGGGCTCAGCGCCTTCTACCGCTCCTACCCGTACAACGTCGGTGCGATCAGCGACGACGACCCGTTCTTCTGGCACTTCCGCACCTACGGGAACGTCGTGCGCAACATCAACCACTCGCTGACCGACCGCGACCGCGAGGACACCGTCGGTGAACGGGTGCTCCTGCTGCTGCTGGCGATCGCCACCGTCCTCGCGGCGCTGCTCCTGCTGCTGCCTTTTGTGGCGATCCGCAAGGACTGGCGGGAGCTGCGGCACAAGGGGCGGTCCGCGATCTACTTCGTGGCCTTGGGCTTCGGGTTCATCTTCTTCGAGGTCACGCTCATCCAGCGGCTCACGCTGTTCCTTGGCTATCCCACCTACTCGCTGACGATCACGCTCATGTCGCTGCTCGTGTTCGTCGGGGTCGGTGCGTTCCTGAGCGGGCGGCTGCAGGCAAACCCGCGGCCGGCGCTGCCTCGACTGGCGCTGCTCATCGCGGCGCTCACCGCCTTCTACCTGTACGGGCTCCCGCGGCTCACCGACGCCGCCCTCGGGCTGCCGCTCGCGGCTCGGGTGCCGATCGCGTTCGCGATCCTCGCCCCGCTCGGGGTCTGCCTCGGCCTCTTCATGCCGCTCGGCCTCGGCACCGTCGCCGGCCTGAGCACGCACCCGCGGGAGTACGTGGCGTGGGGCTGGGCGGTCAACGGCTTCGCGTCCGTTGTCGGCGCGGTCCTGGCGACCATCCTCGCCATGACGTACGGCTTCCATGTCGTCCTGGTCGTGGCGCTCGTCATCTACCTGATCGCCCTCCTCAGCCTGCGGAGCCTGCTCGACAAGCCCGCGGTCGCGGCGTAGCCGCCGGATCGAAGCCGCGAGCTCCGGCGCTCGGCTGGCCGGGGCCCGAGCCGGCCACCGGTAGCCTCCGCGGGCCATGACGACCGGCTCGGCGCGCGACCTCGCGTCGCGGGCGATGGACGTCCTCGACCAGAACCGGCGCGGTGACTGGACGTGCCCGAGCCGGGACCTCTACCCGCACCAGTGGCTGTGGGACTCGTGCTTCGTGGCCATCGGCCTGGCCGGCCCGGATCCGCACCGGGCCGCGGTCGAGCTGCGGTCGCTGTTCCGCGCCCAGTGGAGCAACGGGATGCTGCCCCATCTGGTCTTCGCGGCGGGCGTCCACGACCGGGCCAGCCGGCGCATGTGGCGCTCGAAGACCGACCCGCGGGCGCCGCGGGGGATCGACACCTCGTGCGTCACCCAGCCGCCGCTGCCGGCCGTGGCGGCGCGGCAGGTCGCGCGGGCCCTGCCGCGCGCCGACCGCGCCGCCTTCGTCGCCGACCTCTTCCCGCGGCTCGTTCGCTACCACGGCTGGCTCTACCGCGAGCGCGACCCGGACCGGCGGGGGCTTGTGCGCCTCATCCACCCGTGGGAGTGCGGGCTGGACACGACGCCGCCGTGGATGGACGAGCTGGCGCGGCTCCGGGGACCGTGGTGGCTGCGGCTGGCGATCGGCCTGCGGCTCAGCCGCCTGGTGCGCTTCGTCCGCCGCGACACCCGCTACGTGCCGGCGGCCGAGCGACCGAGCGACGACGACGGCCTCCGCATGCTGGCGCTGGCTCGGGTGGCACGGCGTCACCGGTTCGACCTCGCCCGCCTCCCCCCGAATCGCTCCGTCGTGATCGAGGATCT
Organism: uncultured Actinomycetes bacterium; assembly: GCA_937927875.1. Classification (GTDB taxonomy): domain Bacteria; phylum Actinomycetota; class Acidimicrobiia; order IMCC26256; family PALSA-555; genus PALSA-555. The sequence continues at coordinate 5,688 of CALEYV010000128.1, read as the reverse complement.
GGCCTTCAACGCGATCCTCGCCGTCGCCAACCAGGCGCTCGCGCAGCTCGCCGACGAGTTCGACCTGGAGCTGCCGGACGACCTCCGCCGCGCCAGCGCCGCGACCGACGCCGCCCTCGAGGAGCTCTGGGACGACGAAACCGGGCAGTACTACTCGCGCCACGCGACGACCGGCGCGCTGATCCGGATCCCGACCGTGGCGACCTTCGCGCCGCTGTGGGCGGGAGCCGCGTCCCCACCGCGCGCCGAGGCGCTGATCGCGCGGCTGACCGGCGCCGGCTTCTGGCCCCGGTTCCCGGTGCCGAGCGTCCCGACCGACGCCCCCCAGTTCGAGCCCGAGCGCTACTGGAAGGGCCCGACCTGGGTGAACACGAACTGGATCGTCATCCAGGGCTTGCGCCGGTCGGGAGCGACCGCCGTCGCCGACGACCTCGCCGACCGAACGCTCGAGCTCGTCCGCGACCGCGGCTGCTTCGAGTACTTCTCGCCACTGGTCGGGACCGGGTTCGGGGCCGAGGCGTTCTCCTGGACCGCGGCGCTGGTCCTGGACCTCCTCGACGGCGCGCCGGGCGACTGACACGCCCCGACGGCCGTCGCCGCGCTCAGCGAGCGCGGTGCGCGATGCCGACGTCGGGCGGGCGCAGCGCGGCCTCGATGACCGCCGCGACGTCGCGGCCGAGGAGCGCGGCGGCGTCGGTGCCGGTCTGGACGAGCGACATGAGCACCGAGAGCACGATCGCCACCAACCCGTTGGCCATGGTCTCGGGGTCGACGTCGGCGCGGACCTCGCCGGCGATCTGCTGGCGGCGGAGGCGCTCCCGGGTGGCCAGGCGGAGCTGCTCCAGCGCCGGGATGGTGAGCAGCCGGATGCTGAAGTCGGGCTCCCGGCCGGCGAGGATGCGCCGGGCCAGCGAATGGCGTTCGACCGCGGCCATGAGCGTGAAGATCAGCGTCTCGCGCCAGCGATCGACGTCGATGACATCGTCCTCGAGCGTCGCCAGGCCCTCCCGCAGGACGGCCGCCGCGTCCTCGTCGACGGCAGCGACGAACAGCGCCTCCTTGCTCGGGAAGTAGGCGTACGCGGCGGTGCCGCTGAGGCGGGCGTCGCGGGCGATCGCGGCCAGGGACGTCCCCCGGAAGCCGTCCCGCCCGAAGCGGTCGATCGCGGCGTCGAGGAGCACCTGCCGGGTCCGCTCCCCCTTCGCCGTCGTCGGTGCCGCGATCGCCACCACGGCAGCCTAGCCTACGGATTTGAGGGATTGCGTCAATCCATCAAATCCTCTAGGTTGGCGGGACCGCCCAGGCCAGCGAGCACGCCGGGAGGACCGCCATGACCGCAACCGGAACCGTGGCCGAGCACACCAACGCCGCCCGGGTGCGACGGCTCAACCGAGCCTCGGGCCGCCGGGTCATCGAGCCCGATCTCGAGGTGACCGGCTCCCTTCACCTGGCCCAGCCCGTCCCCGACGACCTGCTCTCGATCGCGGGGCTCGACCTGGAGCTGACCGCCGCCCAGCGGGCCACCCTGGCGCGCGAGGAGCTGGCCTCGGTGGTGCGGTTCGGTCTCCTCTTCGAGGCGGTGCTGATGTCCGGGTTCGGCTACCAGCTCGCGCTCAGCCGCGACGTCACCGACCCCCGGTTCACCTACGCCCTCCACGAGATCGGCGAGGAGACGCGCCACTCCCGGCTGTTCGTGCGGCTCGTCGACGAGCTGGCCCCGAGGCAGTGGAACCCGTTCGACACCCGCCTGGCGACCGCGATGCGGTCGCATGTGCTGCCCCTGCTGTTCCGGCGGCCCGCCACGCTTGACGCCTTCGTCCTGGTCGGCGAGGAGATCCCGGACCTCCTGCAGCGGCTGGCCGCTGAGCATCCCGACACCGACGACTACGTGCGCGCGATCAGCCAGTACCACCGGGTCGAGGAAGCCCGGCACCTGGCCTTCGCCCGGATGACGGTCGGCGAGCACTACGAGCGCGCGACCTGGACCGACCGGCTCGCGGTCCGCTGGATCGTGCCGCTCGGCATCGTGTTCATGTTCGACATGATCGTGCAGCCGTTCGTGTACCGGACCGTCGGGCTGCCCGCGCTTCGCACCTGGCGGCGGGTCCGGCGGCTGCCGGAGCGCGTCGCCTTGCGGCGCGAGGCGGCCCGGGCCGTGCTCAACGGCCTCCTGGGCGGGGGTGCCTTGCGCCCCGGCCGTATCCCGCTGCTGTGGCGAATGGTGGCGGGCGTCGCTCGAGACGGGTCCCCGCGCCCGGCTTGACGCGCGCACCGGTCCTCGCCGCCGGCGCCGCTGCGACGCGCTACGAGACCGGGCGACCCATGCCGTAGTGCGCCGATCGAACGCTCCGGCCGCCGGCTGACCACTGCACCGCGCTGATCTGCCCACCGGGGGTGGCCAGGATGCCGATCGTGCCCCGGCCGAGCCCGGAGGGCTTGCCGCCGGCGTCGGGCTGGTTGGCGGGGTTGGTGAGCCGGGTGTCGTTCGGTCCGTGCGGCGTCGCGGTGGAGTCGTAGACGAGCAATGAGTATGTGCCCGGACCGGTCTGACTGACCGGGCCGGCCACGACCACTGCGTGCCCCGACGCGCTGCCCGGCTTCGACGTCGCGTTGGCGTCGTAGTACCAGGCGATGACGTCGCCGGGCTGGAGACTGGTCACCGTCGGCACCGCGGCCCAGCCGGCGAGGCTCGCTCCGGCGTCGACCTTGTCGAAGAGCGCGACGTACCGGGCCGGCGACGGCACGTAGCCGGGTCGGAGCTTGACGAAGCCCCGGGTGCTGGCCCACGCGGTCGGTGCGGCCTGGGTCATCGCGTACGACACGAAGCCAACGCAGTCATAGAAGTAGGTGTGGCGGACCTCGCTCTCCTCGTTGTGGTGCTGGTAGCGAGTCGCGACCATCGTCGTGTACTCGCGCGCAGCCTCGGTCAGGAGCGGACCGGTCGACGACCCCGGCCGGGTCACGTCGGCGGGCGGGGTCGGAGCGGCCGAGACCGCCGCCGCCGTGGCAAGCCCGGGGGCGGCGGCTGGGATCACGGCGCTGATCGCGACGGCGGCGACGCCGAGGCGGGGGCGCCACGCAACGGAGCGTGGCTTCTGGATGCTGTTCACGTCCCGTCTCCCGCGTCCCCCTGGTCCCCGGCTTTCCGTCAAGACCATCGACACCCGAAAGACGCGCTTGAGCGCCGCCCTCGCGTGTCGCGCCGCCCGAGGCGGTGCCGCCACCCGACGCGGCTGTGGAGGTGGCGCGCGAGCGGCGTAGGGTCTCGCCGGGAGCGGTCCAGGACCGCGATCGGGGGAATCGATGGCACGCAGCGACATGGGGACGCGCGCCGAGTCGTCGGTTCGCGCCCACGCGGTCCAGATCCTGGCCGTGAGCTTCGCCGCGCTGCTGCTCGAGATCGCCTACACGCGGATCATCTCGTTCAAGCTCTTCTACTACTACACGTATCTCGTCATCGGCCTGGCGTTGCTCGGAATCGGGACCGGCGGCGTCATCGTCGCCGTCTCCCGCCGGATCCGAGAGGCCGCGACGGACGCGATCCTGCAGTGGAGCTTCCTGGCCGGGGCGCTGAGCGTGGCGATCGGCTACGTGATCGTCGCCAGCGTCTCCACCGACACCCTCAACATCTGGGACTACGGCACGCGCGCGCAGGTGTCGGCCACGGCGCGACTGCTGCTGATCTGCCTGGCAATCTTCTGGTCGTTCCTCGCCGTCGGCGTCATCGTGGCCACGCTCTTCGCCCGCCGGCCCGAGCACATCGGGCGCCTCTACTTCGCGGACCTGATCGGCGCCGGCCTCGCCGCCGCGCTCGTCGTCGCCCTCATCTCCTGGATCGGCCCGCCGGCCACGATCATCCTGGCCGGGGTCGTCATGGCGGCGGTCGGTCTCGGCATCGCGCTCCGGAGCCGGACCCGGGAGGTCATCCTCGGCGCCGCCGCGCTCGTCGTCGTCCTGGCCGTCGGCGTCGCGCGCCCCTCGCTGTTGCCGGAGGTGAAGGACGACGCGACGAAGTCGCAGGTGACATCCTCGAACACGATCTACTCGGCGTGGAGCCCGATCTTCCGGGTCGACGTCGGCAACTACGCCAACGAGCACATCCTGTTCCACGACGGGCTGCAGGGCTCGGGGATCTTCCGGTACGACGGCAACCCCGCCACCCTGACCCGCTTCGAGACCGATCCCCGCAAGTTCCCGTTCGCGATCACCGGCCCCGGTGTGCCCCGCGTCCTCATCATCGGCGCCGCGGGCGGCAACGAGGTGCTGACGTCCCTCTACTACAGGTCGGGACACGTCGACGCCATCGAGCTGAACCCGGTCACCTGGGACCTCGTGACCCACAAGTACGCCAGCTACGACGGGAACCTGGCCCAGAACCCGAAGGTCAACTTCGTCAAGGGCGACGGCCGGTCGTACCTGGCGCGCAGCAACGACCGGTACCAGCTGGTCTGGTTCCCGGCCCCGGACAGCTACGCCGCCAACGCGGCCGCCGCGGGCGCCTACGTCCTCTCCGAGAGCTACCTCTACACGAGCAACGCCATCGTCGACAGCCTGCAGCACCTGAGCCGGCACGGGCTGCTCGCCGTGCAGTTCGGCGAGTTCGACAAGCTGAACCGGACGTTGCGCTACGTCGCCACCGCCCGGCACGCCCTCGGCGAGCTCGGGGTGCACGACCCCACCAACCACATCATGGTGGCCAGCTCACCGGACATCAACGGCTTCTCGCTGAGCACGATCCTGGTGCGGCGCGACGCCTTCAGCCCAGCCGACGTCGCCCGCCTCACCAGCGCGCTGCCGGCGGTGCGGGGCGCGACCCTGAAGTACGCCCCCGGTCGCCCGGCCGACGCGAACCCGGTCAGCCGGCTCGTCACCCGCCCCGCCGGCGCGCCGCTCGATGACTTCTACCGCTCGTACCCGTTCGACGTCCGCCCCATCAGCGACAACCGCCCGTTCTTCTGGCACTTCACGCCCTTCACCGACGTCATCCGCAACTTCACGAAGCCCATCGACAAGCGCGACTTCGAGCAGGCGGTCGGTGAGCGCGTCCTGCTCCTCCTGCTCGGAATCGCGATCGTCCTCGCCGCGGTCTTCCTGCTCCTGCCGTTCGTGCGGATCCGCCAGACCTGGTCGGAGCTGCCGCGCAAGCGGCAGTCGGCCGCCTACTTCGCGCTGCTCGGGTTCGGCTTCATCTTCTTCGAGGTGACGCTCATCCAGCGCCTCATCCTCTTCCTTGGCTACCCCACCTACTCCCTCACCGTCACCCTGATGTCGATCCTCGTGTTCACCGGGCTCGGCGCCTACCTCAGCGAGCGGGTCAAGGACCGGCCCCGGCGGGTGCTCCCGCGCCTGCTCGTCGCCATCACCGCCCTCACCCTCTTCTACCTGCTGGGGCTGACGCCGCTGACCGACGCCCTGCTCGGCTGGCCACTGGCGGCCCGGGTCCCGGTCGCCATCGCCGTCCTGGCGCCGCTCGGACTCTGCCTCGGCACGTTCATGCCGCTCGGCATCGGCGCCGTGGCCGGCATGACCGAGCACGCCCGCGAGTACGTCGCCTGGGGCTGGGCCGTGAACGGCTTCGCGTCGGTGATCGGCGCCGTGCTCTCCACGATCCTGGCCATGTCGTTCGGCTTCGGCGCCGTGCTCGTGGTCTGTCTCTTATACACATCTCCGAGCCCACGAGACAGGCAG
>CALEYV010000127.1 GCA_937927875.1 uncultured Actinomycetes bacterium | reverse complement strand
CCCCGGCTACCCGCCCCGGCGGCGGACCCGGACCTTGAGCGGCGCCGGCCCGAGCCGGAACGCCTCCCGGATCCGGCGCTCGACGTACCGCAGGTAGGTGGGAGGCAGGGCGTCGGTCGCGAACAGGGTGACGGTCGGCGGCTCGGTGGCGCCCTGGGTCGCGTAGAGGATGCGCGGCCGGCGGCCCCGCACCAGCGGTGACGGCTGGGCGGCCTGGGCGTCGGCGATCACCCGGTTCAGCGCCGCGGTCGGCACCCGCCGGCGGTAGGCGGCCTCGGCCTCGCGCAGCGCGGGCAGGATCCGGGTGAGGCTGCGACCGGTGAGGGCGGACGCCTTCAGCACCGGCGCGTAGCCGAGGAACCCGAGCCGGTCGCCGACGTCCTCGAGCGCCTCCCGCCGGCGCCCGGCGTCGCCGTCGAGCAGGTCCCACTTGTTCAGCACGACGACGATCGCGGTGCCGGCCGCGTCGACCCGCTCCGCCAGCCGCTGGTCCTGGTGGGTCACCCCGGTGCCGGCGTCGACGACGAGGAGGGCCGCGTCGGCCCGGTCGACCGCCTCGAGCGCGCGCACGTTCCCGTAGTACTCGGTCGGCTCCTCGACCCGGCTCCGGCGGCGCAGCCCGGCGGTGTCGACGAACCGCAGCGGGCCCTCGGGCGTGTCGACGATCGTGTCGACCGCGTCGCGGGTGGTGCCGGGCTCGTCGTGGACGATCACCCGCTCGTCGCCGACCAGCCGGTTGAACAGCGTCGACTTGCCGACGTTCGGCCGTCCGACGATCGCGACCGAGAACGGCCGGTCCTCGTCGGGGCCCGGCTCCGCCGCCGCGGGCAGGCGCTCGACGACGGCGTCGAGCAGGTCGCCGCTGCGCCGGCCGTGCAGCGCGCTCACCGGGATCGGCTCGCCGAGCCCGAGCTTCGTGAACGACCACGCGTCGGCCTCCCGGCGCTCGTCGTCGACCTTGTTGGCCACCACCAGCACCGGCTTGGCGCTCCGCTGCAGCAGGCGCGCCACCCCGGCGTCCTCCTCGGTGATGCCGACGCTGGTGTCGAGTACCAGCAGGAGCACGTCGGCGTCGGCCATGGCCCGCTCGGCCTGGGCGCTCACCGCCCGCGCCAGCGCGCGCGAGCCGTCGTCCTCGGCGTGGGGCGGCAGCCACCCGCCGGTGTCGACGATGCGGAACTGCCGGCCCCGCCAGTCCGCCAGCAGCTCCTTGCGGTCGCGGGTGACGCCGGGCTGCTCCTCGACGATCGCCCGCCGGCCACCGACGAGCCGGTTCACGAGGGTGGACTTCCCGACGTTCGGGCGCCCGATCACCGCCACCGAGGGCACGCTCATGACAGGGCCGCCACGAGCGACGCGCCGTCGGTCGGCACCACCTCGACCGGGCGCGGCAGGTCGTCCACCGAGCGGTCGTCGAGGAAACGGTCCCGCGAGAGGACCACGTCCGGGAGCAGGTAGCGATGGTCGGCGGGCTCCGACGCGAGCGCCGTCGCGACGTCTGCCCCGGTGAGCAGCCCCGTCACCGCGATGTTGCCGCCGAAGAAGCGGTTCTCGACCGGGACCAGCCGCACCGGCACGCCGGCCCGGTCGGTCAGCCGCGGCACGAGCGGCTCCAGGACCGAGGCCCCGTACTCCCCCGTCACGATCGCCACCGGCGCGTCGCGGCGCGCCGGTGGCATCGGCACGGTCGCGCGCGGCGCCCGGTAGCCGTCGGCGGGCGCGCCGTCGACCCAGGCGAAGAACCCGGACCGGGTTCCCCGGCCCCGCCGGTCGTCGCCGGCCAGCGCCCGTTCGACGTCGGCGAGGAAGGTGCGGGCCAGGCCGACCCCGTTCTCGTGCTGGTCGGCGCAGCCGTCGTACGTCCCGGCGTCGGGGAACGCCCGGCCGGCGAGCAGGTAGTACTCGTCGGCGCCGTAGACGAGCCGGCGGCCGAGCGCGTCCGTGAAGCGGCGCTGCCACGCGTCCACCTGGTCGAGGACCCGCGCCGCGTCGGCCTGCGTGTGCGGGCGCAGGCTGGGCTCGCGCGAGTGGGCGGCGACGCCGACCGGGACCACCGCGACGGTGGCGAGGCGCGGGTAGCGGTCGAGGACGCCGAGGAGGGTGTCGTCGAGCGCGTCGCCATCATTGACGCCCGGGCACACCACGACCTGGCCGTGCACGGTGACGCCGGCGTCGAGGAGGGCGGCGAGCCAGCGCAGGCTGGTGGCGCCGCGGCGGTTCCGCAGCAGCCGGGCCCGCAGGTCGGGGTCGGTGGCGTGGATGCTCACGTAGAGCGGGCCGAGCTTCTCGGTGACGACCCGCTCGAGGTCGGCCTCGGTGAACCGGGTGAGGGTCGTGAAGTTCCCGTACAGGAAGGAGAGCCGGTAGTCGTCGTCGCGCTGGTAGAGGCTGCGCCGCATCCCCTCCGGCAGCTGGAAGATGAAGCAGAACGGGCAGTGGTTGTCGCAGGTGCGCACCCGGTCGAACACGGCCGAGGCCAGCTCGACGCCGAGCGGCGCGCCGGCCGGCTTCTCGACGACGAGGCTGCGCTCGAGCCCGCCGTGGCGCAGGTCGAGCTCGACGAGCGGCTCGTCGGCCTGGAGCTGGTAGCGGATGACGTCGCGGACCGCCTCGCCGTTCACCGCGAGGAGCTCGTCGCCGGGGACGACGCCAGCGGCTGCCGCGGGCGAGCCGGGCGCGACCGCCACCACGCGTGCGGCGGTCATGGCTCGAGTGTAGGGGCGGTCAGGAGCGCCGGTAGCCTCGGCGCGTGGTCGAGGAGGTCCTGCTCGCCGAGCCGCGCGGCTTCTGCGCCGGCGTCGAGATGGCGATCAAGGCGCTGGCGTGGATGGTGCGGATCTTCGACCCGCCCGTCTACTGCTACCACGAGATCGTCCACAACCGGCTCGTCGTCGACCGCTTCCGCCAGCTCGGCGTCGTGTTCGTCGACGAGATCGACGAGGTCCCGCCCCGGGTGCCGCTCATGCTGTCGGCGCACGGCTCCGCGCCCGAGGTCGTGCGCGCGGCGCGGGAGCAGGGACGGTTCGTCGTGAACGCGGTGTGCCCGCTGGTGACGAAGGTCCACCACGAGGCGCGGGTGCGGGCCGCGAAGGGCTACACGGTGCTCTACGTCGGGCACGCCGGCCACGACGAGGCGGTCGGCACGCTGGCGGTGGCGCCGGACGCGATCCGGCTCGTCGAGCACGACGAGGACCTCGAGCCCGCCCTCGCCGGCGTCGCCGACGGGGACCCGGTGGCGCTCCTCGCCCAGACCACGCTCGCCCTCCACGACTGGGAGGGGATCATGGGGAAGGCCCAGGCGCGGTTCCCGAGCCTCTGGACGGCGACGCGCGACGACCTGTGCTTCGCGACGACGAACCGCCAGGCCGCGCTGCGGGTCGTGGCGTCCCGCGCCGACGCCGTCGTCGTCATCGGCAGCGCCAACTCCTCGAACACCGTCGCGCTGACAAAGGTCGCCACCGACGCCGGCTGCCCGCTGGTGGTCCGGGTCGACGGCCCCGACGAGCTCGACGTGGCGGCGCTCGGCGGCGCCACCGTCGTGGGCGTCACCGCGGGCGCGAGCGCCCCCGAGGACCTGGTGCGGGCGGTCGTCGACCGGCTCGCGCCGACGCGTGGCGTGACGCCGGTGTTCGTGACCGAGGAGGGCGAGTACTTCCCGCCGCCGCGGGAGCTGCGCGACCTGCTGCCGGCCCTCGACGCCATCGGCGCGCTGGCGGTCGGCGGCTCGGTGGCCGCCGCCGAGGCCCTCGGTGGCCCGCTGGCCGAGGACCGGTCGGCCGACGCGTCATGCGCGCTCGCGAACCTCGCCGGCTAGCGGCGCCGCGGTCCCGGCCCGGACCCGCGCCTCGTCGAAGACCGCCTGCACCCGCTCGCGCGTCGCCTCGGTGAGCGCCAGCACGTCGGAGCGGCGACGGGCGGTGGCGCCGGCGGGCGGCTCGACCGGCTCGCCGATCACGACCACGACCCGGTGCGGTCGCGGCACGACGTGGCCACTGGGGAGGATCTCCTCGCTGCCGCCGATCCCGACCGGGACGATCGGCACCTGGCGCCGCAGCGCGAGGTAGGCCGCGCCGTGGAAGAGGTCGCCGAGGACGGGGCCGCGGCGGCGGGTCCCCTCGGGGAAGATCGCCAGCGGCTCCCCCTCGACGAGCACCTCGTCGGCGGCCCGGAGCGCGGCCCGGTCGGTGGTGCCGCGCTCGACCGGGATGCCGCCGAGGGGCGGGAAGAGCAGCGCGCCGAGGCGGGACGAGAACAGCTCCTGCTTGGCGAGGAACCGGACCCGCCGCCGGGTGACGAACACCGCGAACGGCACGTCGAGGATCGAGCGGTGCGACGGGGCGAGGATGAACGCGCCCGTCGCGGGGACGTGCTCCCGGCCGACGATGCGGACCCGGAACAGCAACCGGCACAGCGCCAGCACGACCGTGCGGACGAGCCGCCAGAAGATCATCGCGGGGCGCCGGTCTTGGCCCGGTAGGCGTCGACGATCTCGCGGACCACGTCGTCGACCGGGCGGTGGGTGGTGTCGATCTGCAGCGCGTCGGGCGCGGCGACCAGCGGCGACACCGCCCGGGTGGAGTCGAGCCGGTCCCGCCGGTCGATGGCGGCCCGCACCGCGTCGACGGTCGTCCCGTCGGGCCCGGTGGCTTCCTCGTGGCGGCGACGGGCCCGCTCCTCCTCGCTGGCGGTGAGGAACGCCTTCACCGCCGCGTCGGGGAACACGACGGTCCCGATGTCGCGGCCCTCGACCACGCCGCCGCCGGCGGCGTCCGCCCACGCCCGCTGCCGCTCGACCAGCACCGAGCGGACCGCGGGGTGGGCGGAGACGGTGGACACCGCGGCGGTGACGTCGGGGCCGCGGATCTCGCGGCTCACGTCGCGGCCGTCGAGCTGCGTCGTCCGGCCCCGCTGGTCGATGCGGGCCCGCCTCGCCACGCCGGCCGCCGCGGCACCGTCGGTCGGGTCGACGCCCGCCTCCAGCACCGCGAGCGTCACGGCCCGATACATGGCGCCGGTGTCGAGCACCGACACGCCGAGCTCGGCCGCGACCCCGCGCGCGACGGTCGACTTGCCCGCCCCCGACGGGCCGTCGATGGCGATCACGTCCGTCATGGCGCGGTTCCGGTCAGCGCGGCCAGGTCGTTGGCGAACCGGGGGTACGAGGCGCCCACGGCCGACCAGCCTCCCACGGTGGAGGAACCGTCCATCGCGTTGGCCGCCACCGCGGCGGCCATGGCGATCCGGTGGTCGCCGTGGCTGTGCAGCGCGGCCGGGCGCGGCTGCCCGCCCCGCACGACGAGCCGGCTCTCCTGGGCCTCGGCGCCGACCCCGAGCCGGCCCAGCTCCTGCTCGAGCGCCGCGACGCGGTCGCTCTCCTTCACGCGCAGCTCGGCGACGCCGTCGAACTCGGTGACGCCGTCGGCGAACGCGGCCGCCACCGCCAGCGCCGGCACCTCGTCGAGCAGCCGCGGGACCTCGTCGGCGCCGACGACGGTGCCGGTGAGCGGGCCCGCTCGCGCCGTGAGCTCCCCCACCGGCTCGCCCAGCCGCTCCTCGACGACCCGCGCCTGCACCGGCGCGCCCATGCGGGTGAGCACGTCGACGAAGCCGATCCGGGTCGGGTTCAGCGCGACATCCTCGAGCACGAGCTCGGAGCCGGGCGTCACGACGGCCGCGACCACGAAGAACGCGGCCGAGGACGGGTCGCCGGGGACGTCGAGCTCGAAGGCCCGGGGCGCGCCGGCCGTCACCCGGACCGTGGTCGGGCCCGGGCGCGTCACCGGTGCGCCCAGCGCGGCGAGCATCCGCTCGCTGTGGTCGCGGCTCAGCGCCGGCTCGACCACCTCGGTGGTGCCGGCGGCCTGCAGGCCGGCCAGCAGGAGCGCCGTCTTCACCTGCGCGCTCGCGACGGAGATCTCGTGCCGGCAGCCGACGAGCGAGCCGCCCTGGATCTCGAGCGGCGCGAGCTGCCCGCCGTCGCGACCGTCGATCGTCGCCCCCATCGCGCGCAGCGGCTCGACGACCCGCAGCATCGGCCGCTGGACGAGGCTCTCGTCGCCGGTGAGCACGGTGAGGAAGGGCCGGCCCGCGACGAGCCCGGCGGTGGTCCGCAGGGTGGTGCCGGAGTTGCCGCAGTCGAGCGGGCGGGCCGGAGCCCGGAAGGCGTCGACGCCGGCGCCGGTGACGCGCACCTGCGGGCCGTCGTCGGCGATCGGCACGCCGAGGGCGGCGAGCGCGGCCCGTGTGCGGGCGACGTCGTCGCCGTCGGCGAGGTGCGAGACCCGGCTGACGCCGGGCGCGAGGGCGGCGAACTGCAGCGCCCGGTGGGAGATGCTCTTGTCGCCGGGGACGCGGAGCCGGCCCCGGAGTGGCGCCGGCCCCGCGATCGTGAGGTCCGTCACGGCAGCAGCCGGCGGGCGTGGTGGTAGCCGCGGTCGGTGAGCGCCTGCTCGAAGGCGTCGAGGTCGCGGGCCGGCAGCAGCAGGACGAGCACCCCGCCGCCGCCCTCGACCGAGTGCGCCATGTCGATGTCGGAGATGTTGATGCCCATCGAGCCGGCGAGGGTCGTCACCTCGGCCAGGACGCCGGGACGGTCCGGGACCGGCACCCGCAGCTCGACCAGCGGCTCGCCGGTCGGCGCGCCCACCGGGAGCCGGCGACGGGCGGCGCGCGCCCGCTCGAGCAGGTCGAGGAGACCGTCCCGGTCGCGGCCGGCGACGAGGGACCGCACCTCGGTGAGCGCCTGCACGTAGTGGTCGAGCGCGGCGACGATCTCGTCGCGGTTCTCGACGCAGATGTCGGGCCAGATGCCGGGGTGACCGGACGCGATGCGCGTCATGTCGCGGAACCCGCCCGCGGCGAGGCGCAGCAGGGTGGCGTGCTCGCCGCCTCCGGTGGCGGCGACGTCCATGAGCGTGGTGGCGGCGAGCTGCGGCACGTGGCTGACCATGGCGACGAGGCGGTCGTGGTCGGCGGGCGTCACCGCGATCACCTCCGCGCCGAGCCCGGCGACGAGCCGGCGCACGGCGGCGAACGCGGTGGCGTCGGTCCGCTCGGTCGGCGTGAGCACCCACGTCGCGCCAAGGAAGAGGTCGGGGTCGGCGCCGTCGAGCCCGTCCTGCTCGGAGCCGGCCATCGGGTGGCCGCCGACGAACCGGGCCGCCACCGCCGGCCGGGCCGCCTCGACCTCGTCGACGATGGGCGCCTTCACCGAGCCGACGTCGGTGACCGCGGCCGCGCCGGCGTCGAGGGCCTCGACCACCAGGCCGGCGACCGCCCCGACCGGCACCGCGACGACGACGAGGTCGGCGTCCCGGGCGACCGAGGCCACGTCGGCCCCCGCCTCGTCGAGCGCGCCCAGGACCCGGGCCGCCTCGGCGCGGGCGGGGTCGGCGTCGTGCCCGGCGACCGTCGCGCCGTCGCGCCGGAGGGCGAGCCCGACCGACGCGCCGATGAGCCCGGTGCCGACGATCCCGATCCGGGTCACTCGGGCAGGTCGTCCCGCAGCGTCCGGGCCGCGCCCAGGTAGACGTGGTGCAGCTCGCCGCGCGGCCGGTCCGAGTAGCAGTGGACGAGGACCCGGATCACCCGGGGCAGCTTGCCGTCGATGGCCAGCTCCCGGGCGCAGAGCAGCGGGATGTCACCGAGGCCGAGCTCGCGGGCGGCGGTGGCCGGGAACTCGGCGGTGAGGTCCTCGGTGGCGGTGAAGATGATGCTGACCAGGTCGTCGTGCGCGAGCTCGTTGCGGGTGAGGAGCTCCTGGACCAGCTGCTGGGTCTTGGCGGTGATCTCCGACTTCGTGTTCTCGTCGCAGGTGATCGCGCCGCGCAGCGCCTGCAGTCTCACGTGCGGGCAGGTTAGCGGGGACCGAAGCGCGCGCCGGGCGTCATTCGGTGACGGTGGCGGCCTCGTAGAGCGCGCGCACCTCGCCGGTGGTGAGGTGGCGCCACGCGCCCGGACGCAGCCGGTCGTCGTGGAGGGGCCCGATGCGGGTGCGCACCAGCCGCGTGACCGGGTGGCCCAGCGTCTCGAGCATCCGGCGCACCTGCCGGTTGCGCCCCTCGTGGATCGTCAGCTCGACCGCGGCCGCGTCGCGGTGGGTGCCGACCAGCCGGGCCCGGGCCGGCGCGGTGACCCCGTCGTCGAGCGTCACGCCCTCCCGCAGCTGCCGGAGCTCGCCCCGGGTCGGCGCCCCGACCACCTCGGCCAGGTAGGTCTTCGCGACCCCGTGGCGCGGGTGGGCGAGCAGCTGCGCGAGCTGCCCGTCGTTGGTCAGCAGCAGCAGGCCCGCGGTGTCGTAGTCGAGCCGCCCGACCGGGAACACCCTCGGCTCGGCCGGCACCAGCTCGACGACGGTGCGCCGGCCCTCGGGGTCGTGGGCGGTCGTGACCACCCGGGCCGGCTTGTGCAGGAGGTAGTAGACGAGGTCGGGCGCGGTCGGCACCGGCACGCCATCCACGCACACGCTCGCCGCGGCCGGGTCGACCCGGTCCCCGAGGCGCGCCACCGAGCCGTCGACGGTGACCCGGCCCGCGCGCACCAGGTCCTCGGCCTGCCGTCGGGACCCGAAGCCGGCCCGGGCCAGCACCTTCTGGACGCGCTCGGCGTCCGCCATCGCTCAGCCGTCGACCGTCTCGGTGTGCTCACCGGCCATCGGGTCGTCGGAGAGGCGCAGGCCTCGCTCGAGCGCGGCGACGGTGCCGGCGTCGGGCACGAAGTCGCCGAGCGGGGGCAGGTCGTGCAGCGAGTCGAGGCCGAGCCGCTCGAGGAACGCGGTCGTCGTGCCGTAGAGGACGGCCGTCCCGGGGCCCGGGTCGCGTCCGATCTCGTCGACGTAGCCGCGCGCGACGAGGGTCTGGAGCGTGCTCTCGACGTCGACGCCCCGGATCGCCGACACCTGGGCGCGCGACACCGGCTGCTTGTAGGCGACGATGGCGAGCGTCTCGAGCGCGGGCCCGGACAGCCGCACGTGCTGGCCCTCGAGCACGAACCGCTCGACGTACGGCGCCAGGTCGGGGTGGGTCTGCAGCCGGTAGCCGCCCGCGACCCGGGCCAGCATGAACCCGCGGCCTTCCTCCTCGTACTCGGCGGCCAACTCCGCGCAGAGCCGCTCCACGTCCTCCAGCGCCAGCTCGACCAGCTCGGCGAGGAAGCGCGCCTCGACCGGCTCGGTGGCGGCGACGATCACCGCCTCGATGGCGCGGCGGGCGTCGACGGCGAAGACCGCGTCGAGCGGCGACTCGGCGTCGCTCAACGGCCCGGCTCGGCGGCCGGCGCGGGCGTGGCGGCCGGCGCGTCCCAGTCCGCGATGCTGGCCGCGTCGAGCAGCTCGCCGCTCTGCAGCCGCCGGACCGACAGCTCCCCGAACGTCGTCGGCTGGTCGAGGTCGACGACACCCTGCTTGTAGAGCTCGAGGACGGCGAGGAACCGCACGATGATGTCGAGCCGCTCCACCGCGCCGCGGGTCAGCTCCCGGAACGACACCGCCCGCGCCTCGGGCAGCGCGTCCAGTACCACGTCGATCGCCTCCGCGACGCTGGCCCGGATCGGCGCGATGTGGTCGGCCTCGACGTGCGGCGTCGGCTTCGGGGCCAGCATCCGCCGGGCCGCGTCGCGCAGGCGCGACAGGCGGAGCCGCTCGAGGGGGTCGGGCACGAGGGAGCGGAACGGCTCCTCGGGGCCGGCGACCCTCGGGAGGCTGCGGTCGGCGACCCGCATGAGCGAGCTGAGCGCGGCGGCGGCGTCCTTGAACGTCTTGCAGTCGAGGAGCCGGGCCAGCAGCAGGTCGCGCTCCTCGAAGCGCAGCAGCTCCTCGTCGAGCTCGAGGTCCTCGGGGATCGGCAGCAGCCGGCGGGCCTTCAGCTCGACGAGCGTCGCCGCGATGAGGAGGAACTCGGTGGCGAGCTCGAGGTCGAGCGACTCCATCCGGTCGAGCTCGGCGAGGTACTCGTCGATGATGGTGGAGAGCGACACCTCGAAGAGGTCGACCTCCTGGCGCAGGATGAGGTGCAGCAGCAGGTCGAAGGGACCCTCGTAGACGGCGGTGCGCACCTCGTAGGGCATCATCGGCAAGATACCGGGCCGGTGTCTGGGCGACGCGCCACTACCGTGGCCCCGCGATGGCACGGGTCCTGTCGGGCATCCAGCCCACCGGCGAGATGCACCTCGGGAACTACCTCGGTGCGGTGCGGCACTGGGTCGCGGCCCAGGACGCCGACGACGCCCTCTACTGCGTCGTCGACCTGCACGCGCTGACCGTCCCCTACGACCCGCCCGAGCTCCCCGAGCGGACCCGCCGCACCGCGGCCCTGCTGCTGGCGGCCGGCCTCGACCCGCAGCGCTGCACCCTCTTCGTGCAGAGCCACGTGCCGGCCCACACCGAGCTGACGTGGATCCTGAACTGCGTCGCGACGTTCGGGGAGCTGCGCCGCATGACCCAGTTCAAGGAGAAGGCCGAGAGCCAGGAGTCGGCCAGCGCCGGGCTGTTCGACTACCCGGTGCTCATGGCGGCCGACATCCTCCTCTACGACGCCGAGCGGGTCCCGGTCGGCGACGACCAGCGCCAGCACCTGGAGCTGGCCCGCGACGTGGCGCTGCGCTTCAACCACCGGTACGGGAAGACGTTCGTCGTCCCCGAGGCCGCGATCCCGCCGGTGGCGGCGCGTATCATGGACCTGCAGCAGCCGACCGCCAAGATGTCGAAGTCGTCGGCGTCCCCGCAGGGCACCCTGACCCTGCTCGACCCGCCCGAGCTGGTGACGAAGAAGGTGCGGTCGGCGGTCACCGACTCCGGCTCGGAGGTCGCCTACGACCCGGCCCGCCAGCCCGGCGTCGCGAACCTGCTCCAGATCCTGGCCGCCACGACCGACCGGCCGGTGGCCGACGTCGCGCCCGACTTCGCGGGCCAGGGGTACGGCGCGCTGAAGCAGGCGGTCGCCGACGCGGTGGTCGAGTTCCTCGCCCCGCTCCAGGCTCGCTACGCGGCGCTGGTCGACGACCCCGCCACCGTCGACGCCGCCCTCACCACCGGGGCCGAGAAGGCGGAGTCGATCGCGACCAAGGTGCTGGCCCGGGCCCGCCAGGCGGCCGGGCTGCTCCCCCGCCCGTAGCCGGCTCAGTCGTCGTCGGCGGCCGCCAGCGCGTCGACCACGTCGGGCGGGATGCCGGTCTCGTGCCACGTCGAGGCGTCGTGATGGGCGTCGGCCCAGCGGGCCGCCTCCTCGCGCCCGCCCGCGACGCGGATCCGGGTCGCGCCGAGCTCAGGGTGGCGCAAGTACAGGCCGACCCGGCGCGTGAAGCCGCGCTTGGTCGACCACGGCTCCGCCCACTCGTGGCCGGCCGCGCCGCCGGCGACGGTGGCGACGACCCGCCCGAACACGGACAGCCCGGCGTCGAGCTTGCCGACGTCGTGCAGCAGCGCGGCGGCGAGCCAGCGCGGGTCGTCGGCGGCGTCGGTGCCGGCGAGCGCCCGCTCGACCCGACGCGCCACGAGCACCGAGTGGCGACGGTCGTGGCTCGGCATCCGGGACCACAGCCCGAGCTCCTCAGGCGTGAGGACGCCCGCCACCCACGCCGCGTCGGCCGGCTTCGGGCCACCCGGCCGCAGCGCGCCGAAGAACCGGCGGGCCAGGTGCAGGACGCGTCTCACGTCAGGACGAAGTTGTACAGCGCGTCGTAGAACGGACGGACGACGCTGCCGACGACGTTGGTGCTGAACACGATCACGATGAGCACCAGCAGGCCGTAGGGCCGGATCCGGTACCAGGTCGGCAGCCACGCCGCCGGCAGCACCCGCTCGAGCAGCGCCGAGCCGTCGAGGGGCGGGATCGGCAGCAGGTTGAACACCCCGAGCAGGAGGTTCACGAGCGCGAAGAAGAAGACGATCTCGAGCAGCAGGCTCGGCGTCGACTGGTCGACCGCGCCCGGCGGCGCGCCGGCGCTGTCGTGGATCGCCCGCGCGACGAGCGCGGCGACGGCCATGAGCAGCAGGTTCGTGGTCGGGCCGGCCAGGCTCACGAGGATGAGGTCGCGGCGGGGGTGGCGGAGCCGGGTCGGGTTGATCGGGACCGGCTTGGCGTACCCGAAGATCGGGAGCCCGGCGATCGCCCCCATGGCCGGCAGCAGGATCGAGCCGAAGGGGTCGATGTGCGGCACCGGGTTCAGCGTGAGGCGCCCGGCCCGCTTGGCGGTGTCGTCACCGAGCCACCACGCCACCACCCCGTGGCTGACCTCGTGGAGGATGACCGCGACGACGAGGCAGCCGAAGAGGATGAGCCCCTCGCGCAGCGGCACCCGTCAGCGCGACTGGGAGGCGCAGGTGATGCAGAGGCGGGCGGCCGGCATCGCCTCGAGCCGGGCGTCGGCGATCTTGCCGCCGCACCGCTCGCAGCGCCCGTAGGTGCCGGCGTCGAACTTCTGGAGGGCCTCGTCGATCTCGGTGAGCGTCTCGTTGAGGGTGCCGGCCAGCGCCTCGATCTCCGCCCGCTCCGCGGTCACCTGGCTGGAGTCGGCGAAGCCGTCGTCGAAGGTGAGGCTGCCGTTGCCCCCGTGGCCGAGCTCGGCCAGCCGGTCCCGCAGGCGCTGCTGCTCCTCCTTCAGCTGGGCGCGCAGGGGCGCGTGAGACGTCTCGGGCATCCGGCAATGGTACCGCCGGCCCCTCCCGGGGCTACTGGGGAACCGGGGCCCGGGAG
>CALEYV010000126.1 GCA_937927875.1 uncultured Actinomycetes bacterium | reverse complement strand
GGAGACCTTCCCAAGCCGGGCTGACTCGCGTATCCTGCAGACCCAGCCTCAAGTCGACGTCGAGACTCTTGGAGGAGCGTTGAGCGACACCAGGCTCGACGAGGAGCACGGTGTGGAGCCACGCCTGCCCGACGGTCCGATCCTCGATCCGGAAACGATGCCGGCCGGGCCGTCGGGTCGAGCCCCCCGCCCGCTCGAGCTGCCCCGGGTGCTGGCCATCGCCAACCAGAAGGGCGGGGTCGGCAAGACCACCACCGCCGTGAACCTCGGAGCGGCGCTGGCCGAGGCCGGCTTCCGGCTGCTGGTCGTCGACCTCGACCCCCAGGGCAACGCGACCACCGGCCTCGGGCTCAACCCCCGCGACGTGACCGGCTCCGTCTACGACGTGATCCTCAGCAACATGGCCCTCGAGGACTGCGTGGAGCCGACCAGCCTGAAGAACCTCTTCGTCGCCCCGGCCACGATCGACCTGGCCGGCGCCGAGATCGAGCTGGTGGCCCAGATGAGCCGCGAGCTGCGGCTCCGGCGGGCCATCGACGCCGTGCGCGACCACTACGACCTGGTCCTCATCGACTGCCCGCCGTCGCTGGGCCTGCTCACCGTGAACGGCCTGGCGGCGGCCGACGACGTCATCGTCCCGATCCAGTGCGAGTACTACGCGCTGGAGGGACTCGGCCAGCTACTCCGCAACGTCTCGCTCGTGCACGCCAACCTGAATCCCAGCCTGGAGGTCCGCGGCATCGTCCTCACCATGTACGACGCCCGCACCAAGCTCGCCGACCAGGTCGAGGCCGAGGTCCGCGAATACTTCGGGCCGAAGGTCTACAAGACCGTGGTCCCCCGCACCGTCCGGCTCTCGGAGGCGCCGTCATTCGGGCAGCCGATCATCGTGTTCGACTCGACCTCCCGCGGCGCGAAGGCCTACCGCGACCTGGCCAAGGAGGTGAGTCGTGGCGCGACCAGGCGGTCTCGGTAAGGGTCTCGGCGCGCTCATCCCCACCGGGACCGCCGAGCGGGCCGGCGGAGCCGCGGCCGCGGGCCCCGGCCTCCAAGAGCTCCCAATCGCCGCGATTCGCCCAAACCCCTATCAACCGCGCGATCGGTTCGACGAGGAGGGCCTGGGCGCGCTCGCCGACTCGATCCGCGAGGTTGGGCTGCTCCAGCCGGTGCTGGTCCGTCCGGCCGGCGACGGCTACGAGCTCGTGGCCGGCGAGCGCCGGTGGCGGGCCGCCCGCCGGGCCGGCCTCCAGGTCATCCCCGCCATCGTCCGCCAGACCGAGGATCGCAGGGCGCTGCAGGCGGCGCTGGTCGAGAACCTCCAGCGCGACGACCTCAACCCGCTCGAGGAGGCGGCCGCCTACCAGCAGATGATCGAGGACTTCTCGATGACGCACGAGCAGGTCGCGGCCACGGTGGGGAAGAGCCGGGCCGCGGTGTCGAACACGATGCGCCTGCTCCAGCTGCCGCCGTCGATCCAGCGCGCGCTGCGCGACGACCGACTGTCGATGGGCCACGCGCGCGCGTTGCTCGGCACGCCCGACCGCGCGTTCCAGGAGGCGCTGGCGCGACGCGCGATCAAGGAGGACCTGTCCGTGCGCGCGGTCGAGGAGGCGGTGCGGGCGCGCAACGACGGCGGCGACGACTCGGAGCGCGCGCGGCGCGGCGCGGCGCGCATGCGACCGCCGGGCCTGCTGCAGCTCGAGGAGCTGCTCGGCGACTACCTCGAGACCCGGGTGCGGGTCCGCCTCGGCGCGGGCGGGAAGGGCGCCCTCACCGTGGACTTCGCCGGGCTCGACGACCTCGAGCGGATCTATCGGCGGATGACCGACAACCGGGGCGCCGCGAACGCAGCGTCGGCTTAGCCGGCGTCGGCGGCGGCCGGCTCCTCGACGGCGCGACGCACCCCGCGCACGATGGCGCGGGCGACGGTCCCGGCGCTGGCGACCAGGGCCCGCATCGCCTCGACGTCGCCGTCGGGGACGACCTCGCAGACGACGGCGGCCATGCGCGTCTCCCGGAGCGCGGCGTAGGCCTTGCCCGACACGTCGACGTCGATCGGCAGCACGTCGCGCAGCTCGTCGTGGATCGCGCGTGCGATGGCGTGGCCGGCCTCGGAGCGGAACCGGCCCACCTCGAAGTAGGCGCAGTGGCAGCCGACCGCGTCCCCGGGCCGGAGCCCGAGGAAGAGGTCGGCGTCGAAGCGGTTGGCGCCCGCCGCCACGAGGGAGTCGTCGGCGCCCGACGCGTCGAGCACGGCCCGGGCACCGGCGTCGAGCAGCCCCCGCGTCACCTCCTCGCCGAGCACGGCCAGGCCGGGCGCGGCGGCGACGTAGGCGGTGTGGCCGCCGAGGCGGCGGGGGGCCTCGTGGCGGAGGGCCTCCCGCTCCCGCACCGTCGCCACCGAGCCCGCGGCCATGCCGCTGACCCGGCCCAGCACCGCCACCGTGGCGGGGCCGCAGATGCCGTCGGAGGGGATGCCGGCGTCGCGCTGGAAGGCGGCGAGGCCGTCGCGGGTCTCGGTCCCGAAGATCCCGTCCTCGCGCCCGACGTCGAAGCCGAGCGCGCTCAGCCGCCGCTGGAGCTCGAGGACGTCGTCGCCCCGCACCATGGGGCGGCGCAGGTAGAGGAGTCGGTCGGCGAGGTCGTAGCCGCTCTCGACGAGGGCGGACCAGGTCTGGCGCCCGACCAGGCCGTCGACCCGGAGGCCCCGGGCGTCTTGGAAGGCGCGGACGGCGGCCTCGGTTGCGGCGTCGAAGGACCCCATCGGGTCGGCGCTGACGTCGTGGCCGACCGCGCTGAGTCGACGCTGGAGGTCACGCACGGCCTCGCCGCGCTGGCCGGTCCGCAGCGGGGCCGGCACGCGGGTCAGCCGACGAACTCGGCGAGCTCCTGCAGGAGCTGGGCCTTACCCTTCGCCCCGACCAGCCGGCGCGCCTCCTGGGACGCCTCGCCGGCCTTGAACACGAGCAGGGTCGGGATGCTCATCACGTTGTAGCGCATGGCCGTGTTGGGGTTGTCGTCGACGTTGAGCTTGGCGATCTGGATCTTGTCGCCGTTCTCGGAGGCGATCTCCTCGAGCACGGGGCCGATCATCTTGCACGGTCCGCACCACTCGGCCCAGAAGTCGACCAGCACCGGCTTCTCGGAGCCGCTGATCGTCTCGTCGAAGGTCGAGTCGCTCAGCGCCACGATGTGCTCACCCACGCCATTCACCTTTCGGTCGTCGTCCGGCGTTCGCTGGACGAGTCTACGAGAGTGCGAACGCAGAACCCCGGCCGCGCATTCCGCGCCCGGGCGTCACCCCTTGGCGTGGGCCCGGGCCGACAGCCAGCGCTCGGCTTCGATCGCGGCCATGCAGCCGCTGCCGGCGGCGGTGACGGCCTGGCGGAACACGTGGTCCTGCACGTCCCCGGCCGCGAACACGCCGTCGACCGACGTCATCGTCGAGTCGGCGCGGGTGACGACGTAGCCGCCCTCGTCGAGCTCGAGCTGGCCGCGCAGCAGCGCGGTGTTCGGGTCGTGCCCGATGGCGACGAACAGGCCGCCGACCTCGAGCTCGGAGCGCTCGTCGGTGACGGTGTCGCGCAGCCGCAGCCCCTCGACGCTGCCGTTGCCGACGACCTCGTCGACGACCGCGTTCCACCGGAACGAGATCTTCGGGTTGGCGCGGGCCCGGTCGCCCATGATCTTCGACGCCCGGAGCTCGTCCCGCCGGTGGATGAGCGTGACCTCGGTCGCGAACTTGGTGAGGAACAACGCCTCCTCGACCGCAGAGTCTCCGCCGCCCACGACCGCCAGCGTCTTGCCCCGGAAGAAGAACCCGTCGCAGGTGGCGCACGTGGACACGCCGTGGCCGAGCAGCCGCTCCTCGGATTCGAGCCCGAGCATCCGGGCCGTCGCGCCGGTCGAGACGATGAGCGCCTCGCTGCGCAGCTCCTGCCCGTCGACCCACACGCCGAACGGCGATCCGCCGAGGTCGAGCTGCTCGGCGTCGGCGGTGATGAACTCGGCGCCGAACCGGCCCGCCTGCTCCCGGAACTTCGTCATCAGCTCGGGGCCGAGGATCCCGTCCGGGAACCCGGGGTAGTTCTCGACGTCGGTCGTCAGCATCAGCTGCCCGCCGGCGCCGAGGCCCTCGACGACGATCGGGGCCAGGTTGGCCCGGGCCGCGTACACGGCCGCGGTGAGCCCGGCCGGCCCGGAGCCGACGATGACGAGCGGGTGGTGCTCGGTCATGGGCGGGCGTACCTCCGGGCTGGGGCCACCGACGGGCTCACGCCGGCCGGCGGGTTCGCTTCGACCAGCAGAACGCGCCGCCCAGGACCAGCATTCCGCCAACGATCAGGTGGGCCAGCCACACGTCGCCGGTGAGGATGACGAGGCCCCGGAAGGCGCCGATGGCGAGCACCACGAACGCGGTGGTGAGGAAGAAGGTGACGAGCAGGCCGTAGACGACGGCCCGGGTCGCCCGCTGGGCCGGAACGACGGCGCGCTGGCGGACCGCCGTGACGGCGGCCTCGATTGCGTCCGCAGCTTGGGTGGTCCAGTCGGCCATGGGCTCCCGATCGGGCCGCCAGGGCCGGGAGCGTACCTGGGGCCGGGCCCCCGCCTACCCGGCCGGCGGCGAGCTCGGCCCGGGGCCGGGGCTGCCGTGGGCGGCGGGGGGCCGGGTGGTCGCGCCGGCGCCGGCTGCGCGCACGAGCAGATACCCGGCCGCGGCGCCGACGATGAACAGGAGCACCGCCAGCGCGGTGACCGCGCCGCGGCGGGCCGGGCGCTCGCGCGGTCGCTGCTGCAGCTCGGCCCGGGTGCGGGTCGGCTCGCGGGGCGCCATGACGACGGTGCGGCCGGGGTCGGTCCGGGGCCGCTCGGCGACCGTGGTGTCCTCGCGGGGCCGGTCCGAGAGCGCGTCGGCGACCGCCTGCGCGGAGGCGGGCCGACCGGCGGGGTCGACGGCGAGGCAGGCCATGACGAGGCGGGCCAGCCCGGCCGGTGCGTCGGGCCGGGCCTGGCGAATCGGCGCCGGCGCGGTGCTGAGCCGGGCCAGCGCGATCTGCATCTCGGTGTCGCCGTGGAACGGCAGCTCGCCGACGAGCATCTCGTAGAGGACGAGCCCGAGCGCGTAGATGTCGGTGCGCGCGTCGACGGGTTCGCCGCGCAGCTGCTCGGGCGCGAGGTAGCGGGCGGTGCCGACCACGGTCCCGGTCCGCGTCAGCTCGCTGCCGCCGGCCTTGGCGATCCCGAAGTCGGTGACCTTCACCGCCATCCCGGGCGGGACGAGCACGTTGGCCGGCTTCACGTCGCGGTGCACGATCCCCTGGCGGTGCGCGGCGTCGAGCGCGGCCGCGACCTCGCGGCCGATCCGCACCGTCTCCCGGATCTGCAGCGGGCCCTTGGCGTCGAGGACTCGGCGCAGGTTGGGCCCGTCGACGAACTCCATGACGATGTAGCCGACGCCGTCGTCGTCGCCGGTGTCGTAGGTGGCGACGATGCCGGGGTGGCTGAGCCGGGCCGCCGCCACGGCCTCGTTGCGGAACCGGGTCCGCAGGTCCTCGTCGAAGGCCAGCTCGGGGTGCAGGGTCTTCACCGCCACCCGGCGGGTCAGGAGCGTGTCCTCGCCGACCCACACCGTGGCCATGCCGCCTCGGGCCAGGGCCCGCACCAGCCGGTAGCGGCCATCGAGCACGCGACCGGGCTCGGCGGGGGCGGACACCGGGGTCACGCTACCCAGCCCGGGGCCGGGCGGCGGAGCCGGTCACCCGGAGAGCTGGAAGGTGACCCCGAGCACGCCGGGGCCGGCGTGGGTCCCGATGACGGGCCCGACGTCGCCGATCACGATCTTGTCCCGGGGCGCCACGTCGTCGACCAGGTCGAGGAACTCGTCGAGGTCGGGCGCGGCCCCGTGGAGGACCGCGACCTCCTCGACCGACTGGTCGTGGACCTTGTCGGCGAGCATCCGCAGCGCCTTCGAGCGGGTGCGGACCTTCCCGGACTCCTCGACGACCCCGTCGGCGACCTCGATGACCGGCTTCACCGAGAGCATCGAGCCGAGCAGGGCACGGGCGTTGCCGATCCGGCCGCCCTTCTTCAGGAACTCGAGGGTGTCGAGCGTCCCGTAGAGGCGGGTGCGGTCGCGCCGGTCGGTGACCTCGGCGACGACCTCCTCGAGGGGCGCGCCCTCGTTGGCGCGGCGGGCGGCGGCGATGCACAGGTTGCCGAGGCCCATCGAGCAGGTGAGCGAGTCGATCACCTCGACCGGGCACCGCTCGCCGACCGACGACGACGCGACCTGGGCCGCCTGCATCGTCGCCGACAGCCGCGACGAGAGGTTGATGCACACGATGCCGTCCGCGCCCGCGTCGGCGAGGGCGCCGAACCGGGCCGCGAAGGCGCCCGCCGACGGCGCCGCCGTCTCGGGCAGCGTCGACGCCTGGGTGAGGCGGCGCCAGAACTCCTGGTTCGAGAGCTCCTCGCGGTCGACGAGCTCCTCGGCGCCGAAGCGGATGGTGAGCGGCACGATCTCGATCCCGAGCTCGTCGACGAGCGGCTCGGGCAGGTCGCAGGCGCTATCGGTGACGACTCGGACTGGCACGGTTGCCTCCCTCGCACCGGGGCCGTCGCGTCATCGTCCCACGCCGGCGCCGCCGGCGGCTCCTCGG
>CALEYV010000125.1 GCA_937927875.1 uncultured Actinomycetes bacterium | reverse complement strand
GGCGGGCCATGGCCAGCTCGATGGCCGGGATGAGCTCGCTCTTCTGGAACGGCTTGACGAGGTAGGCGAGCGCCCCCGCGTCGCGGGCTCGCTCGATGAGGTCGCGCTGGGAGAAGGCGGTGAGGATCAGCACCGCGGCCAGCCGCTCGCTGGCGATGTGGCGGGCCGCCGACAGGCCGTCCAGGCCCGGCATCTTCACGTCCAGGATGACGAGGTCGGGGACGAGCTCGCGCACGAGGTCGATGGCCTCGTCGCCGCGGCCGGTCTCGCCGACGACCTCGTAGCCCTCCTCCTCGAGCAGCTCGCGGAGGTCGAGCCGGATGATCGCCTCGTCCTCGGCGATCACGACGCGGGGCCGGGCGCGGTCAGCCATGGCCGGGTGCGGGGAGGGGCTCAGCGGGCCGACGGCTCGGCCGCCATCCGGTCGAGCAGCGAGTCCTGCTCCCGACGCAGGTCCGCGATCTGGCGGGCCAGCGCGTCGCGGTGGCGCCCGAGGGCGTCGGCGTGGCGACGGGCGTCGGTCGCCTCGGCGTCGGCGAGCGGCGTCTCGGCCATGAGCGCTCGCAGCCGGGTGTCGTCGGCCTCGTCCTCGAGGAAGGCGAGCTGCTCCTCGGTGACACCGAGCTCGGCACGCAGCCGCTTGACGCGCTCGGACACGTCGATGAGGCGTCGCTGCAGGATCGACCGGGCCATGGGGAGGGACAGTGTAGAACCGGGTGCCCGCTGTGGCAGCGTGTACGGCGGTGGCCCGGCACGCGATCTTCACCGACGAGCACGAGGCGCTGCGCGCCTCCGTCCGACGATTCGTCGACCAGGAGCTCCGGCCCCACGTCGAGGAGTGGGAGGACGCGGGCTGCTTCCCGGATCACGTGTTCCGCCGCGCCGGCGAGCTCGGGTTCCTCGGCCTCCACTACCCCGAGCGCTGGGGCGGCGCGGGCGGGGACCTGGCCGCCGAGATCGTGTTCGTCGAGGAGCTGGCCCGGGCCGGCTGCGGCGCGATCGCGATGGCGCTGTCGGTGCAGACCGACATGGCGACCCCGTCGATCGAGCAGTTCGGGACCGACGACCAGAAGGAGCGGTACCTGCGGCCCGCGATCGCGGGCACCAAGATCGCTGCCATCGCGATCACCGAGCCCGACGCGGGCTCGGACGTGGCCGGGATCGCGACCCGGGCCGACCGCGACGGCGAGGTGTGGCGGGTGACCGGCCGCAAGCTCTACATCACCAACGGCGCCCGAGCCGACTTCCTCACCCTCGTCGCCAAGACCGACCCCGCGGCCGGGCACCAGGGCATCTCGCTCTTCCTCGTCGACACCGACCTCCCGGGCGTCAGCGTGTCACGCAAGCTCCGCAAGCTCGGCATGTGGTCGAGCGACACCGCCGAGATCGTCGTCGACGACGCGGCGGTGCCGGCCGAGAACCTCATCGGCCTCGAGCCGGGCCGCGGCTTCGAGCAGCTGATGGTGCAGCTGCAGTACGAGCGCCTCGCCGCGGCGGCGGCCTGCATCGGGACCGCCGACCACGCCCTGGCCCGCACGATCGAGTACGCCGGCGAGCGCCGCGCCTTCGGCCGGCCGATCGGCCGCCACCAGGTGATCGCGCACATGCTCGCCGACGCCGCCACCGACCTCGAGGCGGCCCGGTCGCTGCTCGACAACACGGCGTGGCGGGTGCTGCAGGGCGAGTACCCGGTCGCCGAGATCTCGATGACGAAGAAGTTCTGCGCCCGCATGGTGAACCGGCTCGTCGACACCTGCCTACAGGTGTTCGGGGGCGCTGGCTACATGCAGGAGGAGCCGATCTCGCGCGCCTTTCGCGACGCGCGGCTGCAGCGGATCGGCGCCGGCACCGACGAGATCATGAACGAGGTCATCGCCAAGAGGTTGGGGTTGCTCGCCGACGGAGGGTAAAGGAGCGCGGCATCGTCCCGCGTCCGCGGCCGGGCGTCGTGTCATCATGGACGCGCGGCCCGGGTGGTGGAACAGGCAGACACGGTGGACTCAAAATCCACTGCCCGCCAGGGCGTGCGGGTTCGAGTCCCGCCCCGGGCACCCAGTCGTTCATCCGCAAGCCCACGCCATCGAGACGGCTTGGGCCATGAGGCCGACCGGCGTGGGTTTCGCGGCGGCCGCGCCAGGGTCTGCGGGCGACAACAGAGTCGCCTTGGCTCTCGGGTTCGCAGCTCGAGGAGTTTCACGATGTCCCATGAGGAGCACCGGGGGTTTCAGCACGCCCCGGGCACCGGCGCCAGCGATCCTGGCTGCGGTGTCGTCGCCGCCTTCGGGGCGCTCGACGGGGCGGCCGTGGTCACGCTCGGCGTCGACAGCCCGCTGAAGTCGCGGCCGAGCACGAGGACGACGTCGGCGCCGGTGACGGTGTCGTCGGTGACGAGCCGGGCCGATGGCGCAAAGCCGGCGACGAGACGGGCCGCGCCGGCGCTGCCGCTGCGGTAGTGGATCTCGCTCGTCGACTGCAGCCCGCGGGGCTCGTTACCGGTGCCGGCGCCCACGAAGCCGTGCCGCGCCAACGCGGCGAGGGCGCGCGCCGCGGCGCCGCTCACCCCGGACGCGTTCAGGACCCGCACGTGCACGCTGGAGGCCGACGGGGTGGGCCCGCCGCCGGCCGACGCCGAGCCACTGGATCCCCCGGAGCCGCTGAAGTCGCGCAGCGTCGCGAGCACCGCGTCGGCGTCGGGCTGCTTGAGGTACAGCACGTCCTGGCCCTGCTGGGTCCCGGCCTTGAACGGCAGCGTCGTCGTCTGGACGTGGCTGGGGTCGTTGGGG
>CALEYV010000124.1 GCA_937927875.1 uncultured Actinomycetes bacterium | reverse complement strand
CGCGCCGACGCTCAGCGGAGATGCCCCGTCTCGTTGAAGGTGACGAGCACCGGGCCGGCCGGCCCGGGCGCGACCCGACAGATCGAGGCCACGTCGAGGCGCAGCCGCCACGCGAACCCGTCATTGAGCTCGAGCGCGATCAGGATCATCGCCTTGATGGGCGAGACGTGGCTGACGACGATCGCGGTGCCGTCGCGGGCCCGCTCGCGCAGCGACACCTCGCACGGCGCCACCCGGGCTCGAAGCTCGGCCAGGCTCTCACCACCTGGCGGCGCGAAGGTCGGGTCGGCCCGCCAGCGCGACGCGACGTCAGGCGGGACGTCATTCAGCCGCCGCTCGTCCCACTCGCCGTAGTCGAGCTCGATGAGCCGGGGGTCGGTCTCGAGGCTTGCACCCGTCGCGGCCGCAATGCGGGCGGCCGTCTCCTGGGCCCGGGCGAGCGGGCTGGCGATGATGAGCGGGTCCGGCTCCCGGCGCAGCGCGGTTGCCAGCGCGTCCGCCTGCTGGCGACCCCGCTCGTTGAGCGGCGGGTCGGCGCGCCCGAGCAACAGGCCGGCGCGGTTGGCCTCCGTCTCGCCGTGCCGGACCAGGACCATCACGGCCGCTTCCCTTCCTGGAGCCGCCCCGACCGCAGGAACGCCAGTCGGGGTCCCTCGAGGTAGAGGTCGAACTGGCCGACGATCCACCACCAGCCGACGAGGCCGACCAGCTCCTCGCCGAGGACCACCCACCACGAGGGCAGGAGGGCGTGGTCCCCGAAGCCGCCCAGGAACGGCCAGAGGAACACGTGGTCCTGCGTGAACGCACCCGACAGCACGAGCCCGACGAACATGCCGATCGGGATGCACAGCAGCCGACGGCGCCGGAGCCGGGACCGACCGGCCGTGGCCACCATCACCAGGGTGAACAGGCCCACCGCGAGCACGAGCGAGTGGCCGAGGGCCCGGTGCCCGACCGGGGCGTCGATGACGAGCGGCCCCAGCGCGCCGAGCGCGACCAGGCGGTAGTCGAGGCCGCTGCTGCGGAAGATGTTGGCCACCAGCAGGATCGCGACCGCGGTGAACCAGAGCAGCACGGGGTCAGGGCTGGTCGAGCGCGGCGTTGACGAGCAGGTCGGCGTCGCTGTTCTGCTCGCGCGGCACGTGCGCGAGGTCGACGACCTCGAACTCGTCCAGCAGCGCCCGGGCGCGCCGGTACAGGGGCTTCAGGTGGTCCTGCTTGACGCGCCACGCGCCCTCGAGCTGGCGGACGACGAGCATCGAGTCGGCCCGCAGCCGCACGAGGCGGGGCTGGTAGGGCCGGGCCGCCTCGAGGCCGGCGATGACGGCCCGGTACTCGGCGACGTTGTTCGTGGCCACGCCGATCCGCTCGCTGACCGTCGCCAGCCGAGTGGGCGGGCTCGTGGTGGGGTCGACG
Organism: uncultured Actinomycetes bacterium; assembly: GCA_937927875.1. Lineage (GTDB taxonomy): Bacteria > Actinomycetota > Acidimicrobiia > IMCC26256 > PALSA-555 > PALSA-555. Next base: position 6,657 of record CALEYV010000124.1, on the reverse strand, counting down.
ACGACGGCGCCGATGGCCGCCGGTCCGGGGTTCCCGCGGGCGCCGCCGTCGCAGTAGATGAGGACCTCCTCGGGTGCCGTCACGGCACGAGGATCGCGCCGCAGTTGTCGCAGTAGGCGAGGGCGCCGTCCCCCTCCTTGCGGATCCGGTCGACCTCCGTCGCCGGAATCGACAGATGGCAGCCCTGACACGTGAAGCCCACCAGCCGGGCCACGCCGACGCCGTTGGCCCGGGCCCGGCGCTGCTCGTAGTCGGCGAGCAGCCCGGCGTCGATGCCGGCCGCCAGCTGGTCCCGGGCCGCCTGCTCGGCGGCCCGCGACGCGTCGAGATCGCGCTCCCGTCCCTCGAGCGCGGCTCGCGTCTCGGCCGCTTCGGCCTCCGCCGCGTCCCACTCGGCGGCGGCGGTGGCGAGAGCCCCGTCGAGCGGCTCGCGCCGCTCCATCGCCCCGAGCTCTCGGTCCTCGATCGTGCGCTGCCGGCGCCGCAGCTGCTCGACGTCGGCCTGCAGGGCCTGCAGCTCGCGGGGCGAGGCGACCTCGCCCGAGTAGAGGCGCTGCTCGGCCGCGCCGGCCTGCTCGCCGAGCTGCTGCACCTCCTCCGCGTAGCGCTGCTCCTGCCGCGCGACCTCGTCCCGCTCGGACTGGCGCGCGTCGCGTGTCGCGGCCAGCGCGCGCAGTCGCTCGGTGAGAATGGCCAGTCGAGCCCGCTCCGGCAGCGCCGCCCGCTCGTGGCGGAGCCGGTCCAACGCCAGGTCGCGGTCCTGGAGCGCGAGGAGCGAGTCGAGCGTGGTCACGCGCCGCACCCTACGAGCCGGGCCGCGCCCCCCACCATCCATCCCGCCAGGGCGTTTAGGGCCCGCCCTGCTTTGCCGTCGGCGGAGGCGTCGTGACCGGAATCGTTACCGGCGGCTGGGTGGTCGGCGGCTCGATGACGACCGTCGGCGGCGGCCCGACCGTCTGCGGCGTCGTGCCGCCACCCGGCACCAGCCCCTGGGTGTTGGCGAGCCGGCCGATGGGCGTGATGACGCCGCCCGGCCGTGCACAGGCCGGCCCGGGATCGGGCAGGGGCAGGGCCGGTTGGCCTTGCAAGGCGCCGTTCATGAAGTCGCGTGACGCCGGGGCGGCCGTCGCGCCGCCGAACCCTGCGCCTGGGACCTTCGCCAGCGGGTTGCCGTGCCAGATGAAGTCGGCCAGCTGGGCCCCCCCGGTGAACTCGAGGAAGTTGGCGTCGGTCAGGTTGTCGGTGGTGCCTGTCTTGCCGGCCGCGTCGCGCCCGTTCAGCGCCGCCCCGGTGCCGGTGCCGCCGGTGATGACGCCGTGCAGCAGGTCGGTCTCGCAGTCGGCGGTGTCCTTGCTGATGACCTGCTGGCCCTGCACGTTCTTGGCGTCGAAGATGATCTGGCCGTCCGGGCCTACGATCCGGCTGACGAACAACGGTGCGTGGTGCACGCCCTCGTCGGCGATGGTGCTCGCCACCGTCGCCATCTCGAGGGCCGTCGACTCGATCGTGCCGAGGGTGAGCGTCAGGATCGGCTTCAGGGTCTGCTGGGTGATGCCCATCTTGTGGGCGGTGTCGATCACCTTCGGGAACCCGACCGCCAGCTCGGTGCGCGCGAACGCGCAGTTCACCGACCCCGCGGTCGCGGCGCGCAGCGGCATGACGCCGCCACCCCCCTCCGCGTTCTGGGTCTGGCCCCAGACCGGGAACGCGCACGGCGACGTGCCGTCCACGAGGTCGTTGGGCGAGAACCCCGATTCGAGCGCGGCCGCCAGCGTGATCACCTTCCACGTGGAGCCGGCTTGGCGGCCGGGGTAGAGGGTCGCGATGTTGAACTGGCTCTGCAGGAACCCAGGCCCGCCGACCATGGCCTTGACCTCGCCCGTCTTGGGGTCGATCGCTACCAGCGAGCCGGTGAACCCGGCCGGGGAGCTCAGGTCGTTGTTCACGACGTTCTGGGCCAGGTTCTGCATCCCGGGGTCTTCGGTGGCGAAGATCTTCAGGCCGCCCTTCAGCACCGCGTTCCGGCGCTCGGCCTGGGTCTTGCCCAGCGCCGCGTACACGGGGTCGGTGAAGAGCCGGAGCTGCACCTCCGCCACCCACGCGTTCGTCGGCCGCAGGTCGGTCGCCGGCTTGATGGTGGGCAGCGGCTCCTGGTCCGCGGCCGCCGCCTGGGCGGGGGTGATGTAGTGCTCGGTGACCATCCGCTGCAGCGCGACATGGCGGCGGATCCGGGCGCCGCCCGGGTTCGTGAACGGGTTGTTGCCCTCGGGGTTGTTGATCAGCCCGGCGAGCATCGCATCTTCACCCAGGGTCTCCTTGCCGAGCTGGGTGGTGCGAACGCCGAACGGGGCCGACGGGTCGTGCTGGATGAAGAGCCGCTCGACGGCCGCCTTCACGCCGTAGGAGCCCTGCCCGAAGTAGACGGTGTTCAGGTACTCCTCGAGGATCTGGCGTTTCGAGTACTTCTGGGCCAGCCGCAGGGCAAGGATGATCTCCTTCACCTTCCGGTTGACGTCGCGCTTCGAGTTGAGAATCCGCTCCTTCACCAGCTGCTGGGTGATCGTGGAGCCGCCCTGGACCACCTGGCCCGACGAGACGTTGCGGACCGCGGCCCGGAACACGCCGTTCAGGTCGATGCCGTCGTTGGTCCAGAACGTCTTGTCCTCGACCGCGATCACCGCGTTCTGCAGCTGGACCGGCACCTCGGCCAGGTGCACGTCCTCGCGGTTCTGGGTCCCGAGCTGGCCGATCTGGTTCCCGCTGGCGTCGTAGACGGTGGACCGCTGGGCCAGGGCCCGGAGCTGGCCGACCCCGTTGCTCTGGTAGGCGTAGCTCTTGGCGAACACCGCCGTGCCCGGCAGCAGCGCTGCCAGGCAGGCGCCGATGGCGATGCCCCCGATGACGATGGTGGTGACGAGGCGCGTCGCGGCCGGCCCGGGGCGGAGCATGGAGGATCCAGATTGGCACAGGCGGCGGCCGGTTTTGCGTTCGCCCTCCGGGGCCCCGCACTGTCACAGGCCGTCGGTAGCCTCCGCCGGTGAGCGGCTCCGAGCCGGGGGGCGGGCCCGCCGCCCTCCCCACCGGCGTCCCCACCGTCGTGGCCTCGGCCGGGGTTGGGGCCCGCGACGCCCTCGAGCGGCTGGTCGCCGAGGCCCAGGCCGGGGACCCGCTGGCGCCGGTCACGGTCGCCGTCCCGTCGACCTACGCCGGGCTCGCGCTGCGCCGGGATCTCGGTCGCCGACGCGGCCTCGTCAACGTCCGCTTCCTGGCCCTCGCCCGCGTCGCCGAGCTGCTCGGGGCGCCCCGCCTGGCCGCGGCCGGCCGGGCGCCGCTCACCGCGGCCCGGCGCGTCGAGGCCGTGCACACCGCGCTCGCGGTCGACCCGGGCCCGTTCGCGGCCGTCGCCGAGCATCCCGGCACCGACGAGCGCCTGGCCGCCACGTTCGCCGAGCTGCGCCGGGTCGACCCGGCCGCGCTCGTCGCCCTCGCCGCGCGGGGCGGCCGCGCCGCGGCCGTGCTCACGCTCTACGAGCGCTTCCTCGACCTGACCCGCGACGGCTACGACGAGCACGACCTGAGCGTGGCGGCGGCCGAGGCGGTCACCGACGGCGCCCCGCTGGACGAGGTCGGGACGGTGGTGCTCTATCTCCCCCGGCGCCTCGCGGTGGGCGAGAGCCGCCTGGTGGAGGCCCTGGCCTCGGTCGGGCGGGTGACGGTCGTCATCGCCGACGACGCCGCGCCGGCACCGCCGGACCTGCTGTCGGCGCCCGATCCCGAGGACGAGGCGCGGGCGCTCGTGCGACGCCTGGTCCAGCGGGCCGAAGCCGGCACGCCGCTCGGTCGGATGGCGATCCTCTACCCCGTCCGCGACCCGTACGCGCGGCTCGTCCCCGAGCTGCTCGCGAGCGCACGGATCCCCTGGAACGGACCGTCGACGGCGCGCCTCGGCGACGCGGTCGCGGGCCGGGTGCTCCAGGGCGTCGTCGAGCTCGTCGACGCCGACTTCGCGCGCGACGCGGTCGCGGCGTGGCTCGCCAGCGGGCCCGTCCTCGACGCCGACGGACGCCGAGTGCCCGCGGCGAGGTGGGACCTCGTCTCTCGAGCGGCCGGGGTCGTCGCCGGCGCCCAGCAGTGGCAGCTCCGACTCGAGCGACGCGCCCGCGACCTGGCCGTGCAGCTCGAGGCGGCGCGCGGCGACGACGACACCGAGTGGCAGGTGACACGGCTCGAGCGCGACGAGGAGCACACGGCCCGGCTGCTCGCGTTCGTGCACGAGCTCGTCGAGCAAACTCGGCCCCCCGATCCCCCCTCGTGGGCGGCGCTGGCCCGGTGGGCGGCCGCGCTCCTCGACCGCTACCTCGGCGGCGAAGGCAAGCGCGGCGACTGGCCGGAGCCGGAGCTCGAGGCGGCGCGACGCATCGACGACACGCTGCGGGATCTCGGCACCCTCGACGATCTCGGCAGCCCGGTCGACGTGCGGCGCTTCCGCGCCGCCCTCACCGCCGCGCTCGACACCCCGGCGTCCCACGCCGGCAAGTTCGGGACCGGCGTCTTCGTCGGCCCACTGCACGACGCGTACGCGTCGGACTTCGACGTGGTCGCGATCGTCGGCGGCGCCGAGGGGACGCTGCCGCCGCACGGGCAAGAGGACGCGTTCCTGACCGACGCCGACCGGGCCGACGTCGGCCTGCTCACCACCGCCGACCGTCGGGCCGACCAGCGACGCGACTACCGGGCTGCGCTCGCCAGCGCCGACGCCGTGATCGTCACCTACCCGCGGGCCGACCCCCGCGCCCAGCAGACCCGGCTCCCCGCCCGGTGGGTGCTCGAGGCGGCGAGCGAGCACGCGGGCTCGCCGCTCACCGCCGAGTCGCTGCTCGCCCGCGACGCCGAGCCGTGGCTCGACGTGGTCGCCTCCTTCGAAGCCGGGGTGGTGCACGACGTCGAAGCCGGCTCGCTCGTCGAGCGGGACCTCCGCGCCCTCGCCGAGTGGCGCGCGACGGGCCGGCCGATCGCGGACCACCCGCTCGCGCTCGGCGCGCTCGGACGCGGCTACGCGCTCGGCGCGGCACGGGCGTCGGCGGGGTTCACCGCCTACGACGGGAACCTCGGCGACGCCCCTCGTCGCGTCGACCCGGCCGAGCCGATCGCCGCCACGACGCTCCAGGACTGGGCGACCTGCCCGTTCCGGTTCCTGCTCGGTCGCGTGCTGCGCCTCCGGGAGGTGCCCCGCCCCGAGGCGACCGACACCATCCAGCCCCTCGACGAGGGCACGCTCGTGCACGCCATCCTGGAGCAGTTCGTGCAGGAGCGACCCCCCGCCGCTCCCGACACGCCGTGGACGGCGGCCGACCGGGCCCGGATGCTCGAGATCGTCGAGGAGCGCTGCGCCGACGCAGAAGCGCGCGGTGTCACCGGCCGGCCGCTCCTCTGGAAGTTCGCGAAGCGTCGCATCCAGCAGACCGCGCTCCGGTTCCTCGCCATCGACGCCGAGCTCCGCCACGACCGGCAGGCCGCGCCGAGCCCCGACGGCCTCGAGATGGCCTTCGGTGTCGACGGTCGCCCGGGCGTCTCGGTAGCGCTCCCGGACCAGCGGACGGTCACGTTCCGGGGCCGGATCGACCGCGTCGACCGCTCGCCCGACGGGCGTCGCGTCGTCGTCTACGACTACAAGACCGGCCGGCCCGATCGCTACGACGACGTCGGCGAGGACCCGGTCGACGCCGGCCAGGCGCTCCAGCTCCCGGTCTACGCGCTGGCGGCCGCCGAGCGCACCGGCGCCGCCGAGGCCGAGGCGTACTACTGGTTCACGCGGGCGCCGAGCGTCGACGAGGCCCTGACCGGGTACGCGGTCGACGACTCGGTGCGGGCCCGCTTCGGCGAGGTCGTGACCGCCATCGTCGACGGGATCGGCCAGGGCTGCTTCCCGGCCGTCCCCGGCGACCGTGACTACAACCCGTTCGCGCACCGAGAGACGTTCCAGCACTGCTTCACGTGCCCGTACGACCGGCTGTGCCCGCTCGATCGCGCCACCGCCTGGGACCGCAAGTCCGACGACGAGGCGCTCGAGCCGTACTGGAGCCTCGCCGCGGAGGACGACGACTCGTGACCGTCGTGCGCGACCAGGCCGCGCGCGACCAGGTCCGCGACGCGCACGACGTCAGCCTCTTCGTCGAGGCGGGCGCGGGCACCGGCAAGACCAGCGCCCTCGTCGCCCGGGTGGTCGCGCTCGTCACCACTGGGCGCGTCGAGCTGCGGCACCTCGCCGCGATCACCTTCACCGAGGCCGCGGCGGCGGAGCTGCGGGACCGGGTCCGGGCCGAGCTCGAGACCGTCGCCGGCGACCCCCGTGACCCGGCCGAGCGAGCGCGCAGCGAGGCCGCGCTCGAGCAGCTCGACGAGGCGGCCCTCACGACCCTGCACGGGTTCGCCCACCGGCTGCTGAGCGAGCACCCGTTCGAGGTCGGGCTGCCTCCCGGGTTCCGGGTGCTCGAGGAGATCGAGGCCAGCGTCGAGTTCGAGCAACGCTGGGCCGCGCTCGTCGACGAGCTGTTCGACGACACCGACCTCGAGGCGACCCTCACGACCTGGGTCGCGGCCGGGCTTCGGATCGTCGAGCTGCGTCCCATCGCGTTCGAGCTGTGCACGTATCACGAC
>CALEYV010000123.1 GCA_937927875.1 uncultured Actinomycetes bacterium | reverse complement strand
ACGGCGCGGCCGAGGTCGTGGCCAAGGCGCGCGAGCGGGCGGCGCGGCTCGGCACGCTCTGAGTCGCTACATCGAGTGCGGGTGCGCGAACACCTCGCGCACGCGGGCCTCGAAGTGCTCGAGGGGCAGCGTGTCGTAGGCGGGGTCGAAGGCGACCTGGTCCCACTCGTCGGCGAACTGCTCGGCGAGCGGGAACCACTCCTGGCCGCGGTACTGCTCGCGGGCGTCCGGGTTGCCGCCGAAGTGCTCGTAGTAGTGCTTGCCCTGGAAGTCCTGGTGGGCGCGGATGACGTGGTACACGTCGTCGCGCACGTAGCACTTCAGGATCTCGGCCGCGATGACGGGGTGGTTCGGGACGCTGACCGCCTTGCCGATGTCGTGGCACAGCGAGGCCACCACCATCTCGTCGTCGGCACCGGCCCGCTCGGCGCGCGTCGCGGTCTGGAGCGAGTGGGTGAGCTGATCCACCGCGAAGCCGTCGGTGATCTCGGCCAGCGAGCGGAGCATGGAGAGGACCCGGTCCGCGACCCGGCCCTGGTGCTCGAAGGTCTCGGCGCCGATCACCGCCCACTGCTCGGCGGTCGACTCGTCCATCCGCGTGAAGGTCGTGGGTGCATCGGTGGTCGTCATGGGCCCATTCTCCCACGCCGACGGGGCGCCGAGTACGGTCCGAGCCGTGGATCTGGCGGCCCTGGCGGCGGTGGAGCTCGAGGACGCCGGCGGCGACCGGCACCGGCTCGGGGACTACTGGGCGGACCGGCCGGTGATCCTGGTCTTCCTGCGCCACTTCGGCTGACTGCTCTGCCGCGAGCACGCCGCGCAGTTGCGCGACCGCTACGACGAGGTGACGGGGCGGGGGGCCGAGGTGGTCGCCGTCGGCACCGGTGACCGGCGCTACGCGGCCGGCTTCGCCGACGAGGAGCACGTCCCGTTCCCGGTCCTCGTCGACGACGGCGCGGCCGCCGCGAGGGCGGCCGCGGTCCGGCGGGTCGGGATGGTGCGACTGCTCACCGACCGTCGATCGTGGAGCGGGACCCGCCGCGCTCGCGCGGCCGGGCACCGCGTCCACCGGTCCGGCAAGCGGGTCACCCAGCTCGGGGCGACGTTCGTGCTCGGTCCCGGCGCCGAGGTTCGCTACGCGCACGTCGACGACCACTCGGCCGACCACGCGCCGATCGACGACGTGCTCGCGTCGCTGCCGGCCTGAGCCGCGTTACCCGCGGCCGCGACGCGGGCCCGCCGCCTAACGTCCGGTGATGGACGCGTCGTCGGCGACCGTCAGCGGGCTGAACGGCCGCGTCGTCATCCACCGGGACGAGTGGGGCATCCCGCACGCCCGGGCGACCACCTGGCACGACGCCTTCTTCGCGCAGGGCTACGCGCAGGCCGAGGACCGGCTGGGCCAGCTCGAGTACGAGCGGCGCCGCGCCGTCGGGCGCTGGGCCGAGGTCGTCGGCGGCCCCGGGGTCTCCTTCGACCGCTTCGCGCGGCGTGCCGGCATCGCCGGCGCGGCGCGCCGGGAGTACGCCGCGCTCGACCCGACCACCCAGGAGGTGCTCGCCGCCTACACGGCCGGCGTCAACGCCTGGGTCGCCGGCGGTCACCCGCTGCCGCCCGACCTCGCGCTCGCCGGGGTCACGCCCGAGCCGTGGGAGCCGTGGCACTGCTGCGCGGCCTTCCTCGTGCGCCACGTCGTGTTCGCCAACTGGCAGCACAAGCTGTGGCGGGGCCGGCTCGCGGCCGCCCTCGGCGCCGACGCGGTCGCCCGCATCGACGGGGCCGGGCCGCCCGAGGTGCCGCTGATCGTGCCGCCGGGATCGGTCGGGCCGACCGCCGGCCCCGACCCGGACCGGCTCGACGCGGTCGTCGGCGCGATGGCTGCCACCGCGTCGGGCTCCAACGCGTGGGCGCTGGCCGGCAGCCGCACCAAGTCAGGGCTGCCGCTCGTGGCCGGCGACCCGCACCGCCTCGTCGAGACGCCGAACGTCTACTACCAGTGCCACCTCGCATGCCCCGACTTTGACGCCATCGGGCTCTCGTTCCCGGGCGTCCCCGGCTTCCCGCACTTCGGGCACAACGCCCGCGTCGCGTGGTGCGTGACCAACGCCATGGGCGACTACCAGGACCTGTACGTGGACTACGCCGACGCCGCGATGCTGACCGGCCGGGAGGAGATCGCGGTCCGCGACGGCGCCCCGGTGACCGTCGAGTGCCAGGCGACGTCGCACGGCCCGGTGCTGTTCGGCGACCCCGCGACCGGCGCCGTGATCACGCTGAAGTCCACCGCGCTGGCCCGGCCCAGCCGCGGGCTGTCGGTGCTGCTGCCGATGCTGCAGACGCGCACGGTCGACGAGCTCGACGACGCCATGCGGGCCTGGGTCGACCCGGTGAACAACCTGGTGTCGGCCGACGTCGACGGCCACGTCCGCTACCGGACCGTCGGCGAGATCCCGGTGCGGTCCCCGGCCGGCGCGCCGCCCGCCAACGCCTGGGGTCCGGTGCCGGGCTGGACCGGTGACCACGAGTGGATCGGCTCGGTGCCCTACGACGAGCTGCCGACGACCCGCGACCCCGAGGTGGGCTGGATCGTCACCGCGAACCAGGAGATCGTCGGACCTGGCGCTCCGCACTACCTCGGCTCCGACTACAGCCGCCCCTACCGGGCCCGCCGCATCGTCGACCGGCTCGACGCGCTCGGCCCCGCCACCGTCGACGACATGACCGCCGTCCACCAGGACCGCCGCTCGCTGGCGGCCGACGTCTGGGTCGAGCGGCTGGTCCGTCTCGACGGCCGGGACCCGCACGAGCAGGCCGCCCTCGACCACCTGCGGCGCTGGGACCTGGTCATGGACGCCGACTCGGTCGGTGCCGCCGTCTACGTCGTCACCCGCGACGCGGTCGGCCAGGCGGTGGCCGCGCATCCCGCGCTCGCCCCGCTGCAGGAGCCGTTCCCCGGCGAGCCGCGGGCGCTCTTCGCGCCGCTCGAGCTGCGGCTCTGGACGCTCCTGCCCGGCCTGCTGGGCGCCGACGACCCGACGCTGCTCCCGGCCGGCGTCACGTGGCCCGAGCTGCTGGCCGGCGCGCTCACCGAGGCGGTCGGGTACCTGCGCGGCGAGCTCGGCGACGACGTGGCGGCGTGGCGGTGGGGGGCGCTGCACCGCTGCGCTCCCCACCACCCGCTGTCAGCGCTCGACCCGGCGGGGGCGGCGAGGCTCGACCCGCCCCCGGTCGAGCTCGGCGGCGAGTGGGACACCGTCTGGTCGACGGCCCATCCGGCCGGCTACGGGTTCGGCGTCACGACCGCGTCGGTGGCGCGCTACGTGTACGACCTCGCCGACTGGGAGCGCTCGGCGTGGGTGGTGCCGCTCGGCGCGTCGGGCGACCCGGCGAGCCCCCACTTCGCCGACCAGCAGCGGGCCTGGTCGACCGGCGCCCTGATCCCGATGCGCTACTCGTGGGACGCCATCGAGCCCGCCGCCGCGTCGACGACGACGCTGCTGCCGGCGTGACCGGTCAGACCCCGGCCAGCACCGCCTGGCCCCGCCGGAGGAACGCCAGCCCGGCGTCGCGCTGGTCGGCGGCCGCCAGCAGGTCCCGGTAGGCGAGGCTGGCGCCCGCGAACGCGGCGTCGTTCCAGAACGCATCGTCGGGCACCGACGCCCAGTGCGTGACATAGAGATAGGGGAGCGGGTGGGCCGCGTCGCCCGGCGAGGCGCCGAACGTGCCCCGCCTCCGGGCGTCGTCGTCGCCGAGGTCGACCGAGAGGTCGAAGTGCTCGGGCCAGAGCTGGACTCTCGTCGTGTCGCGGTCGGACGCGGCGGCCCGCAGCTCCTCGAGCACCGAGGCCGCGAACCCGAACCAGTCGCCCAGCCGCGCCGCCGCGTCGGCGTCGATGGGGAGCAGCGCGTCCGGCTCCGCCGCCGTGGCGGGCTCGTAGACGCCGGTGTCGGCCTGGGGGTCGAGCCCGACCGCAGCGGCGGCGACCCGCAGCGTGTCGGCCGGCACCCGGCGGGCCTCGTCCCCGACGACGACCAGCGCGGTGTCCTCGACCCGCAGCTGGACGTCGGGGCCGTCGAGGTACGGGGTCCCGAACCCGTGCCGGGTGTAGCGAAGCCCGATCTTGCCCGACACGCGGTACCGGGCCGGTGCGAGCACGTGCTCGGCCAGCCGGTGCCACGCGCCGCGGGTCGCCGCGAACGCGTCGGGGTCCGAGACCGGCTGCAGGCGCGTCCAGGCGCCGAGCCAGCGGGCCGCGCACCACGGCTGGAGGGTCGGGGTGCCGCGCGCCAGCTCGTCCCACGTGACGTCGGCGTTCGGCACCGGCGACACGAGCGTGCGCGCCGAGCGGGGCGCCGGCGCGACCGGGTCGTCGGCCAGCCACGGCCCCTCCGTCACCGGGGGCGGCGACGGCTCGAGCACCCGGGCCTCGAAGACACCGGGCTCGAGGGCGTCGAGGCGGGCCTGGGCCTCCTGACGCGGGCCGGGGGCCGCGCTCCTCAACCCCGGAGGAACTCGTCGAGCAGGTGGGCGAGCTCGACGGGTTTGTCGCCCTGGATGCTGTGGCCGGCGCCCTCGACGGTCACGACCCGGGCGTTCGGCTGGCGCCGGCGCAGCTCGGCCTCGTTCTCGTCGTCGACGACCGTGCCCGCCGCGCGACCGCGCACGAGCAGGAGCGGCACCGTGATCCTCGACACGTCGTCCCACAGCGTCGCGAAGTCGGCCGGGATGTCCATCTCCTCCTGCTCGAGGATCCGCGGCCGCTGGTAGCGCCAGACCCACCGGCCGTCGTCGCGCTGCACCGCGTTGTGCAGCACCCCCCGCCGGAGCGAGGACTCGGAGCGAGTCGGGTTGAACTGGATCGTGCGGGCCAGGATCTCGTCGAAGCTCTCGAAGCTGTCGGGCCCTGAGATGAACTGGGCGATGGGCGCCGCCTTGTCCCGGTCGACGCCCGGCGTCACGTCGACGAGGACGAGCCGCCGCACCAGCTCCGGCGCCTCGCTCGTCAGCGCGATGGCGGTGAGGCCGCCGAGCGACATGCCGACGACCATGGGCGCGTCGGGCGCGAGCGTGCGCAGCGCCACCGCGACGTCGGCCGCGTTCAGGCGGGGACCGAACGGCCCCTCCTCCCGGTGGTCCGAGTGGCCGTGGCCCGGCAGGTCGATCGCGACCAGCGGCCGGTCGAGCGCGAGCGCGACCGTGTCCCAGGTGTGCGCGTTCTGCGCGCCGCCGTGCAGCAGCACCAGCTCGGGCGGCCCGTCGCCCCACACCAGCGCGCTGAGCCGCCGCCCGTCGGGCGTCACCGGCACCGACTGGCGGCGGACGACCGGCTGGCCCCGCCAGGGGATGCCGTACTCGTCGGCGTTCTCGTGGAACAGCCCGAACTCGTCGTAGGTCGTTGGCTCGGCCATCAGCCGCGGAACCTAACGGGTCCGACGGGCCCGGTCGAAGAGGACGCCGGCTGACCGGCGTCGGCGCGTGGCGCGGGCCGATCGCGTGGCGATCCCGGCCCCGACCTACGATCCGAAGGCCGCCATGTCCCTGCTGCGCAAGCTTCCCCGCGTCTCGCCGGCGGCGTACCGGCGGATCACCTTCGTCGCCGCGCTGCTCCTCGCGGTGATCATCGTGACTGGGGCCGCGGTGCGCCTCAGCGGCTCCGGGCTCGGCTGCCCGTCGTGGCCGAACTGCGACCCCGGCCATCTCACGCCGCGCAGCGCCTCGGACGTCAACGCCATGATCGAGTTCCTCAACCGCGTCTTCACCACCCTGGTCTCGATCGCGGTCGGGCTGGCGGTGGTCGGCTCGCTGCTCCGGGAGCCCCGCCGGCGCGACCTCACCTGGCTGTCCCTCGGGCTCGTGGCCGGGTTCTTCGCCCAGGCCGTCCTCGGCGGCCTCGTCGTGCTCTTCGAGCTCCAGCCCCAGTTCGTGATGGCGCACTTCCTGCTGTCGCTGGTGCTGCTCGCCAACGGCATCCTGTTGCACCGGCGGGCCGGCGAGCCGCGCGGCCCGGCCCACCTGCGGGTCGCGCCCGCGGTGCGCTACGCGGGGGCGGCGCTGCTGGCCTCGGTCAGCCTCGTCGCGGTCACCGGCACCGTGGTGACGGCCACCGGGCCCCACGGCGGCGACGCCAAGGCCAAGCGGTTCTCGTACAGCATCCCCCAGGTCGCCCGCGTCCACGGCAGCACCGTCGTGCTGTTCCTGCTCCTCGTGCTCGCCACGTTCGCGCTGCTGCGGCGGACGCGGGCCAGCGCCGCCGACCAGCGCCGGCTCGGCATCGTCCTCGTGGTCGCGGTCGCGCAGGCGGGCATCGGGTACTACCAGTACTTCAACGGGATCCCGGCCGTCGTCGTGGGCCTGCACGTCGCGGGCGCGACGACCCTGTTCGCGGCCGTGTTCCACTTCTGGCTCCATCTCACCGAACGCGAGCCGGCGGTGGCGCCGGTGGTCGAGGTCGCCGAGCCGGCGCTGGCGCCGGCCTGAGATGCGTCGTCTCCTCCAGCTCACCGCGATCGCGGCCGCGACCGGCGCGGTGCTGGCGGGCGCGCTGCCGGCTCGGGCCGCGCCGTCGTCGCCGATCGACCGGCTGCGCGCCGCCGCCCACGGCACGCTGCACGGGCGCTTCGGCACCCTCCGGTTCCTGGCCGACGGCACCGTCCGCTTCGTCGTCCTCGAGTGCGGCTACCTCCCGAAGTCCCCCGGCTTCGTGCGCAGCCTCACCGACTGCTCGCCGGACACCATCACGGGTCGGGTCGAAGCGATCGACACCGGCTACCAGGTCACCCGCGCCGACGGCACCGCCGCCCACTTCGGCGCCTACGTCGACCCCGGCGGGCGGCTGCACCTCGGCTTCGGGACCGTCGGGCAGCTCGCGCCCGACGGCACGGGGACCGTCACCATCGCGCCGGGTGTTCAGCTCACGGTTCAGCGCGACGGCTGCGTCGACGTGGAGGGCGGCCAGGCGCACTCTGTGCCGTGCCGGTTCGTGCGCGACCGGGGCCGCACCGTGCTCGAGTACTCGGCCACCGACATCGCCGCCCCCGGCGGCACCCGCCAGGCCGGGCTCGTGCTCGTGTCGAAGTACCGACTGCTCGTCAGCCCCGAGCTCGTCGACCGCGTCTACGCGCGGTAGCGGGCCGGGCCAGCCGCCACGGCCAGCTCGCCGGCCGAGCCGAGCTCGAGCGGCGGCAGGTACTCGCCGACCAGCGTCCGGTGCCACCAGGCGCCGGACTCGCGCCGCTCGGCCCGCGTCGTGAACCGGTACCGGTAGAGCTGGGCCCGCACGTAGCTGGGCGCGCGGTCGGGGAACGGGTCCCGGCGCAGCAGCCGCAAGGTGGGTCGGTCGTGCTCGAGCAGCCGCGCCACCAGCGGGAGCAGCCACGGCTGGCGGGTCGGCGGCCCCATGGCCGCGAACCACATCAGCCAGTCGAGGCGCAGGTGGTAGGGCGCGACCTGGGGCGGGAGACGGCGCGGGTCGCCGGGCTTGCCCTTGAACTCGTACTCGGTCCACGTCGTCGTAGGCGTGATCACCGGGTCGGTGGTGGCCTCGAGCACGATCTCGAACCGCTCCTTCGTGACGTGCCCGAAGGCGCCGTAGGTGCCGACGAAGTGGAGACGGTTGAAGCTGAAGTTCATGAGCTGCCGGCGGGAGAGGAGGTTGCGGACCGGCCAGTAGCTGAGGACGGCGACGAGCGCGGTGAGCGCGACGACGACCCCCGCGTACCAGTCCGGGGTGGCGTGCAGCGCCGGGTGGTGGAAGGGGAGCAGCGGCTCGAGCCAGGAGCCGCTGAGCGCGAACACGGCGATCGCGATGGTGATGAAGTTCAGCCACGAGAAGTTGCCGGACAGGATCAGCCAGGCCTGGGTGGCGATGATGACGAGGCCGGCCACGCCGGCGACCGGTTGTGGCGTGAACAGCGCGAACGGCACCGCGACCTGGGCGACGTGGTTGGCGAGGACCTCGACCCGGTGCGCGCGCCGGGGCAGGTGGTGGAAGAACCAGCTCAGCGGGTTCGGCAGGGGCTGGGTCTCGTGGTGGTAGTAGAGGCAGGTCAGGTCGCGCCAGCACGGGTCCCCGCGCAGCTTGATGAGGCCGGCGCCGAACTCGAGCCGGAACACGAGCCAGCGCATCAGGAACACGAGCAGGATCGGCGGCGCGGTGCGCGCGTTGCCGAGGAACACCGCCAGCGCGCCGACCTCGCAGAGCAGCGACTCCCAGCCGAACGAGTAGAAGGTCTGCCCGACGTTCACGATCGACAGGTAGAGGGCCCACAGCGCGAGCCAGACCACCATCGGGACCCAGAGCGGCCCGGACTGGGGCAGCCCGGCCACCACCGACGCGCCGAGCAGCACGCCGAGCCACGCCGAGGCGAGCAGGAGCCGGTCCGAGTAGCGCAGCTGGAAGAGGCTCGGCGCGTCGCCGAAGCGGACCCGGCGCACGAACCGGGGGACCGGCAGCAGGCCGTGCTCCCCGAGGAGGGGACGGAACTGGTTGAGGGCGGTGAGGAAGGCGACCACGTAGATCACGCCGAGGGCGCGCTCGAACACGAAGCGGGTCAGCCAGTACTGCGGAGCGTCGAGCCAGCTCATCGGTGTCCCCCGGGCCGCGACTCCTCAGCACCCATCGTGGCGGGCTTGACCCAGGGTCTCAAACGGGGACCCGGGGACGCGGCGCCCGAAGACCCGCCGCAGCGCCACTCGGGCCGCCTGGAAGCCGCACGCCCCGTGGACCGCGGGGCCGGGCGGCGTCGCCGCCGAGCAGAGGAACACCGCCGGGTCGGGCGTCGCGTAGGGGACGGCGGCGACCACGGGCCGGAACAGGGCCTGGCGGCCCGCGAACGCGCCGTCGGCGAGGTCGCCGCCCACCAGGTTGGCGTCGTGAGCCTCGAGCTGGGCCGGCGACGTGGCGACCCGCTCGAGGACGAGGTCCCGGAAGCCGGGCGCGAACCGCTCGATCTGGGACTCGATCTCGGTGGACAGGTCGCCCGGCCACCCGTTCGGCACGTGGGCGTAGGCCCACAACGTGTGCTGGCCGTCCGGAGCCCGGGACGGGTCGACGATGGTCGGCTGGGCCGCGATGACGAGGGGCCGCGTCGGCGCGTCGCCGCGTGTCACCGCGTCGAGCTCGGCGGCGATCTCGGGCATCGTCCCGCCGAGGTGCAGCGTCCCGGCCCGTCGGCAGTGCTCGTCGCGCCAGGGGACCGGGCCGGCCAGCGCGTAGTCGAGCTTGAACACGCCGGGACCGTGCCGGTAGCGGCCCAGCCGACGGAGGTAGCGGGCAGGGAGCCGCGACCCGGCGAGCGTGGGGAGCGCCCACGGCGAGACGTCGAGGAGGTAGGCGCGGGCGTCGGGGAGCTCGTCGAGGCTTCGCACCCGGTGGCTGGTGGTGATCGTCCCGCCGAGCGTCCGCAGGTGCCCGGCCAGCGCGTCGGCGATCGCTTGCGCGCCGCCCCGTGGGACCGGCCACCCGACCTCGTGGCCGGCCAGGGCGAGCATCAGCGCGGGCCCGGTGCTGAGCGGCGCGCTCAGCGCGGCGCCGGTGTGCCCGGCCATCCCGGCGAGGAGGGCGGGCGCGGCGTCGCCTCGCAGCCGCCCCGCCACGGCCGTGATCGGGAGCAAGGCGCGCGGCCCGAACCGGGCGAGGAGCAGCGGATGCCGCGGCACCGAGAGCACGGGCCGGAGCACCTCGCCGGCCAGCGCGTCCCAGCGCCCGACGAAGGGCCGAAGCAGAGCCCGGTAGCCGGGTCCGCCGGCGCCGAGCCCGTCGACCGTGTCCGCGAACGAGCGGCCGAGCACCGCCGGCGGCCCGTCGTCGAACGGGTGCGCGAGGGGCAGCGGCGGTTGGAGCCAGTGCAGGCCGTGGTCGGCGAGCGGCAGGGCGGCGAACACCGGTGAGCCGACGCCGAACGGGTGGACCGCGGAGCCGCGGTCGTGACGGAAGCCGGGCCGGGTGAGATCGACCGTGCGCACGGCGCCGCCGACCGCGTCGTCGGCTTCGTAGAGCCGGACCTCGAGCCCGGCCGTCGCGAGCGTGATCGCGGCGGTGAGCCCGTTCGGGCCCGCGCCGACGACGACCGCGTCGACCGCGTCCCGACCCATGCCGTGAGGCTCGCGCGGCGGCCGACCGAGCCCGGAGCCGGGCTCAGCTCGCCGGCGCCTCCCAGTACCCGGGCTCGGGGATGACGCTCGGCGGCGGGATGTCGAGCGACTGGAGCAGGTGGCGAACCAGGGTCTCGCTGACCGCGCGCAGCTGCTCGAGCTCGGCCGGGGACAGCTGGTCGAAGAGGTGGGTCCGGACGCTCTCGACGTGATCCGGCGCGGCCGCCGCCAACGCCTGCATGCCCTCCTCGGTCAGGACGGCGGACAAGCCGCGGCGGTCCCCCGGGCAGGGCTCGCGGCGGATCCAGCCGTTCTGCTCGAGCCGGTTGATCGCGTGCGACAGCCGGCTCCGGGAGTAGAAGAGCGCCTGGGCGAGGTCGCCCATGCGCATGGCGTGGTTCGGGTGCTCGGAGAGCACGACCAGGATCTGGTAGTAGGCGAGCGGCATCCCCGAGTCGCGCTGCAGGTCCTGCTCGATCTGCTCGAACAACAGCGACTGCGCGTAGAGGAACGCGATCCACGTCCGCAGCTCGTCCGGACACAGCCAACGCGGAGCGGTCGCCATGACCGGAGCCTACCGCTGATCATGGAGTGTTCAACTACCTGGGGGGGCCTCGCGTCGTCGGGCGCCAGTCAGGAGAACTGCGCCCAGTACTCGGCCATGAAGTCCTGCACCTCGGGCGTGCGGCTGGCGAGCATCTGGTTGCGGTTCTCGAGCGCGATCGCGGCGGCCAGGCTCGAGGCGTCGACGTTGTGCCAGAACGCCTCCTTGGTGAACACGAGGGCGGTCGTCGTGTAGCCGGCGAGCCCGGCCGCCACCGCGCGGGCCGCGTCGAGGAGCTCGGCGTCGGCGACCAGCCTGGTCACGAGGCCGATTCGCTCCGCCTCGGTGGCGTCGATCTCGCGGCCGGTGACGATCAGGTCGAACGCGCGCCCGGCGCCGACGATGCGCGGCAGCAGGTAGCTGATCCCGATGTCGGTGCCGGTCAGCCCGGTGCGGATGAAGGCCGAGCAGAACCGGGCCGTGTGCCCGGCGACCCGGAGGTCCGCCGCGCAGGCCAGCGCCAGGCCACCTCCGAACGCGGGTCCGTTCACCGCCGCGACCACCACCTGCGGCAGCTCGTGGAGATGGTGGGTCAGGGCGGCGATGAACTCCTGCCCGCCCATCCCCCCGACGCGGGCGTGCCGGTGCTGCCCGGGCTCGGGGGGTGTGCCGAAGCCCTTGAGGTCGAGCCCGGAGCAGAACCCTCGGCCGGCGCCGGTCAGGATGACGACCCGGCACGCGGCGTCGGCCGCGACCTGGTCGAGCGCGTCGTGCAGCCCCGCGACGAGCTCGTAGTCCATCGCGTTCAGCCGATCGGGTCGGTTCAGGGTGATGAGGGTGACGTGCTCGTCGAGACGCTCGGTCAGGACTGCCGCCATGCTGGTCTCCCTCGTCGTTCCATCCCCGGACGCCGGAGCAGCATCGCGGGCGCGGCGGGGACCATGCGAGCGGTCGGCCGGCGCCGGCCGCTCCCTGGCGGAGCCGAGGCCGCCGACGCGCCGCGGCCGCTCGGTTGCCCGGGCCGGGTGTGGAAGAGTCGCCGTCGCATCCCGGCGCCGTCGGGACCGGGCTTGGCACCACCGCATGGACGTGCACCTCATCGACGGGACCTACGAGCTGTTCCGGCACTACTTCGCGGTGCCCGAGCACCGCGACGGCGACGGCATGGACGTGGGCGCGACGCGGGGCGTCGTCGGCTCGGTGCTGCAGCTGCTCGAGGAGGGCGCGACCCACGTCGGCGTCGCGACCGACCACGTCATCGAGTCGTTCCGCAACGACCTCTGGCCCGGCTACAAGACCGGCGCCGGCGTCGAGGCCGAGCTGCTCGCGCAGTTCCCGGTCGTCGAGGACGCGCTCCGGGCCCTCGGCGTCGTCGTGTGGGCCGAGGTCGAGCTGGAGGCCGACGACGCGCTGGCGTCCGGGGCGCTCGCCGGTCGCGACGACCCGCAGGTCGAGCGCGTGATCATCTGCACCCCCGACAAGGACCTCGCGCAGTGCGTCCGGGACCCCGACGTCGTGCAGCTCGACCGTCGGAACCAGAAGTACCTCGACGAGCAGGCGGTGCGGGCCAAGTTCGGCGTCCCGCCCTCCTCGATCCCGGACTACCTGGCGCTGGTCGGTGACAGCGCCGACGGCTTCCCGGGGCTGCCCGGGTGGGGCGCGAAGTCGGCGGGCGCGGTCCTGGCCCGCTACGGGCACGTCGACGCGATCCCCGACAACCCGCGGACCTGGGACGTCGACGTCCGCGGCGCGGCGCGCCTGGCTTCGACGCTGGCCGAGCAGCGGTCGCTCGCCGAGCTGTTCCGCGTCCTCGCCACGCTTCGAACCGACGCCGCCGTCGGCGAGCCGGCGAGCTGGCGCTGGACCGGCCCGACCGCCGACCTGCCCGACTGGGCCGCCCGGCTCGGGTCGCCGAGCCTGATCTCCCGCGCGAACCGCCTCGCGGAGCGGCGGGCCTGAACCTGCGACAAGGAGCGACATGGGACTCGAAGGACGGGTGGCGCTCGTCACCGGCGGGGGTCGTGGCATCGGGGCGGCGATCGGCCGCGGCCTGGCCGCCGACGGCGCCGACGTAGCGGTGAACTACCGGCGGGACGAGGCCGCCGCCGCCGAGACGGTGCAGGCCATCGAGGGCCTCGGGCGGCGCGCCCGCGCCTACCAGGCGTCCGTCGACGACGCTGACGCCGATCGGCGGATGGTGGAGGCGGTGCTCGCCGACTTCGGGCACGTCGACATCCTCATCAACAACGCCGGGCAGGCCAGCCGAGGGCAGCGGGTCGTCGATCAGGACCCGGCCGAGCTGGAGCGGGTGTGGCGCACGCACGCCTTCGGTGCCTTCATCCTCAGCCAGCTGGTGCTGCCGAGCATGCGGGAGCAGCCCCGGGGCGACATCGTGATGATCTCGAGCGTGGCGACCACCTTCATGGCCGGGTTCTCGCTGCCCTACAACGTGGCGAAGGCCTCCCTCGAGGCGCTGGCCCGGACCCTGGCCAAGGAGGAGCGCCACCACGGCATCCACGTCAACGTGGTGGCCCCGGGCCTGGTCGTCTCCGAGATGGGCCGGCGCCTCGTCCGCGCCACCCAAGGAGTGGAGGACATCCACTCGCTGGACCGCGGCTCCCCGTTCGGGCACGTCTGCACCCCCGAGGAGGTCGCCGACGTCGTGCGATTCCTCGTCTCCGACGCCGCCGGCTATCTCACCGAGCAGCGCCTGACGGTCGACGGCGGCACGTTCTAGGGCCGCCGCCGGGGGCCCGCGGCCGCTGATCGCCGTGTTTGGGCAGGTCAGGGGCTATCCACGCGGCTGTCACACCCCCATGGGACGCTGCACCGATGGAGCTCGTTGCCATCGCCGCGGTCCTGGGACCGCTTCTCGGCGCGGCCGTCGCCTTCGTGTTGCTGCGCCGCCACCAGGCCGACGCCCGCCGCCTGCTCGAGGATCAGCGCCGGGTCATGGCTGACCAGCAGGGTGCCTTCGTGCAGACGGCCGTCGACCAGTTCCTGGCTCACAGCCGGGAGGCCCGGCTGGCGGATCGGGACCTCGCCGACCGGGACCTCGAGGGCAAGAAGTCCCTCATCGACCAGCAGCTGGCGTCCATGGCGGCCAAGCTCGAGGATGTCTCGAAGCTGGTGCAGGACGTCGAGGTCCAGCGGCAGCGCTCGTTCGGCGAGCTCAGCGAGCAGCTGAGCCAGCAGCACGACGGCCTCGCCGACCTGCTCCACACCACCCAGTCCCTCCGGGAGGCCCTGTCGAGCACGAAGGCCCGGGGCCAGTGGGGGGAGCGGATGGCCGAGGACGTGCTGCAGCTGGCCGGCTTCGTCGAGAACGTCAACTACCGCAAGCAGCGCGCCGTCGAGAGCGGCACCGGGATCCCCGACTTCACGTTCTTCCTGCCCAACCAGCTCTTGCTGCACATGGACGTGAAGTTCCCGCTCGACAACTACCTCCGGTACTGCGAGGCGGCCTCGGACCTCGAGCGCAAGCGACACCGCGACGATTTCCTGAAGGACGTGCGGGCCCGGGTCCGGGAGCTCAGCGGCCGCGACTATGTCGACGCCGGCGGCGGGACGGTCGACTTCGTTCTCCTCTTCATCCCCAACGAGCAGCTCTACGCGTTCATCCACGAGCAGGACGACGGCATCCTCGACGACGCTCTCCGGCAGGGCGTGGTGTTCTGCTCGCCGCTGACCTTGTTCGTCGTGCTGGCCCTGATCCGCCAGATGGTCGAGAACTTCCGGCTCGCCCGAACCTCGAACGAGATCGTCAGCCTGCTCGGTCAGTTCCTCGACCAGTGGGGCAAGTTCAAGGCCCAGATGGAGAAGGTCGGCCAGCGGATCGAGGCGGCGAACAAGGAGTACACGACGCTCAGCGGGACCCGGGCCAACGCCCTGGAGCGGCCGCTGCGCAAGATCGGCGAGATGCGGACCCAGGACATCCAGCTCGAGCTCGTCGACGACGCCGACGACGGCAACCCGCCCTTCGCCCTCGAGGCCTGACCGCCCCGTCCCGGTGACGGGCCGGGCTCGGGCGCCGGTACCCTGCGGTCGTGGAGCGGTTCCTCACCGTCGCCGCCGCGGTCGTCGTGCTCGAGATCATCGTGATCGTCGAGGTCGCCCAGCGGCTCGGGGTCGTGGACACGCTCGGGCTGCTGATCCTCGTGTCGCTCATCGGCGGGCTCGTCGTGCGGGTCCAGGGGCTCGCGACGCTCCGGCGCCTCCTCGGCGACGTGGCGGCCCAGCGGGTTCCCACCGACACCCTGGCCGATGGCGCGCTGGTCGCGGCGGCCGGCGTGCTGCTGTGCGTCCCCGGCTTCGTCACCGACGTGCCGGCGCTGCTGCTCCTCGTCCCGCCGGTTCGACGCGGCGTCCGCCGTCGCCTGCGGCGGCGCTGGATGCAGCGGGCCGGCGTCGTGTGGAACGAGGAGCTCGAGGCCTGACCCGGCCTCAGTACGGGCCGTCGCAGCAGGAATCGCGCCAGCCACACACCGGGCAGCGGTAGTGCGCGTGCTCCTCCCGCATCGGGGCGCCGCACTGTCGGCACGTCGTCGACAAGTCGACCGGCGCGACCGTCTCGGTGGACTCGGGCGGCTCCACTGCGGGCGACGGTAGCGGCGGGCTGCGACGCGACCGGCGATGGTCAGAGGCGCAGCAGCTCAGGGGCGACCGGGCAGTCGAGCCGACGGTCGAGCCGGTCGGGCTCCTCGAGGGCCCACGGGCCGGCGACCTGGGTCGCGGCGCGGACCTCGAGCGTCTCGGTGTCGTCGTCGTCACCGAGCTGGCCGACCAGGACCTCGAAGAGCCGGGGCGGGAGGAGCCGGCCGGTCGGCATCACCA
The DNA here is from genome assembly GCA_937927875.1 of uncultured Actinomycetes bacterium. Classification (GTDB taxonomy): domain Bacteria; phylum Actinomycetota; class Acidimicrobiia; order IMCC26256; family PALSA-555; genus PALSA-555. The sequence continues at coordinate 18,384 of CALEYV010000123.1, read as the reverse complement.
GCCAGAGCGCAGCGTCGGCGAGCGAGCGGACCAGGTCGTCGGTGCCGTCCGGCACGACCGCGGTGGACGGGTCGCTGGCGAGGACCTCGACCAGCAGGTGGGTGGGAGACGCCGCGATGGCCTCGACCTCGTCGACCACGCGGATGCGCCGGTCTGCGTGCCGGAGCCGGCCGTGGCGGGGGCGCACCACGACGACGTCGAGGTCGGGCCGCTCGGTGAGCGCGGAGCCGACGGTGTCGGGCCAGCCGAGGACCGCGATGGGCTCGTCGTGGGGGAACGGGAGGAGCGACGCGAGGCGGCTCGCGGTGCGGTCGCGCTCGAGTCGGCGGGCGGCGTCGCGGGCGCCGCCGGCCGGGTCGGTGCCGGCCAGCACCTGCGCGCACACCCACCACAGCGCGCCGTTGCTCGGATGGTGGGCGAGGAGTCGGCGGCACACCGTGACGAGCTGGGTCGGGTCGTCGGCGAAGTCGGCGAGGCAGTCGGTGGCCTCGAGGACGAGGCCCCGGTCGTCGCCGGCGTAGCGCGCCAGGGCGCGGAGCCGCTCGAACGGGAGCACCGCTAGTTGGCGGTGGGCCCTGGCGGCTCCTTCGGCAAGCCGAGCACCCGCTCGCCGACGATGTTCCGCATGACCTCGTCGGTGCCACCAGCGACTCGGACGCCGGGGACGCCGAGGACGAACTCGGCCCACGCGAAGGTGCCCCACTCGCCGGTGTCGGCGGCCAGCCGGGGCCCGAGGATCTCGGCGAGCGCCTGCGCGACCCGTTGCATGTTCTGGGTGAGGGACAGCTTGCCGATGGACATCTCCGGGCCCGGGAGCTGCCCGGCCCGGATCTTGGCCATGGCGCGCAGGTTCGTGTAGCGGGCGACGGTGTGGCGGATGTAGATGTCAGCCAGCCGCTGGCGGACCAACGGATCCTCGTCGCGTCCGAAGTGGGCGGCGATCTCGCGGAGGCGGGTCAGCCCGACCCCGGAGACGCCGGCGCCACCGCCGCCGATGGCGGCCCGCTCGTTCATCAGGGTGGTGAGCGCGACCGTCCAGCCCTCGTCGACATCACCCAGGCGGTGGGTGTCGGGGACGCGCACGTCGCTGAAGAACACCTCGTTGAACGACGCGCCGCCCGTCATCTGGCGGAGCGGCCGGACCTCGACGCCGGGCGCCTTCATGTCGACGAGGAACATCGTGAGGCTCTTGTGCTTCGGCTTGTCGGTCGAGGTCTTGGTGATGATCTCGCCGATGTCGCTGTAGTGCGCGCCCGAGGTCCAGACCTTCTGGCCGTTCAGGATCCACTCGTCACCGTCGCGCAGGGCGCGGGTCTGGATGCCGGCCAGGTCGGAGCCGGCGACCGGCTCCGAGAAGAGCTGGCAGCCGACGATGTCGCCCCGGTACAGCGGGGCCAGGTACTGGGCCTTCACGTCGGGGATGGCGTGGGCGAGGATCGTCGGCGCGACCATGCCGAGCCCGATCCCGAAGATGGTCTGGGACGGGATCGCGTAGCCCGCCGCCAGCTCGCGGTACGCACGGTCGTGACTGTTCGGCAGCGCCCGTCCGCCGTACTCCTCGGGACCGCTGATCCAGCCGAACCCGGCGTCGTACTCGGTCGCCTTCCAGCCCTTGGCGGCCGCGATCTCGGCCGCCTCCTGCTCCGCCGTCTTCTCGTCGAGCAGCCCCACGCGGTCCGAGCCCTTGCCCCACTCGAACTTCTCCTCGGCCCGAGGCTCGGCGTGGTCGTCGAGGAACGCCTTGGCTTCGGCGCGGAACTCGGTCTCCGAGATCACGGGGGCTCCTGTCATCCGACGCCACGGTGGCGCTCGAATGTTACCGGCGGGCGGGCGCGCCCGGATCGTCCTCGTCGGCATAGGTGGTGGCGGCACGCACCTCGGAGAACACGTCGTCGACCGCTCGGAGCGCATCGCCGACGGCGCGGAGCCGCTCGACGTCGCCTCGCAGCTTCAGGTGCCCGGTCACCGCGGCCTGCTCGCCGTTCATCGTGCCCCGCTGCAGCGCCCGGGCCGTCGCGGCGTCGGTGACGAGCACGACGTCCGGCGCCGACACCGGACCGGCGATGACGCGCGCCCCCGTCGCGTCGAAGGAGAGGGTGTACACGACCTCACCGTCGCCGAGCTGGACCCGCTGCTCGATGGCGAGCGGGATCTCGGGCGCGACCGACGCCAGCTCGGGCGCGGCGCGTGCGGCTCGGTCGAGGGCCGTGATCCAGTCGTCGGAGAGGAACTCGGCCACCCGCGGAGCGTAACGACGGGCGCTTCGCGTCGGAGCCACCGTGGATGAGCCGCCTACCATCTCGCCGATGTCGTCGGCCGCGCCGGCTCGCCGCAGCACGCCGGTTCCCCCGAGCCTCCTCGACGTCGGCGCCCGCGCCGAGGCGCGGATCCTGGACCTGCTCGACGACGAGACGCGGCGGTGGAGCGAGGTCGCGCCCGCCCTCGCCGAGCCGCTCCTCGCGCTGCGGGACCTGATCGTCGCCGGCGGCAAGCGGCTCCGACCGGCCTTCTGCTACTGGGCGTTCGTCGGCGCGGGCGGCTCGCCGAGCGCCACCGTCGTCGTCGACGCCGGCGCCGCGCTCGAGCTGCTCCACACGTTCGCGCTCGTGCACGACGACGTGATGGACGGCTCCGAGGTGCGCCGGGGCCAGGCCGCCGTGCACCGGCGGTTCATCAACCGGCATGACAGCCTCGAATGGCGGGGCGAGGCCCGGCGGTTCGGCGAGGGAGCGGCGATCCTGGTCGGGGACTTCGCCTTCGTTTACGCCGACATGCTGTTCGGCGAGGCGCCGCCGGTGGCGCGCCAGATCTTCGACGAGCTGCGGGTCGAGCTGTGCGTCGGGCAGTACCTCGACCTCGAGGGGACCGCGACCGCGAGCAGCGACGGGGCCCAGGCGGCCCGGATCGCGCGCTACAAGTCGGGGAAGTACACGGTCGAGCGCCCCCTGCACCTGGGGGCGGCGCTGGCCGGACAGCTCGACGACCTGCGGGAGCCCCTGAGCGCGGTCGGGCTGCCGCTCGGCGAGGCGTTCCAGCTGCGCGACGACCTGCTCGGCGTGTTCGGGGATTCGACGATCACCGGGAAGCCGGTCGGGGACGACCTGCGGGAGGGGAAGCTGACGCCGCTGCTGGCCGCAGCCGCGACCAGGGTCGACGGCGCGGGCGCCCGGGTGCTCGGTCGGATCGGGCAGCCCGACCTGACGCCGGCCGACGTCGAAGCGGTGCAGGCCCTGCTCGTTGACTGCGGCGCCTGTGACGAGGTCGAGGGCGCGATCGAAGGGCTCGTGGGGGAGGCGCTCGCCGCGCTCGAGGCGGCGCCGATCACGTGCGAGGCGCGAGCGGCGCTCCAGGAGCTGGCGACGTACGTGGCCTGGCGCGACCGGTAGCGCGAGTGCGCGTCGCGGTCGTCGGGGCGGGCCTGGGCGGCCTCTCGGCGGCGTGTCACCTGGCCGGTCGCGGTCACGAGGTGGTCGTCGTCGAGCGCGCCGATCGACCCGGCGGTCTCGTCGACCGGCTCGAGCACGACGGCTACCGCGTCGACACCGGCCCGGTCGTGCTCACGATGCGCGGCATCGTCGAGGACACGTTCGCGGCCGCCGGCGCGAGCGTCGATGAGCACCTGACGCTGCAGCGGCTGGACCCGATGTATCGGGCCTGCTTCGCCGACGGCTCGCAGCTGGCGCTGCGCGCCGACGTCGACGCGACGAGGGACGAGATCGCCCAGCTGGCGGGCCGCCGCGAGGCGGACGCGTTCATCCGCTTCTGCGGCTGGCTGCGCGACCTGTACGACGCCGAGTTCGGGCCCTTCATCGCCCGGAACTTCGATCGTCCCACCAACCTGCTGCGCAGTCCCGCCGCGCTGGCCCGGCTGCTGCGACTGGGCGCGCTGCGTCGCCTGGCGCCGGTGGTGGCGTCGTTCTTCGACGACGAGCGGCTGCAGCGCGTCTTCTCGTTCCAGGCCCTCTACGCCGGCCTGTCACCGTTCGAGGCGCTGGCGGTATTCAGCGTCATCACCTACATGGACAGCGTGGAAGGCGTGCTGTTCCCGGCCGGGGGCATGCACGAGCTGGCACGCGGCCTCGCGCTGGCGGCCGAGAAGGCGGGGGCGACCTTCCGCTACTCGACGCCGGTGGCGCGGATCGAGCGGCGGCCCGACGGCCGCGTGCAGGGCATCCGCCTGGCCGGCGGCGAGCGCGTGGCCGCGGACGCGGTCGTGTGCAACGCGGACGTCGCCGCGACGTATCGGACCCTGCTCGGGCTCGCGCCGCCCCGAATCGTCACCAAGGGTCAGTACTCGCCGTCGTGCGTGGTCTGGGCGGCGGGGGTGCGGGGCCGGCTCCCGGACGGCGCCGCGCACCACAACCTCCACTTCGGGGCCGGCTGGCGGGACGCCTTCGACACCTTGCTCCGGGGCCGCGCCCGCATGGCGGACCCGTCGCTGCTCGTCACGACGGCCAGCGCGACCGACGCCACCGTCGCCCCCGCCGGCGGTGCGACCGTCTACGCGCTGGAGCCGGTCCCGAACCTCGACGGCGCCGTCGACTGGGGCGTCGAGGGGCCCCGGGCCCGGGACGACCTCGTGCGTCGAATCGGCGCGCTCGGGTACCCGGTGAGCGACGTGGTCGTCGAGCGAGTCACCGACCCGCCCCGGTGGGCGGCGGCCGGGCTCGAGCGGGGGACCCCCTTCTCCCTCGCCCACCGCTTCTTCCAGAGCGGCCCGTTCCGGACGCCGAACATCGACCGCCGTGCGCCCGGCCTGGTGCTGGCGGGGATGGGTACCGTGCCCGGCGTGGGTATCCCCATGGTGCTGCTCTCCGGTCGGCTCGCGGCCGACCGCATCGACGCCTGGAGCCCCGTGTGACGACCCTCGACGAGTCCTACGCCCGCTGCCGACAGCTCACCAAGGCGTACGGGACGACCTACTACGCGGCCACGTTCCTGCTGCCCCGGGTAAAGCGGCACCACGTCCACGCCCTCTACGCGTTCTGCCGGCACGCCGACGACATCGTCGACGACCTGGGGCCGGCGCCGGTCGAGGCACGCGAGCGGGCCCTGAGCGAGTTCGGCGACCGCTTCTTCACCGACCTCGAGAAGGGCGACTCGGAGGACCTGGTCCTGAAGGCCGTCGTCCACACGGTGAACGCGTTCGACATCAACCCCGACTGCTTCCGCCGGTTCCTGCGCTCGATGACGATGGACCTCACCGTCGCCACCTACGACACCTTCGACGATCTCCTCGACTACATGGACGGCTCGGCGGCCGTCATCGGCGAGATGATGCTGCCGATCCTCGAGCCGACCTCGGCCGCCGCGCTGCGCCCGGCTCGTGACCTCGGCATCGCCTTCCAGCTCACGAACTTCCTCCGGGACGTGGGCGAGGACTTCGACCGCGGCCGCGTCTACATCCCCCAGGAGGACCTGAAGCGCTTCGACGCCGACCCCGGCTCCCGGGTCGCCACGCCGGCGTGGCGGGCGCTCATGAAGTTCGAGATCCGGCGGAACCGCGACTACTACGCGTCGGCCGACAGCGGGATGTCGATGCTCCCACCGTCGTCGGCGCGCTGCATCCGGGCCGCGCGGCGCCTCTACTCGGAGATCCTCGACCGGATCGAGCGGGCCGACGGGGACGTGTTCACCGAGCGGGCCCGGGTGCCGACCGCCCGCAAGGCGCTGGTCGTCGGCTGGTCGGTGGTCAGGCCGGGCGGCTGACGGCGCGGGGCGTCTCGTCCCAGCCTCGGGCCTGCGCCGCGTCGCGGAGCCGGTGCGGCACGACCGGCGCGAGGAACCCGAACGGCGCGTCGCTGAAGAGATGGTGCACGTTGTGCGCGGCGCGGAGCCGGTGTCCGACCCGGTCGGGGATGCGGAGGGCGGCGATCCGCCGGTGGATGACGAGGTCGTGCACGAGCAGGTAGCAGGCGCCGTAGGCGGTGACGCCGATGCCGATCGGGATCAGCACCTCGCCCCCACCGACCCACACGCCGACCGACAGGACAGCGATCGTGACGGCGGAGAACACGACCGGGAACAGGTCGTTCGCCTCGAGGCGTCGGCGGGGCGGGAGGTGGTGACTGCGGTGCCAGCCCATCCCGAAGCCGTGGAAGACGAACCGGTGCGCGAGCGCCGCGACGGGCTCGGTGAGCACGAGGGCGGCGAGCGCGATCAGGACGCCGCTCACGCGCGGGCCTGCTCCCGGCGGGCGGCGGTGTCCCAGAGCAGCATCGCCAGCGTGAGCAGCGCGAAGGCGAACAGGTAGTCCTCGACCGGGATGTCCCACGGCACCCGCCACCCCGTCGTGGCGCCGCGGTCGTAGATGACGATGGGAGCGGAGAGCTTCGTGAGCCAGCCGTTCACGGCGATCATGAAGCCGCAACAGATGGCCAGCGCGGCCCAGTAGGCGCCGCTGCGCAGCAGGCCGGTGTGCAGCACCGCCAGCTCGAGCCCGACGACGATCGCCACCGCCACCAGCGCCAGCGCCGTGTACTCATGCACGGTTGCGTCCCAGGATCCCGCGCACCGCTTCGAGGGTGAGCAGGCCGCAGATGGGGATGGCGACGAAGAACACCAGCTCCTCGATCGGCACTCGGCCCGGGAGCGACCACCCGATGATGTAGCGGCCGTTGAACGTCCAGTGGTGACGGGCGATGGCGAGCACGTCCCACCCGAAGAAGATGATCGCGGTCGGGACCAGCGCCAGGAGCAGCCGCCGCGGTCGTCGCCACACCCTCGCCCCGAGGACCAGCTCGAGCGGCAGCGTGACGATGAGGCACGCGGCCATCAAGCCGAGGTACTGGAACTCGTCACCCACTCGAACGCATTCTTGCCCGCGCTCGCGCGATCGCGCGAGCAGGCGACGCGACCGACCCCGGTAGGCTCCCGAATCATGCCGTCGGCGACCCCCGCCATCGAGGTCGCCGATCTCGAGAAGCGCTACGGCGACGTCCGCGCGGTCGACGGGCTGGCGTTGACGGTCGACGCGGGCGAGGTGTTCGGCCTCCTCGGTCCGAACGGCGCCGGCAAGACGACGACCGTCGAGACGCTCGAGGGGTACCGCCGGCCCGATCGGGGCCGGGTCCGCGTGCTCGGGCTCGACCCGATCCGCGACGGCCGCCAGCTCCGGCCGCAGATCGGCGTCATGCTCCAGGAGGGCGGCTTGTACCCCGGCGTTCGCCCGCTGGAGGCGCTGCGCCTCTTCGCCGCCTACTACGAGCACCCGGCTGAACCCGAGGCGCTCCTCGAGCGGGTCGGACTCGCCAGCGCGCGGGGGACGTACGTGCGGCGACTGTCGGGCGGGCAGCAGCAGCGGCTCTCGCTGGCGCTCGCGCTCGTGGGCCGGCCGTCGCTGGTGTTCCTCGACGAGCCCACGGCGGGGATGGACCCGCGCGCACGGGCCACGACGTGGGAGCTGATCCGCCGCCTCAGCGACGACGGCGTGACGGTGCTGCTCACGACGCACGCCATGGACGAGGCCGAGCAGCTCTGCCACCGGGTCGCGATCATCAACGCCGGACGGCTCGTCGCCTGCGGCACGCCCGAGGAGCTCACGCTCCAGGCCGCCAGCGACGAGACCCGGTTCTCGGCGCCGCCCGGGCTCGACTGCACGTCGCTGGCCACCGCGGTCGGCCTCGGCGACGGGCTGGTGATCGAGGAGCGCCCCGGCGCGTACCTGGTGCGCGTCGACGCGACGCCGCAGCTGGTGGCGACGCTGGCCATCTGGCTGCGCGACCACGACGTGCGCATCGGCGAGCTGCGCACCGGCCGTCGCACCCTGGAGGAGGTGTTCCTCAACCTGACGAGCGAGGACGGCCGGTGAGCGCCAGCACCCGGCGCGCCATCGCGGCCCAGGCGCGCGTCGAGCTGCTGCTCACCATCCGGCGCGGCGAGAGCCTCGTGGTGTCACTGGCGATTCCGGTCGGGATCCTCGTGTTCTTCACGAAGGTCGACGTCACCCAGACGTCGCTGAAAGACCCCGTGCAGTTCCTGGTCCCCGGGACCCTGGCCCTGGCGGTGATGTCCACGGCCATGGTCAGCCTCGGGATCGCGACCGGCTACGAGCGCCGGTACGGGGTGCTGAAGCGGCTCGGGTCGACGCCGCTGTCGCGAGGCGGCCTGCTGGCCGCCAAGACGATCAGCGTCCTTGCCCTCGAGGTCCTCCAGGCCGCGGTGCTCCTCGGGGTCGGCGCCGCCCTCGGCTGGCACGCCATGGGCAGCATCGCGGCCGCGGTGGGCCTGCTGCTCGTCGGGACGGTGGCGTTCGCCGGTGTCGGGCTCTTCCTCGCCGGGCTGCTGCGCGCCGAGGCGAACCTCGCCGCCGCCAACGGGCTCTTCCTGCTGCTGCTGTTCCTCGGCGGCATGGCGTACCCGCTGGCGCGGCTGCCCGGGTTCCTCGAGACCGTCGCGCGCGGGCTCCCCGCGGCGGCGCTGTCGGACACCGTGCGCCAGGCCCTGTCGGCGGGATCGGTGTCGGTGGGCGCGCTCATCACCCTCGGGGCGTGGGCGGTGGGCGCGCCGCTGCTGGCGGCGCGGACCTTCCGCTGGGAGGAGTGAGCTACGGGCCGAGGATCGAGGTGAGGTCCTGCTCGAGCTGGTGTGACGAGGTGATCCCGAACCGGCGTCGCGTCAGCGTCCCGTCGCGTCGGATGTAGAAGGTCTCGGGGACGGGCCGGACGCCGTAGGCGGCGGCGACCGCGCCGTCGTCGTCGGTGGCGAAGGTCCAGTCGGCGTGCTCTTGGCGCACGAACGCGCGCGCGTCGCTCGGGATGTCCTGGAAGCTGACGCCGACGATGACCAGGCCCTGTGACCGGTGGCGCGCCAACGCGGCGCGGAACAGGGCGAACTCCTGGCGGCACGGGTGGCACCAGGAGGCCCAGAAGTTCACGACCACCGGATGGCCGGTCAGCTGGGCCAGCGCGACGTGGCCCCCGCCGAGCGTCGGCAGGGAGAAGGCGGGTGCCGCCGACCCGGCCGGTGCGCTCGACGGCGGGCCGGTGGCCGTCGTCGAGGTGGCGCCCCGGTGGGCGGGGGAGGTCGCGGCGTGGTGGGTCGATCCCGACGCCACCGCCCAGCCCGTCACCGCGCCGACCACCGCGACGACGACCACGGCGAGGAGGAGCAGCCGGGCCCGCCGCGGCGGGCGATCGTCAGTGGAGCTGGACGAGGACGTCGACGGCAACGGCCGCGAAGAGCAGAGCCAGGTAGAGGTTCGACCGGTGGAAGTAGGCGATCGCGCGGGCCGGCGTCGGGTCGCGGCGCAGCTGCACCGCCTTGGCGACGAACGCGGCGCCGAGCAGGGCGGCCGCGACCACGTAGAGGATGCCGACCGACGAGAGGAGCGGTAGCACGAGGCTGACCCCGACCACGACCACCGCGTAGGCGAGGATCTGGGTGGCCGCCGCCTGCGCGCCCTGCACCACCGGCAGCATCGGGATGTGGGCGGCTTCGTAGTCGTCCCGGTACCGGAGGGCGAGGGCCCAGAAGTGCGCGGGCGTCCAGGTGAACACGACCGCGAAGAGCACCCAGGCCGGCGCGCCGACGCGGCCGGTGACGGCCGCCCAGCCGACCAGGACCGGCACCGCGCCGGCCGCGCCGCCGATGACGATGTTCTGGACCGTCCGGGGCTTCAGCCAGACCGTGTAGACGAACACGTAGAAGAGGGTGGCGGCCAGCGCCAGGCTGGCCGCGAGCAGGTTGGCGGTCAGCGCCAGCAGGGCGAACGCCACCACCTCGAGCACGACGCCGAAGACGAGCGCCCGAACCGGCTCGACCGTCCCCGACGGCAGCGGCCGGTGCCGGGTCCGCCGCATGAGCTGGTCGCGGTCCCGCTCGATCCAGCAGTTGATCGTGTTGGCGCCGCCGGCCGCGAGCGCGCCGCCGACCAGCACCGCCGCCACGAGACCGAGGTCGGGGATCTCGCCGGCGGCGAGGATCATCGCGGGGACGGTGGTGACGAGCAGCAGCTCGACGACGCGCGGCTTCGTCAGCGCCAGGTACTGACCGGCCCGCCGACGAGCCTGCTTCGCCCACGCCTCGGCAACTGCCACCGGGCGATTCAAGGCGACGAAGTCGGACACGGCGCTCCAGGGTGGGGGCTCGCGGCATGGTAACCGAGGCCCTCCAAGGTCTACGAAGCGCTCGGCGGTAGCCTCGACCCACGATGGCGGAGCTCCCCGACGCCGACGACGTCAAGCAGGCGATCCGCATGACTGCCGATCGGCTGCTCACGAAGCCGTCCGACGAGCACGCCGAGCGCAAGTCGCGCGCCGGCATCGTCATCCCGGCCACCGCGAACGTGAACCGCCGGCTCGTGTGGGCCGAGGTCATCGCGGTCGGGCCGACCGTGCGCAACGTCGAGGGCGGCGACCGGGTGCTGTTCGCGCCCGACGCCGGCTACGAGGTCGAGATCCGCGGCGACGAGTACGTGATCCTGCGCGAACGCGACGTCCACGCGGTCGCGTCGAGCCGCGACGAGGGGCAGAGCGGCCTCTACCTCTAGCTGCGAGACGAGCGGCCGGCCGACGGGGCGCGGGGGCGCAGCCGCACCTCGGCCGGGTGGACGACCGGCTTGGGCCGGGCCCGCCGGCGCTCGTCGAGGTAGTCGACCACCCGCCGGTACAGCTTGGCGCCGAGCATCTTCTTCAGCTCGACCCCGAGGCTGCGGTACACGGGCTGGGAGCCGGTGAAGGCCTCCGGTGCCTCGGTGCACCACCACTTGAAGTCGTCGCCGCCCTCGCCCCAGCCGTCACGGGCGAACTCGGTGAGCGTCGAGACGACGGTCCCGTCCTCCTGCTCCTCGTCGATCCGGCGCAGCGGGAGCTGCCAGCACACCTCCGGCTTCACGTCGCTGTGGTGGATGCCGTGGCGCATCGCGTGGAGGTGCAGCGCGCAGCCCGGGCCGCCCGAGAAGCCGGGCCGGTTCAAGAAGATGCAGGCGTCGTCGACGAGCCGGGTCCGCCAGTCGATCTTCCCCTCGTCCTTCCCGGCCCTGGCGTAGATGCCCTTCTTGCGCCCGACCTTGCGGTACTGCCACTCGTCGGCGGTGAGCTCCTTGGCCATCCGGTTGACGTGATCACGGTCCTTGCGGTCCGAGAAGTGCGCGCCGTACGAGCAGCAGCCCTGCACGAGCTCGGGCGCCTTCTCGGTGAGCACGCCTTGGCAGCCGCACCCGAAGATGCACTGCCACGACGACAGCAGGAAGGTGACGTCGACCTGCCACCGTCGGCCGTCCTCGTCGGGGTCGTCGAACGTCACCCACTCGCGGGTCGGGCCTCGCATCCATCCTCCTCGTGAGCGAGCACCGAGCGTATCGACCACGTCGGTAGGCTGCGCGCATCGAAGACGACGGCGCGCTGCTGGCCGACCTGCGGGCGGCGCTCGGCGCGGACCGGGTCCGATCGGAGCCCCTCGAGCTCGCGCTCTACGGCCGGGACGCCGGTGTCGCGACCGGCGAGGCCGGCGTCGTCTGCTTCCCCGCCACGCCGGAGGACGTCGCGAGTGCCGTCGCGGTGGCGGCCCGCCACGACCGACCCTTCGTCGCCCGCGGGAGCGGCACCGGGCTGGCCGGCGGGGCCACCCCGGTCGGGCGCCCGGTGGTGATCGTGACCACGCACCTGAACCAGATCCTCGACGTCGACGCCGAGGCGCGGGTGGCCTGGGTCGAGCCCGGCGTGCTGAACCTCGACCTCAGCCGCTCGGTCGCGCCGCTCGGGCTGCACTACGCGCCCGACCCGTCGTCGCAGCAGGCGTGCACGATCGGCGGGAACGTGGCCACGAACGCGGGCGGCCCGCACTGCCTCGCCTACGGCGTGACCGCCGCCCACGTCCTCGCCCTCGACGTCGTCCTCTCGGACGGGACGACGGCCCGTCTCGGCGGCCTCGAGCCGGACCAGCCCGGCTACGACCTGCGGGGCTGCTTCGTCGGCAGCGAGGGCACGATGGGGATCGCGACCCGGGTCGCGGTGCGGCTCACGCCCGACCCGCCGGTGGTCCGCACCCTCCTGCTCGACTTCACGACCGTGCAGGCGGCCGGGGCCGCGGTGAGCGGCATCATCGCGGCCGGCTGCGTCCCCGCCGCGCTCGAGATGATGGACGCCGAGATCACGCGGGCGGTCGAGGACTTCGTCGGCGCCGGGTACCCGCGCGACGCCGGCGCGGTGCTGCTCGTCGAGGTCGACGGACTCGACGCCGGCGTCGACGCCCAGGTGGAGACCGTGCGCGCGGTCGGCCAGCGGGAAGGCGCCCGCTCGGTCCGGGTCGCCGCCGACGAGCAGGAGCGGGCGCTGCTCTGGAAGGGACGGAAGTCGGCGTTCGGCGCCATCGCCCGGATCGCACCCGACTACTACCTGCACGACGCGGTGGTGCCCCGTACCCGGCTCGTCGACGTCCTCGAGCAGGTGTACGAGATCGCCGCCGAGCAGCGGCTCACGATGATGAACGTCTTCCACGCCGGAGACGGGAACCTGCACCCGCTCATCGTGTTCGACGCCCGAGAGCCGGGCATCTGGCCCCGGGTCGCCGACGCCGGCGACGCGATCCTGCGCGCCTGCGTCGACGCCGGTGGCGTCCTGTCGGGCGAGCACGGCATCGGGCTCGAGAAGCGCGACGCGATGCCGATGGTCTTCGGCCCCGACGACCTCGACGCCCAGGCCCGGTTGCGGGACGCGTTCGACCCGTCGGGACGCGCCAACCCGGACAAGGTGCTGCCCCGGGGCAGCCGGTGCGGCGAGCTCAGCCGCGTCCCGGAGGGCGCGTGGATCTGAGCGCCCCGGCCGGCGAGGCCGCGGTCCGCGACGCGGTGGCGGCGGCGGACGCCGTGGTGCCCGTCGGCGCGGGGACGCATCGGGAGGTCGGCGGGCCGGTGCCGAGCGGCACCCCGGTGGCGGCTCCGGCCGGGATCGTCACCTACGACCCCGCCGAGCTCACCGTCACCGTGGGGGCCGGCACGCCGGTGGCCGCGCTCCAGGCCGCGCTCGGCGCCCACGACCAGGAGTGCGTGCTCGACCCGCGCGATTCACGCGCCACGGTGGGCGGGGTCCTGGCGGTCGGGCTGTCCGGTCACCGCCGGCTCCGGTACGGGCCGCTGCGGGATCGGGTCCTCGAGGTTCGCTTCGTGACCGGCGACGGCCGGCTGGTGCGCGGCGGCGGGCCGACGGTGAAGAACGTGACCGGTTTCGACCTGCCGCGCCTGCTCGTCGGCTCCTTCGGCACTCTCGGCGTGCTGACGCGCGTCATCCTGCGCTGCCAGCCCCGGCCCCGCTCCGCCCGCTGGTACCGGAGCGCCGACAACGGCGCCGCGACCCGCGCCCGTCTCGTCGCCCCGTCGACCGTCGCCGGCACCGCCGACGGCACCTGGGTGCTCCTCGAGGGCGACCCCGCCGACGTCGATGCCCAGGCCGGCGCGGCGTCGCTGACCCCGACCGACGACGGCCCGCCGTGGCCGGACGGGCCGCACCGCGGTCGGATCTCCGTGGCGCCGGGTCGCCTGGGCGAGCTCGAGCCGGCGATCGACGCAGTCCCCGAGCTTCGCTGGCTCACCGAGTGGGGCGTCGGCACCGTCCACGTCGCCGGGGTGACCGAGGCCGGCCTCGCCGCGGCGCGGGTGGCGGCCGAGGCCGCGGGCGGCTGGCTGCTTCGGGAGTCGGGCGCGCCGGGCCTCGACGGCTTCGGCGTCGGGCTCCCGAACCGCGAGGTGATGGCACGGGTGAAGGCGGCGTTCGACCCGGCGGGGAAGCTGTCGCCGGGTCGGCTCCCGATCGCGGCGCTCGCGTCGCAGCGGGCGGCGTCGTGACGACCGATCAGGTGGGCGAGATCGTCGCGACGCTGCGAGGTGTGGAGGAGCGCCTGCGCGACGCCGCCTACGACCAGCTCCGCGCCGCGGTGGACGGCGACGAGTCGGCCGCCGCCGAGGAGCGTCGCCTGCAGCAGGCCCGGCGCGCCGTGGAGCGGGCGATCCGGGCCCTGGGCGGGGAGCCCGAGACCTACTGACCGGCGGCGCCGGGCTCGTTCAGGCGGTCGATGAGCTCGCCGAGTCGGGCCCAGTCGCGCCGGTCGAACCAGAACGCGATGCGCCCAAGCTCGACCGCGTCGTCGTCCTCCCGCTCGGCGTCCGACACGTCGACCCGCTCGATGGCGCCGCGTCGGAGGATGTCGGCGAACTCGTCGGAGAGCGCGGCGAGGGTCGCGTCGTCGGGCGCGTGGTGGAGGCGGAGGACCAGCCGGCCGTCGACGAAGCGCTGGGAGTGGTAGTTGGAGAAGAACCGGGTGAGCTCGTCGACGGCGTCGTCGACGCGGTCGGTGACGGTCAGCAGGCTCAGGTCGCCGGGGGAGATGTAGCCGTCGGCGAGGAGCTCCTGACGCACGAACTCGAGCCAGCCGGTCCAGTAGGTGCCGCCGGGCGTGTCGAGGAGCACCACCGGCCCGGGCTGGGCCTTGCCGGTCTGCATGAGCGTCAGCAGCTCGAAGGCCTCGTCCATCGTCCCGAAGCCGCCGGGCAGGAGCACGAACGCGTCGGCCTCCTTCACGAACGCCAGCTTGCGGGTGAAGAAGTAGCGGAAGTTGATCAGCTTCAGGTCGCTGGCGAGCTGGGTGCTCGGGGACTCGAACGGCAGCCGGATGCTCACCCCGAACGCGTTGGCGGGCCCGGCGCCCTCGATCCCGGCCTCCATGATCCCGGGGCCGGCACCGGTGATGACCATCCAGTCCCGCTCGGCGATCGCGTTCGCGAACCGCCGGGCCTGGTCGTAGAGCGGGTCGTCGGGCTGGGTGCGGGCCGACCCGAAGATCGCGACCTTGCGCTTGTCGCGATACGCCTCGAAGACGTGGAACGAGTACCGCATCTCCTTCAGCGCCGCGTTCGCCATCTTGAGGTCGCCGCGGTCGGCCCCGTCCCGCGCCATCCGCAGCGCCGAGGCGACCAGCTCGAAGATGAGGTCGGCGTCGCGCTCCCGGGCCGTCTGGCTGACCAGCTCGGCGACCGCGGCGTCGAGCTCCGGGTCGCCGGTCCGATAGCGGGGGAGCTTCACCGGAGCAGCGGCGCCGCCAGCTCGGCGAGGGAGTGCTCGGGGCGGCCGCCGAAGTGCGCGATCACCTCCGACGCCGCCAGCGCGCCGACGCGCCCGCACACCTCGAGGCCGTACCCGTGCGTCAGCGCGTGCAGGAACCCGGCCGCGTAGAGATCGCCGGCCCCGGTGGTGTCGACGACGCCGCCCGCCACCGGGTGCACCGGGATCTCGGCCCGCCCCTCGGGCCCGACGACGACCGAGCCCTTCGCGCCCTGCGTCACGGCGGCGAGCTCGCAGAATCGGGCCGCCGCGTCGACGGCGTCCTCGAGCGTGGGCACCTCGAACAGCAGGCAGGCCTCGGCCTCGTTGGCGAACAGGACGTCGACGCCGTGCTCGACGAGGGCGAGGAAGTCCACCCGATGCCGCTCGACGCAGAACGGGTCGGAGAGGCTCAGGGCGACCCGGCGGCCCGCGTCATGGGCGGCGGTCGCGGCGTGTCGGAAGGCGGCCTTCGCGTCCGGCTGGTCGAAGAGGTAGCCCTCGAGGTAGGTGACCGCGGCCGAGCCGACGACGGCGGGGGAGACGTCGTCGGGGTGCAGCTCGGACGCCGCGCCGAGGTACGTGTTCATGGTGCGCTCGCCGTCGGGGGTCACGAGGATGAGGCAGCGACCGGTCGGCGGGCCGGCGGTCGCGGGCGACGTGTCGAAGCGCACCCCGGCGGCCTGGATGTCGTGGGCGAACACCTGGCCGAGCACGTCGTCGCGCACCCGCCCGACGAAGGCGCTGCGGCCACCGAGCGACGCGATGCCCACCGCCGTGTTCGCGGCCGACCCGCCCGACGCCTCGGTGCCGGGCCCCATCTGCTCGTAGAGCGCGGCCGACCGCTCGGCGTCGATGATGGCCGTCGCTCCCTTGTAGAGCCCCTGGTCGACGACGAAGTCGTCGCTGGCGGGGCTCAGGACGTCGACGAGCGCGTTCCCGACCGCGACGACGTCGAGGGTGGCGTCCGCCGCCGGTGGCGTCACCGGCCGGTGCGGCCGCCGAGCGCGACCGGCACCGGCTCGGCGGCGCGGGGCCGAAGCGGCCGGCCCTCGGTCCGGGTGCGGCCGTAGAGGGTGGTGCGCTGCTCGAGGGGGCGCCCGAGCGGGTCGACGATGGCGTGGAAGTCGTCGTCGGTGAGCTCCTGGCCGTGCGACGCGCCGGCCGCCCGGGAGATGTTCTCGTCCATCAGCGTCCCGCCGAGGTCGTTGCAGCCGGCCCGGAGGGTCTGGCGCGCGCCCCGGATCCCGACCTTCACCCACGACACCTGGATGTTGTCGATCGTCCCCCGGTAGGCAATGCGACCGACCGCGTGCATGAGCAGCACCTCGCGGAACGTCGGGCCCTTCCGGGCCTTGCCGGCGAGGGACAGCGGTGTCGCCATGTGGACGAACGGCAGCGGGACGAACTCGGTGAAGCCGCCCGTCTCGCGCTGTAGGGCCCGGGTGCGGACCAGGTGGCGAGCCACGTGCACCGGCCGCTCGACGTGCCCGAACATGATCGTGACGTTCGAGCGCAGCCCGATGGAGTGGGCGATCCGATGCGCCTCGAGCCACTCGTCGGTCGTCACCTTGTCGGGGCAGATGACGGCCCGGACCTCGTCGTCGAGGACCTCGGCCGCGGTGCCGGGGAGGGATGCCAGGCCCGCCTCCTGCAGGACGAGCAGGTAGTCGCGCAGCGGCACCCCGAGCCGCCGCGCCCCCTCCGTCACCTCGAGCGCGGTGAACCCGTGGAGGTGGATGCTCGGCGCGACCTCCTTCACGGCCCTGGCGACGGACACGTAGTAGTCGCCGTCGAAGTCGGGGTGGATGCCGCCCTGGAGGCAGACCTCGGTCGCGCCGTGGTCGACCGCCTCGACGACCCGGCGCTGCACCTCCGTCAGGTCGAGGAGGTACGGGTCGCCGCGGAGGTTCAGCGAGAGCGGACCCTTCGAGAAGGCGCAGAACCGGCACTTGAAGGTGCAGACGTTCGTGTAGTTGATGTTGCGGGTGCGCACGAACGTCACGACGTCGCCGACCAGGTCGCGGCGCAGCTGGTCGGCGACCTCGGCCACCCGCAGGACCTCGGGCCCGCGCGCCTGGAGCAGGGTGACGAGCTCGTCGACGCCCGGCTCCTGGCCCGCCAGCACCCCGTCGAGCACCTCGCCGACCGCACCCGCGGCCCGGGCCGGGCCGGTCGACCCGAGCAGCTCGGGTGGGGGCGCGTCGCCGCCTGCGGCCCACCCGTCGTCGCGGGCCAGACCCTCGGCGTCCGACGCGCGCCGGACCGCCGGTCGCAGGTCGGCGTCGATCCAGGCCTCGTCGCGCACGTACTCGGGGTAGACGGTCAGCCGCGGCGCCAGCGCCCGGCCCGCCGCCTCGGTGGCGGCGCGGAGCCGCTCGAGCGCCGGCCAGGGCCGCTCGGGGTTGACGTGGTCGGGCGTCACCGGCGACACCCCGCCCCAGTCGTCGATGCCGGCCGCCAGCAGCGGCGCCAGGTCGTCGCTCAGGTTCGGCGGCGCCTGCAGGTGCACGGACGGCGGGAGGACGAGCCGCGCCACCGCGATGGCGCGGAGGTACTCGTCACGAGGGCACGGTGCGTGGCCGTGCATGGCGGTGCCGGGCTTGGGCAGGAAGTTCTGGACGATCACCTCCTGGACGTGGCCGTGCCGCTGGTGCGACTCGCGGATGGCGACGAGCGCGTCGACGCGCTCCTCGAACGTCTCGCCGATGCCGACGAGGATCCCGGTCGTGAACGGCACCCGCGCGGCCCCGGCCGCCTCGAGGGTGGCGAGCCGCCGGGCCGGTGTCTTGTCGGGGGCGCGGTGGTGCGGCCCGCCGGGCTCGGCGAGCCGGGCCGCCAGCGTCTCGAGCATCATCCCCTGCGACGGGCTCACCGCCCGCAGGCGGTGGAGGTCCCCGCGGGGCAGCGCGCCCGCGTTGGCGTGTGGAAGCAGGCCGGTCTCGGCGACGACCGCGCCGGCCACCGCGACGAGGTAGTCGACGGTGCTGGAGTAGCCGTGGTCGCCCAGCCACTGCGCGGCGTCGGGGTAGCGGGCCTCGGGCGCCTCGCCGAGGGTGAAGAGGGCCTCATGGCAGCCGGCGGCCGCGCCCGACCGCGCGATGGCGAGCACCTCGTCGAGCTCGAGGTACGGCGCCGCCAGCCGGGCCGGCGGCTTCGCGAACGTGCAGTAGCCGCAGTGGTCCCGGCAGAGCATCGTCAGCGCGATGAACACCTTCGGCGAGAAGGTCACCCGGGTGCCGTGGGCGGCGTCCCGCACCGCCGACGCGGCGGCGAGGAGCTCGGCGAGGGGAGCGTCGCGCAGCGCCACGGCCTCGTGGCGGCTCAGCATGGGCGCATGCTACGTGCCGCC
>CALEYV010000122.1 GCA_937927875.1 uncultured Actinomycetes bacterium | reverse complement strand
ACCCGCCGCCCCAAACAAACCGCCTTCTTCAACAGCGTCCTAGTGGCGGGCCGCGGCGCGGCTGGGCTCGGCGAGGCTCCGGGCGGCGGAGCGCGGCCCGGGTTCGGGGGGAGCACCCGGGCCGCCACCGCCGCCTCCAGCCCCCTGATTACCGGGCCGACGTTGCGCCGGCGTATCCCTTCGATGAACCGCCGGTTTCGGGGCCGCCCCGCTCGCCGGCCAATCCATCGCCGCCGACCCGCCGTATGACGAGGGTGCCGGAGTCACGATGGTGGCCCGCCGTCCACCGGGCGCGTCCGTGAGGTCCGTGCCCCGGCTGCTGCGGCGCGGCGGGATCTGGGCAGCCACCATCGGGCTCGCGGTCGTGCTGGTGGCGGTCCTGGCGGCGGCCGGTGTCGCGAGCGGACAGGACGCGCTCCACCCGAGCTCGAAGCCGGCGCCCAAGGACCTCGTCGCCACCGCGAGCGACTTCCACAACCTCGCCACGATGACGAGGGTTCGCGGGTTCTTCATCTCGAATCCCCTCGGCCACCTCAAGCAGGCCCTGCGGGTGGCGAACTCGCCGAAGGGCGGCGTCTACCCGGTCGGCACGATCATCCAGCTCGTGCCCCAGGAGGCGATGGTGAAGCGCCGCAAGGGCTTCAACCGCGCCACCCATGACTGGGAGTTCTTCACGCTGCAGACGACGGCCCTGGGGACGACGATTACGACGCGGGGCACGAGCAACGTCGTGAACCGGTTCGGGGGCAGCTGCCAGAGCTGCCACTCGGCGGCCGCCCCGCAGTTCGACTTCGTGTGCGAGCACGACCACGGCTGCGCGCCGCTGCCGGTCGGCGACGACGTGATCGCGGCCATCCAGCGCGCCGACCCGCGCCCGCTGACCCCGCCCGGCCCCTGACCTCGGGTCAGGTGAGGTCGGCGCCGGCCGGGACCGCGTCCTCCGGCGCCGCGATGGCCTGGAGCGTCGCTCGCGCCGCAGCCTCGATGGCGTTGGCACCGTCGCCGGTCCCGTAGCGCAGGCGCGTCGACGCGCCGGGTCGGAGCGCCACCGCGACGACGCTCCGCCCGTCGGTGGTGGTGCGGATGGTGCGCACCCACACCGCCGCCAGTTGCGCGGTCCGGGACGCGTCGAGGGCGGCCGCGACCGCGCCGGCCAGCCCGCGCCGCCGGGGCCCGTGCCCGACCCGGGCCGTTCCCGCGCCGGCCAGTCGGACCTCGATCGTCTGGTAGCCGGGCAGCGTGCGAGCCGAGACGAGGTCCGCCGAGGCGACGGGCGCCGGGGCCGGCTCGCGCGCGCCCGTCACGCCGCTGGGCTCGCGCCTTGCCGGGTCGGGCGGTTGGTCGGGCAAAGACGGGCGCGGTGACCGGCTGCGCCGGACGAGGTCGACGGTCACGACGTCCTCGAGGTGGGCGCGGGCGAGGGATCCGACGCGTCGGGCGAGGTCGGGCTCGGTGTCTTCCGTCGCGTGGACCTCGACGATCGGGTCCTCGGCGTCGACGGCGACGCCGTAGACGCCGGGCAGCTGACGGAGCGCCAGCTCGAGCGCGTCGACCGGCGATTGCACGTCGGGCTCGCTGACCGCGGCGCGCAGCGCGGTGGCGCACACTCGCTGGACGAGCTCGAGCTCGAGCTCGAGGTCGTTGGCTTGGGTGGGCGGCTCGGTCCAGCAGCCGGCGGGCCCGTCGAGCAGGGACTCGTCGTCGGCCGTCAGCGGCCGCCGGCCGGCCGCGAACAGCTGCCGGCCGAGCGCCGGGTCGTCGACCACGACCACCGCGTCCTGCAGTCGGCGCGCTTCCACGAGCATGGCGAGCGCCTGGTAGGCGAGCGCCAGGGTCGGCGTCGCGTCGGACGACACGCGCGCGCCGGCGTCGTCGCGGACGTCGCGTGTCCCGGCGAGAATCGAGGAGAGGCTTCGCCCGAGGCCGCCGCGCTCCATGGACGGAACCTCCGTGTCCCTGCTGCGATCATCCTAAGGAGCGCCTGCTCGCCCGCTGGGATTCCTGGCGGAGCCGCGCGGGCGCGGCGGTCGTGTCAGAGGGTGCTGAGCGAGCGCACCGCGGCGTCCGCCGCGGCCTCGGTGGCGACGGTCATGTCCTGGGCCAGGCGCATGAGGTCGTCGATCTTGTCGGGATGCGCCGCGAGGTACTCGGTGATGGCCTCGTCGTCGGCCGTCCCGTCGGGGCGGGTCATCGCGAAGAGCTCCTCGTCGACGAGGCCCTCGCCGGCGTAGTCGCTGATGCTCCGGAACACCGACCACGGGCGGCCGGCCTCCTCGCACACCGCGGCGACGCCGGCCGTCTCCATGTCGACTGCGACGATGCCCTGGGCGTGCAGCTCGGCCAGCCGGGACGGGTCGACGATGAGGTCGTCGCCGCAGCTGATGGTCCCGGCCGCCGGGACGTCCCCGAGCGGGGTCGGGCGGTACGAGGTGCCGGCGGCCCGGTCGATCACGGCCTCGGGCACGACGAGGTCGCCGATCTTGACCGTCTGCTGGTCGACGCCGCCCGCGATGCCCACCACGATCACCCAGTCGACGCCCTCGTCGAGGATCCGCCGGGTCGCGTCGGCGGCGGCCGCCATGCCCATCGTGGTCAGGAGGGCGACGACCTCGACGTCGCGGGCCCGGCCCCGGTACACGTCGCCGTCGGCCTTGAGCCCCAGCCGGCGGACGAGCGGCTGCAGCTCGTGCTCCATCGGGGCCAGCAGCCCGACGCGCGTCACCTTCGACGGGCCTGCCACGCCAGCAGTGTGCCGCACCGTCCCGAGGCGGCGCGGGCGGTTCGGGACGGGCGCGGACGGGGGATCATGCAGCGAGAAGGAGAGGAGTGAGGATGGATCCCTCGCCGGGCTCGATGGCGCCGGAGGTGGCGCAGCCGGACGACCAGGGCGGATGGTGGCGGCTGTCCGAGCACCGGGGCCGCCCGGTGGTGCTGATCTTCCACCGTCACCTCGCGTGACTGCCGTGCCGTGAGCACGCGATCGCCGTGAGCGATCGCCTCGACGAATTCGGTGACGCAGCGGTGGTGCTCGTCACCTTCACCAGGGCGCGCAACCTGCGCGGGTTCCGCCGCCAGCTCGGTCTGCGGTACCCGGTGCTGGCCGACGAGCGGCGCGAGGCGTACCGCGCCTACGGGCTGGGCCGGGCCCCGTGGTGGCGGGTGTGGAGCCCGAGCACGCTGGCGGTCTACGTGCGGCTGGTCCGGCGGGGGCGGCGGCTGCAGCGGCCGACCCAGGACACACGCCAGCTGGGCGGCGACTTCGTCGTCGGACCCGACGGCCGTCTCTCGTACGCCTACCGACAGACGCGGCCCGAGGACCGGCCGACGGTGGACGCGCTGCTGACCGCGGTCGGCGCGGCACGCGACCAGCGCGACGACGCCCGCCCCGACTGAGCCGCGCTGCGTAGCGGTCGGCGCGACAGGGTCCCCCTCGCCCCGGCGCCGCGGGGCTCGGGACGGTCGGGCGCCTCGCGACGGCCATCGTCGCGACGGGCCGCGGCGCCTCAGCGGAGGTGCTCGGCGAAGAAGTCGAGGAGCCGGCGCCAGGCGTCCGTCGCGGCCGCCTCGTCGAAGCTGGGGGAGCCGTCGCGCATGAACCCGTGGCCGGCCTCCGGATACACGACGACGCGCCCGGGATGGTGCGCCTGCACGGCTGCGATCTCCTCGACGGGGATGTACTCGTCGGCCCCGCCGAAGAAGCACAGGAGCGGACAGTGCGGCTCGCCGAGCAGGCGGCCGATGCGGGCGCCGTAGAACGACGCCGCCGCCTCGACGTCGACCGCGTCGACGGCCGCCTCGTAGGTCAGGCGGCCACCCATGCAGAACCCGGTCACGCCGACCGCCGTCGCCCCGAGCTGGCGCAGCTCCGCGACGCAGGCGCGGATGTCCGCGAGCGCGTCCTCGCTGCGCAAGGCGAGGAACTGCTCGGGGAGGCGGTCCGGGTTGCTGCCGCCGAGATGGTGGAAGAGGTCGGGCGCGATCGCGGCGTAGCCCTCGGCGGCCAGCCGCTCGCAGACCCGCAGCAGCTGGGGGCTGATGCCGGTGCCCTCCATGAGCACCACGACCCCCGGGCCCGGGCGGGAAGTCAGCCGGCCGCGCGAGGAAGAACGGGACGGGTGGACGCGCCGCTGCCACGGGCGGTCATCGTATTGGGGCTCAGGCGCGAGGCCCGGGCGATGGCGCGTCGCGCTAGAGGCGGTCGAGCGGGATGGCGTAGGCGACCGCGGTGTACCCGGCGTCGTTGAGATGGATGTGGTCGCCGAGGTCGAAGTTGGGGTTGATCCGCTGCGGATCGAGCGGGCTGGCGACCGCCCGCGCCAGGTCGATCACGCCGTCGAAGCTGCCGCCGCTGCGGATCCAGGCGTTGAGCGCGTCGCGCTGACGCTCCTTCGCCGGTGACCACGCGATGAAGCCGCGGAACGGGAGCATCGTCGCGCCGACGACCCGCACGCCGGCATGGTGGGCGGTAGCGATGATCCGCTTGAAGCCGGCGATGAGCTTGCTGGCCGTTACCGGCTGGGTTGCGCTCGCGCCGCCGAGGTCGTTCACGCCGAGCAGCACGATCATCGTCCGCACGCCGGACTGGTCGAGCACGTCCCGGCGGAGCCGGTCGAGCGCGCTCGGGCTGAACTGGCTCGACACGAGGAGGTGGTTGCCGGCGATGCCGGCGTTCACGACCGCGACGCCGTTGCCGGGTCGCCGGTCGAGCCGACGGGCGAGCACATCCGGCCAGCGGGCGTTGGCGCCAACCGTCGAGCCGGTGCCGCTCGTCAGCGAGTCGCCGAGCGCAACGACCGCGTGCGATGGCGCGCCGCGCAGCACGTCGACGTCGCTGACCCAGGACCACACCGCGGACGCCAGGAAGCCGGCGCCCGACAGCTGGGAGGTCCGGTCCCCGAGGCCCGCGTAGTTGTACTGACGGGCGTCGAGGTTCTGGGTCGAGCTGGTGGTGTCGGCGGGGACGGCGAGGCTGATGGCGAGGCTGTCCGCGGGGCCGACCGCACGCCGGACCGCGTCGGTGAGCGCCTCGGCGCCGGGGGCGAGTCTGATCGCGTGCCGGCCGCCGAACGTCACCGCTCGCAGCGTGCCGCTGACGACACCTCCCGCGTACGCCGCGACCCCGACCGTGGCCGCGTCGATCACGAGTGGCGTCAGGCCGTAGGCGTTCGTCACCCGAACCCGGAGGACGGTGCCACCCACGCTCGGGTGCACGACCTCCCGCACCGTGAGCTGGGTCGGCACGCCGCGAGCCGAGCCGGCGGCGGGGAGCGACAGCGGGAAGAGCCCCTGGGGGCTGGTGCTCCAGGCCGCGACCCAGACCCCCGCCTTGCGGGCGGCCGGTGCCGACGCCAGGGTCGCTGTCGAGGCGATCCCGATCACGACGGCCAGCGCGACGAAGCCCTGGACCGCGTGACGCCGTCGGGCCCGCTCGCGGCGGGCACCCGCGCGACCTGGCGCGCTCACGTGCCGTGGAATTTCATCTGCCCCATCCCTGCACTGCGCAGCCTACAAGCCAGCGTCCGCGACTCCTGGGGGTTCGTCAACGGCCGGGGCCGGTGACTTCCGCCACTCGCCGCCGACGATGCATCGACCGGGCGCCAGCCCCGCTGAAGCCGCCCTCGGCCCCCGCCGCCCGGGCGACGGCGCCCCGCAACGGTGGCCCGGCACCGGCTGGTTCCGGCGTAGGTTTGGGGGCGCCCCCACGCGAGCCGAAGCGGGTGTGGTCGTGTTCGACGTCGATTCGTTCGTGAGCGAATGTCGAGCCGCGCTCAGCGACCCCCGGCCGCAGCTGGCGATCCAGGAGCTGGTGGAGCGGGCGGTGTCAGCGCCGGGGGCGATCGACGACGCCATCGGAGCGCCGACGAAGGGCGGCTTCCAGACACTGCACCACTCGCCCGAGCTGACCATCCTCCAGTTCGTCTGGCCCCCCGGCGTCGTGCTGTTCCCGCACGACCACCGGATGTGGGCCGCCATCGGCATCTACGGCGGAGGCGAGGACAACACCTTCTACCGGCGTGGTCCCGAGCGGATCGAGGTGTCCGGTGGCAAGCGCCTGGAGGCTGGCGAGGTCGCGCGGCTCGGTCCCGAGACGATCCACTCGGTGAGCAACCCCCACCCGCGGTACACGGCGGCCATCCACGTCTACGGCGGCGACTACTTCGGCACCCCGCGCAGCCAATGGGATCCCGAAGGACACGAGGAGCCGTTCGACGTCGAGGCGGTGCGCCGAACCCTGGCCGACGCCGACGCCCGCACCGCCGCGGCGGCTGTCCAGACGGAGGCCTCGTCCAACCCGTCATGAGTTCTGTCCAGTCGGCGAGCGAGCAAGGAGCCCGAGATGGCTGACAAGTCACCACATAAGAACAACGACAAGAAGCGCGGCAAGTCGCTGCAAGAGAAGCGGATGGCGAAGCGCCAGAAGCGCGCTGAGCGCCAATCGGCCGAGCAGGCGCGCAACCGGGTCGAGGGGCTCTAGCGGGAGCGGGCCGGCTGACCGGCCGCGCCCGTCGGCGCGGTCGATGCAGCTTCGCAGTCGACTTGGGCGCTAACGGCGCTCGCGACCGGTCACGCCGACGTAGGTGAGCAGGGCTCCCGCCACTCCCATGAGGTAGGCGACCGGGAAGAGGAAGCGGGGCGGGCCGGCGATACCCCCCCAGGCGAACCGCAGCGCGAGGCAGCCGACGAGCAGCGGCGGGCCGAGCCAGATCGCGTAGCGCGGTCGCAGGTACCAGGGCTTGTTCGGCTGCGTCGGCAGGCGGGGCGGTGACGTGGACATGCCGCCATCATCCACGTCGACCGCGCTCGCGACCTGAGTAGCGATACTCACCCGGCCCGCCATGCGTACTCAATCGCGCCGGGCGCGGCCGGACGACGTGGTGCTACTCGCCGCGGTCGGCGGTCAGGAGCTTTCTCGGATGGTGACCGTCGACGTAGCCGATGAACGGCGGGCAGATGTTGTAGCCGAGCAGCTCCTGGAGCCGGGTGGGCAGCGTGCCCACGACGCTCGGCGGCACCGCGAGGACGTGGTTCTCGACCGGCCGCAGCCACGCCGCCGCGTAGTGCAGCACCACGCCGAGCCGGACCCGTTCGGTGTGGTTGGCGCCGCCGCCGTGCCAGACGCTGCCCAGGTACAGCAGCGCCGAGCCGGCGGGCATCTCGATGGCTCGGGTCGGAGTCTCGGGACCGGGTCGCGCCTCCGCCCACCGATGGCTGCCCGGCACGATGCGGGTCGCGCCGTTGGGCACCGTGAAGTCCTCGAGCGGCCACATCACGTTCACGACCAGCTCGGCGTGGGGGCGGGGGACCGGATAGATCGCGTCGTCCGGATGGAGGGGCTGGTCCCGCTCGCCCGGCCCGATGGCGATGGCGGCCGGCGCGCTGAGCTGGTAGTCGCCGAGGACCCGATCCAGCACGCCGAGCACCACCGGGTGCAGCGCGAAGTCGTCGAGGGCGCGGGTCTTGGCGAAGAGCGCGTACACGCGCTGGGTCCGACGTCCCTCGAAGTCGTCCCGGCCCGGCGGCGTGCGCTCGAGGATGCGCTCGAGGTCGGCCCGAGCCGCCGCCACCGCGGCCGGGGCGGCGGCGTCGGGGATGAGCGCGTAGCCCTCCCGCTCCAGCTCGGCGACCAGGTCCTCGACCACTGCCACCTTCCCTAAGGGATGATCGGACTAGGCTAACCCTCCAGAAGGGAATGTCAAGTGGCCGGACTCAACGCCACCCAGGGCTCGCTCCTGGGCTTCCTGATGGACCAGCCCCGGACCGGCTGGGAGCTGCTCCAAGTCGTGGAGCAAGGGCTGTCGCGCTTCTGGAACGTGACGCCGAGCCACGTGTACCGGGAGCTGCGCACGCTCGAGGCGCGCTCGCTCATCCGCGCCGGTGAGCCGGGGGTGCGCGATCGCCGGCCCTTCACGATCACGGCCGCCGGGCGGCGCGCCTTCCAGGACTGGATCCGCCAGGAGCCGGGTCCCGAGCAGATCCGGATGCCGCTGCTGGTGAAGCTCTGGTTCGGCGAGCACCTGGATCGAGCGACGCTCGACTCGTTTCTCGTCGCCAGCCGGGCCGAGCACGAGGAGCGACTCCGCCTCTACGAGCGCATCGCGGCACCCGACGCCGGCACCGCGGCGGTCGTCGCGTTCGGCGTCGCGTACGAGACCGCGGTCATCGCCTGGCTCGACGGGCTGCGCGCCGGACGAGCCGTCACCGCCGACACGGCGCGTGACGCCGACGCGCCGTCGTGATGGCCACCGGCGTGTAGCCGAGGAGCCAGCAACGGGTCCGGCAGTACAGTGCCGAGCCGTTCGACGCGCCGCGTCAGGGATGCGCGCGTTCGTGGGGTGCGGAGGGGTGCCGATGCCGGAGCAGCAGGAGTTTGGCGGGCGGATCGGTCGCGACTGGCGCGACTCCGAGCCGTGGTGGCCGCCGCGGCCGTCGCCGCCGGACGGCGCGCCGAACGTCCTCCTGATCGTCCTCGACGACGTCGGCTTCGCGCAGCTCGGCTGCTACGGCTCCGACCTCTCGACGCCGGTGATCGACGGCCTGGCCGCCGGCGGCGTGCGGCTGTCGAACTTCCACACCACCGCCCTGTGCTCCCCGACCCGGGCCTGCCTGCTGACCGGTCGCAACCAGCACCGCAACGGGATGGGACGGGTGGCCGACCTAGCGGTCGGCTTCCCCGGCTATTGCGGCGTCCCGCCCAAGGAGAACGGCTACCTCTCCGAGATCCTCCGGGAGCACGGCTACGCGACGTACGCGGTCGGCAAGTGGCACCTCACGCCCGAGGACGAGACCAACCTGGCCGCGCCGCGCTGGACCTGGCCCCTCGGACGGGGCTTCGACCGCTGGTACGGGTTCCACGGCGGCGAGACCCACCAGTTCGTCCCCGCCCTGTACCACGACAACCACTCGGTGCGGCCGCCCCGCGAGATCGACGAGGGCTACCACCTCTCGGCCGACCTGGCCGACCGGGCCATCGAGTTCCTCGGCGACCTGCGGGCCGTGGACGCCGACCAGCGGTTCTTCC
>CALEYV010000121.1 GCA_937927875.1 uncultured Actinomycetes bacterium | reverse complement strand
ACGCACGCCTTCTTCGAGCGGCACGGCGCGAAGGCGATCGTGCTGGCCCGCTTCGTCCCGGTCGTCCGCACCTTCATGCCGGTGATGGCGGGCGTCGGCCGCATGCAGCGCCGCGTGTACTCGCTCTACAACCTGGTCGGCGCCTTCCTCTGGGCGATCGGGGTGTTGCTCCTCGGCTACGCGCTCGGCAACGCCATCGGCGGCAACATCGACAACTACCTGCTGCCGCTCATCGCGGTGATCATCCTGGTCTCGCTGCTGCCGGTGTTCTTCGAGTGGCGGCGGGCCCGCCGGCACGCCAGCGAGGCGCCGGCCGGCGAGAGCGGCACCGGGGCGCCGGGCGACCAGGGCTGACGCCGGCCGCGGCCGGGGCTCAGTCGGCGGCCGCGGGGGCTCCGGACACGTCGTCGGCCTCCTCGGCGAAGGCGCCGCCCTTGCGCTTCGAGAACGCGATCGCGGCCAGCAGCACGACCAGCGCCCCGGCCGCGATGCCGTAGCGGGTCGGGTTGTCGTTGCGGGTGCTGATGATCGCGGGGAGGATCAGCAGCGACACCAGGTTCATGACCTTGATGAGCGGGTTCAGCGCCGGGCCCGCGGTGTCCTTGAACGGGTCGCCGACGGTGTCGCCGATGACGGCCGCCTTGTGCGACTCGGAGCCCTTGCCGCCGTAGTGGCCGTCCTCGATGTACTTCTTGGCGTTGTCCCACGCCCCGCCGGAGTTGGAGAGGAAGACGGCCATGAGCTGGCCGGTGAGGATCACGGCCGCGAGGAAGGCGCCGAGGGCGAGGTAGCTGATCCCGAAGCCGATGATCACCGGCGCCAGCACCGCGAGGAGGGCCGGCGTCGCCAGCTCCCGCAGCGCGGCGGTGGTGCAGATGTCGATGACCTTGCCGTGCTCGGGCTCGTCGATCCCCTCCATGATCCTGCGCTCGCGGAACTGCCGGCGGACCTCCTCGACCACGGTTCCGGCCGACCGGCCGACGGCGCGGATGGCGAGCGAGGAGAAGAGGAAGGCGATCGACCCGCCGATGAGCAAGCCGATGAACGTCTTGGGGTCGGCGACGTTGATGGAGGCCCGGGCGTCGCGGAACAGCGCGCTGCCGACCTTCTTGATCCCGAGCTCGGTGCCGATCGTCTCGACGAACGAGGAGAAGAGCGCCACCGACGCGATGACGGCGGAGCCGATGGCGAAGCCCTTCGTGACGGCCTTGGTCGTGTTGCCGACCGCGTCGAGGCTCACCATGATCCGCTCCGGCTCGCCCTCGAACTCGCCCGACATCTCGGCGATGCCGGCCGCGTTGTCGGCGACCGGGCCGAAGGTGTCCTCGGAGACGACGACCCCGGTGGTGGCGAGCATGCCCATCCCGGTGAGGGCGATGAGGTAGAGGGAGAACTCGAGGTTGCCGTTCCCGAGCGTGATGCCGACGCCGAGCGCGGCCGCGATCGCCACGATCGACCACACGCTGGACTCGAGTCCGCTGCTGATCCCCGAGAGCACGGTGGTGGCGGGCCCGGTCCGGGTGGCGTCGGCGATCTCCTGCACCGGCTGGGTCTCGGTCGACGTGAAGTACTCGGTGAGTCGGCTGACCACCTGGGCCAGCACGAGGCCGATCACGACCGCGCCGGTGACGCGCCAGCCCTCGTCGAAGTGGTGGTTGCCGACGTAGAAGATGCCGACCGCGCCGACGCCGAGCACGGTGAGGATCCCCGCCGACGCGAAGCCGCGGTTGATCGGCGCCATGGCGCTCTTGTCCCGGTCGGTCGCCCGAACGAGGAAGACGCCGACCACCGATGCGAGCACCCCGACGGCGCGGGCGATGAGCGGGAAGATCAGCCCGAGGGCCGGGTTGGCGCCGATCGACGCGAACGCGGGGACGCCGAGGATGATGGCGGCGACGAGGGTGACCTCGTAGGACTCGAACAGGTCGGCGGCCATCCCGGCGCAGTCGCCGACGTTGTCACCCACGTTGTCGGCGATGGTGGCCGGGTTGCGGGGGTCGTCCTCGGGGATCCCCTGCTCGACCTTGCCGACCAGGTCAGCGCCGACGTCGGCGGCCTTGGTGAAGATGCCGCCGCCCACCCGCATGAAGAGGGCGAGCAGCGAGCCGCCGAACCCGAACCCGATCAGGATCGCGGTGGCGGTGTTCTGGAACAGCATGATGATGAAGGTCGCGCCGAGCAGCCCGAGGCCGACGGTGTACATGCCGGCGACGCCGCCGGTCCGGAAGGCGACCTTCAGCGCCCCCTTCAGCGAGCCGGAGCGGGCCGCGGCGGCGGTGCGCACGTTGCCCCGCACGGCCAGGCTCATCCCGATGAACCCGGTGAGCCCGGAGAGCACGGCCCCGGCGATGAACGCCGCGGTCCGAAACGCGCCGGAAGCGCCGAACGACAGCGCGATCGAGCCGCCGGGCTTGTCGATCTCGGTCGAGGAGAGGAAGACCAGCCCCGCCACCGGCACCAGGATGATCAAGATGGTGCGGAACTGGCGGCGGAGGTACGCCATGGCACCGATCTGGATCTGCCGGGCGATCTCGATCATCTTCGGGGTGCCCTGGTCGGCGGCGAGCACGCCCCGCACGAGCACCAGCCCGACCAGGATGGCGAGCACCGCCACCGCGGCGGAGAAGATCAGCCAGCCCCATTCGCCGCCGGCGAGGGTGAAGCGCTGGTAGCCACCCTCGGCCGCGAGGACGCTCAGGCCCATCTGTTCGAAGCTCCTTCCCCTGTCCGGTCGGCCTCCCGGCCTGCGGCACGCCGAGGCTGAGCCCGGCCCCGCCGGGAGGCGCGAACGCTAGCGCGCCGGCACGACCGGGAGGCGGCCCGCAGCCGACGCGTGCGGGGGGCGGGGGCGCACGGAGCCGACGCGCCGCGGACCACATCGCGCACGACGACGGGCGGGCGCGGCGCTTCTTCGGTGCCGGCAACGGCGAGGGCTACCGTGGGCGCGGTGGAGGCCGCGTTCTTCGACCTCGACAAGACCGTGATCGCCAAGAGCAGCGTCCTGGCGTTCGGTCGTCCCTTCTACCGCGAGGGGCTCCTCTCGCGACGCGCGATCGTCAAGAGCGCGTACGCGCAGGTGATCTTCATGCTCGTCGGCGCCGACGAATCGAAGATGGAGAAGCTGCGCACGGCGATGCTGGGCCTCATCCAGGGGTGGAACCAGCGCCACGTGGCCGAGATCGTGCGGGAGACGCTCGAGGAGATCGTCACCCCGATCATCTTCAAGGAGGCGCTCGACCTCATCGGCGAGCACCACGCCGCCGGTCGCATCGTGGTACTCGTGAGCTCGGCGCCGGAGGAGGTCGTGCGACCGCTCGGTGAGCACCTCGGCGTCGACGACGTGATCGCGACCCGGGCCGAGGTCGACGCCGAGGGCGACTACACCGGCGAGCTGGCCTTCTACGGCTACGGGCCGTACAAGGCGGAGGCGATCCGTCAACTGGCCGCCGAGCGCGACATCGACCTCGAGGCCTCGTACGCGTACTCCGACTCGGTCACCGACGAGCCGATGCTGCGGGCGGTCGGCCACCCGGTGGCGGTCAACCCGGATCGCGACCTCGCTCGCCTGGCCCGGGCCGAGGAGTGGGAGATCCTCAACTTCGCCAAGCCGGTCCGGCTCCGCGACCGGATCCCGGGCGGCGAGCCGACCTGGGCCGCCAGCGGCGCGCTCGCCGCCGCCGGCGCCGGCGTCGCCGTCTGGTGGTGGCTGCGGCACCGCGAACGCGCCGCGGCGTGAGCCCGTCGGGGCTCGGCCTCGCCCACCTCCCCACCCCCCTCGAGGCGATGCCACGGCTCGGCGCCACGCTTGGAGGCCCGGCGGTGTTCGTGAAGCGGGACGACTGCACCGGCCTGGCCCTGGGCGGCAACAAGGCCCGGAAGCTCGAGGCCCTCGGCGCCGAGGCGCTCGAGTCCGGCTGCGACACGCTCGTCACCGGCGGGGGTCCCCAGAGCAACCACGTGCGGATGACCAACGCGGCCGCCAACCGGCTCGGGCTCGACTGCCACGTGGCGCTGGCCGGCGACCGGCCGGAGCGGCCGAGCGGCAATCTGCTGCTCGACGAGCTGCTCGGCGCCCACCTGCACTTCACCGGGCCGGTCGACTACTACGCGCTCGAGGCCGCGATCGAGGAGCTGGCGGCCCGCCTCACTCGGGACGGGCGCCGTCCGTTCGCGATCCCGGTCGGGGGCGCGTCGGTGACCGGCGTGGCCGCGTACGCGGACGCGGCCGACGAGCTCTCGGTTCAGGCCGGCGCGCAGGACGTCGACGTCGCCCTGGTCGTGGTAGCCGACGGGTCGGGTGGCACCCACGCCGGCCTGTTGGCCGGCCTCTCGCCCGAGGTCGGCATCCTCGGGGTGGACGTCGGCACCCGTCCCGACCTCGACGCCGTCGTGCCGCGCCTCGCCGCCGAGGCGGCGGCGCGCACCGGCCGTCCCGAGCCGAGCCAGCCGGCGGTGGTCGACCACGCCCGGTTCGGGTCCGGCTACGGCGCGCTCACCGACGCGACGGTCGAGGCGATCGAGCTGGCGGCCCGCCTCGAGGGGCTGGTCCTCGATCCCGTGTACACGGGCAAGGCGATGGCGGGCCTGCTGGCGGCGGTGCGGGAGGAGCGGGTGCCGACCGACGGGGCGATCGTCTTCTGGCACACCGGCGGATCACCGGCGCTGTTCGCGGAGCGCTACGCGGGCCGCTTCGGAGAGCGCGCCGAGGGCTGAGCCCGGACGCGAGTCGGGCCCGCCATGGGCGGGCCCGACCGAGCGTGAGTGACGGATCAGGCTTCGCGGAGCTTGCGCGCGACCGCGACGCCGACCATCACGAGGATCAGGAGCACGAGCAGCTTCTTCACGACGCCCTCCAGGTCGGTGACTGGGCTGACCGAGGTTATCCCGGCCGACCCGGAGCGTCTCGTGGCGCCCAACCCCTACGCTCCCCCGCACTGTGAGCACGGCCGGGGCGAGCAGCCAGATCCGCTACGAGGAGAGAATCGGCCCCGCCCCCCGCGCCTGGCTCTGGCTCCCGGTGATCGTGATCATCACCGCCCTGGCGCTGGCGCCGATCATCGTGCCGCTCGCCCTGCTGGCGTGGATCATCAACGTCCTGCGGTACCGCGGCGCGGTGGTGCGCCTCGACGACGACTACGTGTGGGTGAACCGGCGCTGGGCCCGCCTCGCCGCGCTCGATCCCGCCACGCTGGGCCGGGCCAGCAACACCTGGCCCTGGCGGGCCTTCAACCCCCGCTACCTCGGCGCCAACCCGATCTGGACCCGCGACTCGGTGGGCGTCCGCGGGGTGGACGGGGGAAAGAAGTACTGGCTGTCGGTGGGCACGAACCACCGCGACGACCTGGTGCGGGCGCTGCTGGCCGGCATCCCCGGCGCGCAGCAGCGAGCCGCGGAGGCGGGGCCGAGGCTGCCGCCGCCGGGCTGGCACGCCGACCCGTGGCACGAGGCGTCGATGCGGTGGTGGGACGGCGCCCAGTGGAGCGGGTACACGTGGCCGCCGAAAGCGGGGGCACCGCGATGATCCCGATGGCCGACGAGAACCCGGTGCGCCGGCTCCCGTGGTGCACGGTGCTGCTGATTCTCGCCTGCACGATCGTGTACTTCGCGGTGCAGCCGAGCCGCGACATCCACTTCTCCTGGAGCGGCGTCGCCGAGACGGTGAGCGCCAACGACCTGCGCTTTGTCGTCGACAACGCCGGGATCCCCTGCGAGCTGGTCCGGGGCCGGCCCCTCACCGAGGCCGAGTTCCAGCGCACGTTCAACGACGGTGACACGGAGGCGTGCACGCATGCCAGCGGACCGGCCCACGACCCCGGCAAGAACGTCTACCTGGCCGCGGTGCTCACGATGTTCCTGCACGGGAGCATCCCGCACCTGTTCGGGAACATGCTCTTCCTCTGGGTGTTCGGCAACAACATCGAGGACCGCAAGGGCTGGTGGCGGTTCCTGCTCCTCTACCTGATCGGTGGCGCGGTCGCGACCGCGAGCCAGGTGGCCATCGACCCGAGCTCGACGGTGCCGATCATCGGCGCCTCGGGCGCCATCGCGGCGGTGATGGGCGCCTATCTCGTCTGCTACCCGAAGGCGCGCATCAAGTCGATGATCTTCTTCGGGCCCTTCCTGCTCCGGAAGGTGACGGCGATCTGGCTGCTCGTGCTCTGGTTCCTGCTGCAGTTCCAGTACGTGCTGGCCAACGCCGGGATCGCGTGGGGCGCGCACGTCGGCGGGTTCACGTTCGGGGTGCTCGTCGGCGCGTACTGGCGGCTGCGGGAGCGGGCCCGGCGGCCCGAGACGCCGCCCGTCGCGGCCCCGGTCCCGGCCTGATACAACGCCCAGCGGAGGTGAACGGGGTCTGGTGGCCCCCCTCGTCTTCAAAACGAGTGGGACGGGTGATCCCTGTCCGGTGGGTTCGATTCCTGCCACCTCCGCCAAGGCGCGGCGCGCCGCGTGACGGTGATGACGCGTGCGGTGCGGGCGCCGAGCGCCGGCGACTAAACCGCGAGCAGGTCGCGGGCGCCGGTGTCGGCCGACGGGTGCCGCAGCTTCGACATGGCCCGGGCCTCGATCTGGCGGATGCGCTCCCGAGTCAGGTTGAAGTACTCACCCACCTCTTCGAGCGTGCGCGGCTCGCCCCGGTCGAGCCCGAACCGCAGGGCGAGGATCTGGCGCTCCCGCTCGTCGAGCGGGCCGAGCAGCTTCTCGATCTCGTCCGGCAGCAGGGCGGTGGCCGCGACCTCGAACGGCGACTCGGCCGAGCGGTCCTCGACGATGTCACCGAGCTCGGCGTCGCCGTCCTCGCGGAGCGGCTCCGACAGCGAGAGCGGCTCGGCGGCGAAGCGCAGCGCCTCGGTCACCTTGTCCTCGGGCATCTCGACCTCGACCGCCAGCTCGGCGAGGGTCGCCGGACGACCGAGCTTCAGCTCCAGCCGGGACCGGGCCTTCTGCAGCCGAGCCAGCGTGTCGCCGGCGTGGACCGGTAGCCGGATGGTGCGACCCGTGTTGGCGATGCCGCGGGTGATGGCCTGGCGGATCCACCAGGTCGCGTAGGTGGAGAACTTGAAGCCCTTGCGCCAGTCGAACTTCTCGACCGCGTGCATGAGGCCGAGGTTCCCCTCCTGGATGAGGTCGAGGAGGGGCAGGCCCGAGGCCTGGTACTTCTTGGCGATCGAGACCACGAGCCGCAGGTTCGACTGCACGAACGTGCGCTGGGCGTACTCGCCCTCGCGCGAGGTGCGCCGCAGCTCGCGCTTCTTGGCCGGGGTGAGCTTCTTGGCCGGGAGCCGCTCGGCGTCCTCCCGGGCTGCGTTCCCGGCCTCGATCTGCTGGGCCAGGCGGACCTCGTCGTCCTTCGTCAGCAGCGGGTACTGGCCGATGTCGGTCAAGTAGAGCCGGACGAGGTCTTCCTCGTCCCGCTCGACGCGCTCCTTCGCCACTG